>NZ_JBIAKV010000002.1:449900-495178 GCF_042872705.1 Micromonospora sp. NPDC005203 | reverse complement strand
GCGCGCAACCCCGGCGCACTCCTCGCGCTCACTGGACCGCCTTTGTTCGCGACTGCGGGGCGCGCAACCCCGGCGCACTCCTCGCGCTCACTGGACCGCCTTTGTTCGCGACTGCGGGGCGCGCAACCCCGGCGCACTCCTCGCGCTCACTGGACAACTCCGATCAGGGTGGCGGCGAGCCCGATCAGCAGCGCGCCGGCCAGTACGCCGGCGGCGGCCCGGGGCAGCGCCGCCCGGTGCAGCGCGGCCAGCCCCGCGCCCAGACCGGTCGCGGCTCGCCCGCTGCCCTCGACGGCACCGTCCACCACCACCTCGTCACCCGCGCGGGTGACGCGGGCCAGCGCGCGGACCGGGCGTACGACGAGGGTGTGCTGGACGTCGTCGAGCCGGAACGCGCGGGCGAAGACCGGCCGCAGCGGACCCAGCGCGGCCGCCGGGTCGGCGGCCGGGTTCCGACGCCATCCCAGGGTGACCAGCGCCGCCCCGACCAGCAGGAACGCCAGCGGCAGCAGCACCTCCGGCCCCAGGTGAACCAGGCCGTCCTCGGAGCCCGCCACCGGGACGGTCGAAAACCGCAGGCGGTCGGTGAACGCCCCGACGAACCCCACCAGACCGAGCAGCGCGGCCGGCACGGCCAGCAGCAGCACCGGCCAGCGCAGCAACGCGGGCGGGTCGTGCGGCCGGACCAGCGGCAGTCGTGGGGCGCCGAAGAAGGCGCGCAGCAACAGCCGGCCCGCGTACCAGGCGGTGATCGCCACGCCGAGCAGGCCGGCGATCCAGACGATCCAGCCCACCCACGACGGTGCCGGGCCGGTGCCCTCCAGCGCGGCGGCCTCGGCCACCGTGAGGACGCCGTCCTTGCTCCAGAAGCCCGCCAGCGGCGGCACCCCGGCCAGCGCGCCCAGGCCCACCACGGTGCACCAGAACGTCACAGGCATGCTGCGCCGCAGCCCGCCCATCTCCGACATCAGGGTGGTGCCCACGGCGTGGATCACCGCGCCCGCGGCGAGGAACAGCAGCGCCTTGAACGCGGCGTGGGTGAGGAGGTGGAACAGCGCCGCCGCCGGCGAGCCGACCGCCAGCGCGCCGGTCAGGTAGCCCAGTTGGGACACCGTCGACCAGGCCAGCACCCGCTTGATGTCGTCCTGGGCGGTGGCGGCGAGCGCGCCGAGCAGCAGGGTGATCGCGCCGAGCACCCCCAGCACCGTCAGCGTCACCGGCGCGGCCGTGAACAGCGGGTAGAGCCGGGTCACGGCGTACACCCCGGCGGCGACCATCGTCGCGGCGTGGATCAGCGCGGAGATCGGCGTCGGGCCGGCCATCGCGTCCGGCAGCCAGGTGTGCAGCGGGAACTGTGCGCTCTTGCCCGCCACCCCGGCGAGCAGCAGCAGGCCCGCGGCGGTCAACGTCGCGCTGGAGTGGTCGTGGGCGAGCACGTCGGCGATCCGGAAACTGCCCGTCGACACACCCAGCAACGCGATGCCGAGCAGGAACCCGACGTCACCGACCCGGGTCACCAGGAACGCCTTCATGGCGGCGGCGGGGGCGCCGGCCAGTCGGCGGTCGTGCGCGATGAGCAGGTACGAGCAGAGGCCCATCACCTCCCAGCCGACCAACAGCATGATCAGGTCACCGGCGACCACCACCAGCAGCATGGCGCCGGTGAAGATGCTGATCTGCGCGGCGTACGGCGGGTAGCGGTGATCGACGTCGACGTCGTCGTGTGGACCGCGCCTCAGGTAGCCGATCGAGTAGACCTGCACGGCCAGGGCGACCACGGTGACCGCCACCGCGACAAGCGCGGCGGCGCCATCCAGCCGTACGCCGAGCGTGACCGCCAGCCCGCCGACGTCGACCCAGGTGGTCGACGTCTCCGTCGGCCCGTCGACGGTGAGCAGCAGCGCGACGGCCAGCGCCAACGCGCCGGCCGCCCCGGTGACGCCGAGCGCCACGGCCACCTGTCGGGCCCGGCCGCCGCCTGTCGTGTCGTTGTGGCGCGGGGCCGGCGGCAACAGCAGACCGGCCAGGCCGGCGACCAGCGGTACGGCGGGCAGCAACGCCCCGAGCAGCCCGGTCACCGGCCCCCCTCCGTGTCCAGGACGGTCGGCTCGCGCCCGCCGACGGTCTGCGCCGGCTCGCGCCCGCCGACGGTCTGCGCCGGCTCGGTCAGCGGCACGTCATCCACGGCGACGGTGGCCCGCAGCCGGTAGAGCTGGAGGACGATCGCCAACCCCACCCCGATCTCGGCGGCGGCGAGGACGATCACGAACAGCGCGAAGACCTGCCCGGAGTGCGGCAGCACGGCGCGGGCGGTGGTGTCCGCGGTGACCAGGATCAGGTTGACCGCGTTGAGCATCAACTCGACAGACATCAGCACCAGCACCGCGTTGCGCCTGCGCAGCACGCCGTAGACGCCGAGGCCGAACAGCAGCGCGGCGGTGACGTACGGGATGACCGGCCTCACCGGCGCCCCCCGGGCAAGCTGTCAACCAGGTCGACTGTCCGGCCGTCGCGTTGCGGGCCAGCTCGGCCGATGTCCGGCCGGGACAGCACGATCGCGCCCACCAGGGCGGACAGCAGCAGCACCGAGAGCACCTCGAACGGCAGCACCCAGGACTGGAAGATCTGCTCACCCAGCCGCTCGGCGGTACCCGCGGCGGGCAGCGCGACGGTGCTCCAGCGGTACGCGTCGACGAGCAGGACGGTCAGCCCCAGCCCGGCGCCGCCACCGATCAGGGCGGCCGGCCAGCCGGGCCGGTCCAGGTCGTCGGACGCGCCGATCGGCGCCCGGGTCAGCATCACCGCGAACAGCAGCAGGACCACCACCGCGCCCACGTAGATCAGCACCTGGACCCAGGCCACCAGCTCGGCGCTCAGAACGAGGAAGTCACCGGCCAGCGCGCCCAGGCACACCACCAGGTAGAGCCCCGCCCGGACCAGGTGCTTCGTGGTGACCACCAGCACGCCCGCGCCGACCGCCACCGCGCCGAGGGCCAGCAGCAGCACGTCCGCGCCGGTCACCGGGCGGCCTCTCCGGCTCGGGCGGTCACGTCGCGGGGTCCTGGTCGCCGTCGGGGCGTACCGATGGGGCCGGACGCGCGGCGGCGGCCTTGCGGGCGGCCGCGGTCTCCTCCTTGGCCGGCTCCCCGTTCGGGTCGTGCGCGGGTGGCGCGGGGACGGTGGCCATCCACTGGCCGAGGTGCTCCTTGTCGTGCAGCAGGTCCTTGATGTCGTACTCGGCGTACTCGAATTCGGGTGACCAGTAGAGCGCGTCGAACGGGCAGACCTCGATGCAGATGCCGCAGTACATGCAGAGCGAGAAGTCGATGTCGAACTTGTCGAGCACGTTGCGCTGCCGGGGGCGGGCAGCGCCGGGCACCACCACTTCCTCCTTGTGCGAGTCGATGTAGATGCACCAGTCCGGACACTCCCGGGCACAGAGCATGCAGACCGTGCAGTTCTCCTCCGACAGCGCGATAACGCCACGCGAGCGGGGCGGCAGGTCGGGGGCGACGTCCGGGTACTGCTGGGTGGTCGAGCGGCTGGTCATCGTCTTGAGGGTGACCGCCAGCCCCTTTACCAGGCCCGCACCGGGCAGGCCGCGCGCGCCGGTAGCGCCGGGCGGGTCGCCGTGCTCGCTGGGGTCGGTCATGTCGACCATCCTGCCCTGTGGCCCCGGCGCGCGCGACCACCACCCACAGGTCCAGGGCGGTACCGTCGTCGTGGGGAGAACGAACGCACCTGGAAGGACCCGTCCATGACCGCCGCGCTGCAGAGCGACCACCCGCCCGAGAGCGAGTGGACGACTGACGATCTGGATGCGCTGCCCGAGGATGGCCGCCGCCGGGAACTGCTCGATGGAGTGCTGCTGATGTCCCCCTCCCCCACCCGTACCCACCAGAGCATCGCGATGCGCCTTGGCGCTGCGCTCGACGAAGACTGCCCCGACGGCTACGACGTCACCCAGGGGGTCGAGGTGCGGATCAACCGCACCCGCTCCTTCATCCCCGACGTGCTGATCACCACGGCGGCAGCGGCGGCACGCGAGCCGTCGAGGTACGAGCCGCATGAGGTGGTCGTGGCCATCGAGATCGTCTTGCCGAGCACCCGTTCGATCGACCGGGTGTTGAAGCCGGCGCTGTACGCCCAGGCGGGCATCCCCTACTACTGGCGGATCGAGCCCCTGGGTGGCGACCTGGAGGTCGTGACCTACCGGATCGACGCGGTCAACGAGGTCTACACCGAGACCGGGCGGTGGACGAAGTTCGTCGACACCGGCGAGCCCTTTCCGATCAATCTGCCGATCAGTCGGATCACGCCCCGGGTCCGCTGACGACTGTCGGAGGGAGCATCTCGACGCCGAGCTGTTGCAGCAACTGGAACAACTCGGTGCAGCTCCACACCTCGACGATCCGGCCCGCCGCGTCGAAGCGCAGGAACGTCGCACCGGAGTAGCTGGCCACCTGCCCGGTCGGCGGCACCGGCCCGAACTGCCCGGCGTGCGTGCCGGCAGCCCGCCAGTGCACGGCCACCCGCTCGCCGGCCGCCACCACATCCACGATCTTGTAGCGCAGGTCCGGGAAGGCCGCCCGCCGCTCCCGGTGCCAGGCCAGCGTCGCCTCCGGCCCGGTGCCGCCCAGCCCCGGGCACTCCTCGGCGACCAACTCGTACGCGGACTCCTCCCGGCGCGCGTTCCACACGTCGGCGATGAACCGCCGGGCCGCCGCCTCCACATCCGTCATGCCGGCAGGGTAACCGGGCCGTCCGGCCGCGAGACGGGCCAGGTTGCGCCGCACCGCACAGTCGGGCCGAAGATTCGCGAGGATGGGACGGAGGCGGCGACGAACCGGAGGATGACGTGGGCGGGGAAACAGGCGGGAAGTACGTCGAGCCGGGTGCCGAGTTCACCCGCGACCAGCGGTACATCGCCACTCGGATCACCGAGGACGGGCGCGACGGGTACCCGGTGGAGCCCGGCCGCTACCGGTTGGCGGTCAGTCGCGCCTGCCCGTGGGCCAACCGTCTGATCATCGTGCGCCGGCTGCTCGGCCTGGAGGACGCCATCTCGATGGCGGTGGCCGGGCCGACCCACGACGCCCGGAGCTGGACCTTCGACCTCGACCCGGGCGGCCGGGACCCGGTGCTCGGCATCGAGCGCATCCAGGAGGCGTACTTCAAGCGCTTTCCCGGCTACGAGCGCGGCATCACCGTCCCGGCGATCGTCGACGTGCCGACCGGGCAGGTGGTGACCAACGACTACGCGCAGATGAGTCTCGACCTGTCCACCCAGTGGGGGGCGTACCACCGCGACGGTGCCCCGCAGCTCTACCCCGAGCACCTGCGGGCGCAGATCGACGAGGTCAACCATGTGGTCTTCCGGGACGTCAACAACGGCGTCTACCGGTGCGGGTTCGCCGGCCGCCAGGAGGCGTACGACAAGGCGTACCACCGACTTTTCGACCGGCTGGACTGGCTGGCCGAGCGGCTGACCGACCAGCGCTTCCTGGTCGGCGACACCATCACCGAGGCCGACGTGCGGCTGTTCACCACGCTGGTCCGCTTCGACCCGGTGTATCACGGCCACTTCAAGTGCAACAGGCAGAAGCTGAGTGAGATGCCGGTGCTGTGGGCGTACGCGCGGGACCTGTTCCAGACCCCCGGCTTCGGCGACACCATCGACTTCGACCACATCAAGCGGCACTACTACGAGGTGCACCGCGACATCAACCCGACCGGGATCGTGCCGCTCGGCCCCGACCTGTCCAACTGGGTCACCCCGCACGGTCGGGAGGCCCTGGGTGGCCGCCCCTTCGGCGACGGCACCCCGCCCCCACCCCCGCAAGAGCCGGTGGACCCGGCCCACACCCCGCTGCGCTGACTCTCGCGCCGCGCCCCCTCCAACTCGCGCCGATCTTGCACTTCCTGACGCCGAAATGCAACATTCGCCCAAGTTTGTCGGGACAGAAAGTGCAAGATCGGCGCGGGAGGGGTGGGGGGCGCGGGGTGGGGGGTGGGGGTGGGGGTGGGGGGTGGGGGGTGGGGGGGTGGGGGGTGGGGTGGGGGGTGGGGGTTACAGGGCTATGCGGACGGCTGCTGTGAGGACCAACTGGGCCAGGGAGGCGGGCACGAGGACCAGCCAGCAGAGGCGCTGGAGCTGGTCCTCACGTAGCCGGGGGTAGGACACCCGCAGCCAGATGATCACGAAGGACACCGCGAAGATCTTGAGCAGCGTCCAGAGCCAGCCCAGCTGGTCGTCGGCGAACGGGCCCTGCCACCCACCGAGGAACAGCACAGTGGTCAGCGCGGCGATCACCACGATGCCGACGTACTCGGCGAGCAGGAAGAACGCGAAACGCAGACCCGTGTATTCGGTCATGTAGCCGAAGACCAGCTCCGAGTCGGCCACCGGCATGTCGAACGGCGGCCGACGGATCTCGGCCAGCCCGGCGACGAAAAAGACGATCATCGCGGGTGCCTGCCAGAGCAACCACCACGGCTGCCACGCCTCGACGATGCCCGACAGGCTGAGCGTGCCCGCCGCCATCGCCACCGAAGCGGCGGCCAGCACCAGCGGTAGCTCGTAGCCGAGCAACTGGGCCGCCCCGCGCAGGCCGCCCAGCAGGCTGTACTTGTTGGCCGACGCCCACGCCGACATGAGCACCGCCACCACGCCGACACCGACCACGGCCAGCACGAAGAACAGGCCGATGTCCAACGGTTGCCCGACCAGGTCGTTCGGGCCGAGCGGGATGACCAGCAGCACCAGCAGGTAGGGCACCAGGGCCACCGCCGGGGCCAACCGGAACACCGCCCGGTCCGCCTCGCGCGGCGTGATGTCCTCCTTCTGCACGAACTTGACCCCGTCCGCCACGAGCTGCGCCCAACCGTGGAAGCCACCCGCGTACATCGGACCGAGCCGGCCCTGCATGTGCGCCATCACCTTGTGCTCGGCCTGGCCAACAAGCAGCGGCAGGGTGAGGAACGCGACGAGCACGCCACCCACCCGCAGCACCAACTCCACCCAGAGCGGCATCAGGTCGTACCCCCGTCGTCGCTCCGGCCAGCGCGGCCCGGCGGGTCCGCGATCGGCTCGCCGCCCGACTCGGCCGGGCCCTCGCCAGGAGTGTCCGGCGCAGCCGCGTCGCGCGCGGACTCGGCGACCGGGCCGACGCCGGGCGAGGGCTGCTCGGCTCGGGTCGGGCCGCCGGCGGTGCCGGCAGACCGGGGAGTACGCGCCGGACGGGTCCCCGGCGCGGGCCGCGCCGGACGCTCACCGGCCGGGCGGGCCGGGGTGCCGCCACGCGGTCCCTCTCCCACGCCACCGGCGCCGGCCGGGGTGGGCGTGGTGCCCCACTCGCCCGGCGCGGGTACGCCCGGCGGGCGGATCGGCCGGCGTCCACCACCAGCCTCGGACTCGCCCGGCTCCTTCGCGCCCGGCCAGGGCTTCGCCACCCGGGAGGCGAGCACGAACTCCTTGCGCAGCGGGTGGCCCTCGAACTCCGGCGGCAGCAGCAGCGGCAGCAGGTCCCCGTGGCCGGCGAAGTCGATGCCGAACATCTCGTGTGTCTCCCGCTCGTGCCAGGCGGCGCCCGGGTAGACGTCGACAACCGAGGCGACAGTGGGCGCGTCGCGCGGCAGCCGGGTACGCAGCAGCACACCGTGCCGCAGCCGCGTCGACCAGAGGTGCGCCACCACGTCGAAGCCGTCGGTCAACTCGTCGACCGCGGAGAGCCAGTCGAAAAAGTCGCAGGCCAACGTGTCGTCGTCGCGCGCGGCCCGGACCGCGGTGAGCCACCTGTCCGGCGGGACGTCCACGGTGGCGCGGGCGAACCGTTGCCCGCCGGAGACCGACGGGGTTGCCGCAACCGGCGCGATCAGCGCGACCAGCCGAGCGCCGAGGGCTTCGGGAGTCATGCCGCTGATCCTAGTGCCGGTCGGGTCCGCGCCTGGCCGCCGCCGAGGCCTGGTGATCTGCCGGCTTCGGGAGCGGCGCGGCCCTCGGCGGGGAAAGATGAGGTCGTGCGCGCTGTGACTGTGAAACCCGGGGTCGCCAACTCGCTGAGCCTCGTCGAGGATCAGCCGGAGCCGGCTGCCGAGGAGGGCTCTGTCCTGGTCGAGGCGCTGGCGGTGGGGATCTGCGGCACCGACCACGAGATCATCGCCGGAGAGTACGGCGAGGCGCCGCCGGGCGCCGACCGCCTGGTCATCGGGCACGAGTCACTGGGCCGGGTGATCGAGGACTCCAGCGGCACCCTCCAAACCGGTGACCTGGTGGCTGGGATCGTCCGGTATCCCGACCCGGTGCCCTGCTCGAACTGCGCGGTCGGCGAGTGGGACATGTGCCGTAACGGTCAGTACACCGAACACGGCATCAAGGCACTGGCCGGCTTCGCCCGGGACCGCTGGCGGGTCGAACCGCGGTTCGCGGTCGCGCTCGACCCGGCGCTGGCCCAGGTGGGCGTGCTGCTGGAGCCGACAAGTGTGGTGGCGAAGGCCTGGGACCACATCGAGCGGATCGGGCACCGGGCCGAGTGGCAGCCGCAGACGGTTCTGGTGACCGGGGCCGGGCCGATCGGGCTGCTGGCCGCCCTGCTCGGCACCCAGCGTGGGCTGACCGTCCACGTGCTCGACCGGAACACCGAGGGACCGAAGCCGGAGCTGGTCGCCGGGCTCGGCGCCACCTATCACACGGTGGCGGTCAACGACCTGCCCTTCGAGCCGGACGTGGTGATCGAGTGCACCGGCGCTCCCAGCGTGGTCCTCGACGTCATGTGCAAGGCGGCCCCCACCGGGATCGTCTGCCTGGCCGGAGTGTCCAGCGGTGGCCGGAGCATCGACTTCGACGCCGGTGCGCTCAACCGGGCGTTGGTGCTGGAGAACAACGTGGTCTTCGGCTCGGTGAACGCCAACCGGAGGCACTGGAACATGGCCGCGCAGGCGCTGGCCCGCGCCGACCAGGTCTGGTTGGAGTCGCTGATCACCCGTCGGGTGCCGGTGAACCGGTACGCCGACGCGTACACCCCCGGGCCGGACGACATCAAGGTGGTGCTGGAGTTCGCGTCCTGAGCGCCGCCCCGCCCACTCAGATGCCGGGCAGCCGGCCGTTGCGGAACAGATCGACGAAGAGTTGGTGGTCCTGCCGGGCGCGCACCCCGTACGCGTGGGCGAAACCCACCAGGTGGCTGACGAAGCCCGACTCGTCGGCGTTCACCGCGGCCACGATCGCCTCCTCGGTGGAATAGTCCACCAGGTCGTGACTGGACTCGTCGTCGGCGACCGAGTGCATCCGGGCCACCGCCCGGCCGAGGTCGACGAGCACCCCGGTCAACTCCTCCGGCTCGTTCACGTCCGACCAGTCCAGGTCCGCGGCGTACGGGGAGACCTCGGCGACGAGCTGGCCGGCCCCGTCCAACTCGGTGAAGCCCAGCCACGGGTCGGCGTGCGCCTGCAACGCCCGCTGGGACTCGGCGGTCCGGTGCCCCTGGTGCTGGAAGTAACCGCGGACCGACTCGTCGGTGACGTACCGCGCCACGGCCGGCACCTGCGCCTGCTTCATGTAGATGACGACGTCGTTCTCCAGGGCCTGGGTGTGCCCCTCCAACAGCAGGTTGTACGACGGCAGCCCGGCCGACCCGATGCCCACCCCCTTGCGCAGCACCACGTCCTTGATCCGCGCCGCCACCGGCCGGAGCTGCGTCGAGGCGGACGGCAGGGTGCCCAGGTAGTCCCCGAAGGCGGCACGCACCCGGTCCCGGGTGGCGTCGTCGACCTCGAACACCCCGTCCCCGATGGAGAACCGCCGCTCGTAGTTGTCGATGGTGGTCTGTGTGGCGAGCAGGTCCACGCGGGTGTTGAGCCGGGCCTGCTGGAGCACCCGCCGCAGCACCCCGTCGGCGTTCTCCAGGGTGATCGAGCCGATCGCGTCGTCGCCGCCGGCGGCGATCGCCCGCAGCTCGGTCAGGTACGACCGGGCGAAGCCGGCGACCAGGTCGCCGATCGACGTGTCGGAGAGCGCCTTGCCGTAGCCGAGCAGCGCCACGCTCGCCGCGAGCCGGCGCAGGTCCCAGGTGAACGGCCCGACGTACGCCTCGTCGAAGTCGTTGACGTTGAACACGAGTTGCCCGGAGGCGTTCATGTAGGTGCCGAAGTTCTCCGCGTGCAGGTCGCCGTGGATCCACACCCGGCTGGTCCGCTCGTCGAGGAACCGGTCGTCGGCGAAGTCGCCGAGCTGGTCGGCGTAGAACAGCGCGGCACTGCCCCGGTAGAAGGCGAACGGGGACGCGGCCATCTTGCGGAACTTGCGGCGGAAGGCGGCCGGGTCGATCGCCATGGACGCGCCGAACTCCTCGGTGAGCACGTCGACGATGTGGGCGGACCGCTGGTCCACTGAGCTGGTCATGCTGCGCAGGCTAGCCCGGCCCGGCCACCCGTACGTCGGACCCGTCCGAACGGCGGCGGATCCCGTCGTCAGTTCGTGGCGGGTGGGCGTACCGGTGGGGCGGTGAGGGAGTCGACGGAGCGCGGGGCGGCGGCCTCGCGGGGCGGGGCGTCCAGCGGGGCGGCCAGCAGATCCCGTTGCCGCACACCGCCGAGGCCGGACTGCTCGGCGGCGATCTTCTCCTGCAGACGCAGGATGCCGTGCAGCAGCGCCTCCGGCCGGGGTGGGCAGCCGGGCACGTAGACGTCGACCGGGATGAGCTGGTCGACGCCCTTGGTCACCGAGTACGAGTCCCAGTAGGGGCCGCCGCAGTTGGAGCAGGCACCGAACGAGATGACGTACTTCGGCTCGGGCATCTGGTCGTAGAGCCGTTTGATCGCCGGAGCCATCTTGTCGGTCACCGTGCCGGACACCACCATCAGGTCGGCCTGGCGGGGGCCGTGGGCGAACGGGATCACGCCGAGCCGGATGAAGTCGTGCCGACCCATGCTGGTGGCGATGAACTCGATCGCGCAGCAGGCCAGACCGAAGTTGAACACCCAGAGCGAGTAGCGGCGCCCCCAGTTCAGCACGAACCGGATCGGCTCACCCAGCACTGCCGGTAGCTGCACGACCGCCCCCCTCTCCTCATCGACAGTGAATCACAGGCGATGTCCTCGCGGTCCGGCGGTGACCAGCCCGAGCGCGCGGCCCGATGTCCCGGATCAGACAGCGAATCGACGCCAACCGACGTGCAACCCGCCGTCACACCCGCTGGTGTGACTGGTGCTGGCGAACGCACCGCCGGTTGCCACCACGGGGAGGACGAGTGCTTGTGACAAGAGGAGTGCGGGTGGGCGGACGTCCACCTGACCCGCCGGGCAACTCCACACCGGAGGCCGCCGAACTGGTCTTCGACGACTTCTATCACGCGCATTTCCGGGGACTGGTGGTGCAGCTGACTGCGTACACGGGTGACCGTGGGCAGGCGCAGGACCTGGTCCAGGAGGCGTTCTGCCGGGCGTACACCCGTTGGGACCGGATCGCCGGATACGAGGACCCCGTGGCCTGGGTCCGCAAGGTTGCCTGGAACCTCGGCCACAACCGCTGGCGGCGGCTGCGGACCGCCCAGACGTGGCTGCTGCGGCAGCGGGAGACCCACGTCCCGGAGCCCAGCCCCGACCGGGTGGCCCTCGACACCGCGTTGGCGACGTTACCGCCGAACCAGCGGCGGGCGGTCGTGCTGCACTACCTCGCCGACCTGACGGTCGCGGAGATCGCCGCCCAGGAACAGGTCGCCGAAGGGACGGTCAAGTCCTGGCTGCACCGGGGCCGGGCCACACTCGCCAGCCAGCTACGCGACAGCAACGAGGAGGTGCGGGATGTCTGAGCAGGAGGCCCTCGGCCTGGCCGAAGAGTTCACCCGCTACCGCCGTACCGTCCTGGACGAGGTCGAGGTGCCCGGCCCGGCCGCCGTTCGGCGGACGGTGCGAGGCCGCGGCCGGCGTCGGCTGGCGACCACCGCCACCACGGTGCTCGCGTTGTTCGGCGGGTCGGCCCTCGGGTACGCGGCGATGGACGGGCCGGACCACCGGCCGGGTCCGGTCGAGCCGACGCCCAGCATCTCGGCGTCGCCCACGCCGAGCGGCTCGGCCACCCCGACTCCCAGCCCTTCCGCGACCAGCGCCAGCCCGACGACGCCCGTGCCGGACGGCCGGATCAGCCGGGCACAGTTGCTCGGCGCATCGGTGACCCTGCCGGCGTGGCGGGCCGGACAGGGCTGCCCGACGTCGCAGACGCGGATCTCCGGCGACGATCGGGAGGGCGTCAACTGGCTCGTGGCGCTCGACCACGGCGACGTCGACGGTGACGGCGCGGTGGAGACGGTGGCGCTCGTGCAGTGCGTGCTCGGCACCGGCGGCCCGATGCAGGTGGTCGCCTTCGATCGGGACGAGGCGGGAAAGGTGGTGACCCTCGGCCGGGTGGTCACGACCACCATCGACAAGCCGCAGTGGTTGTTCGCACTCGACGTGGTGGGCGACGGCATGGTCCGCGTACAGGTCGGTGACATCGCGCCCGGGGGCGGCTGGAAAGCCGAGTGGTCACAACGGCAGTGGCGGGGCTACCGCTGGAAGGGTGGTGCCTTCGCCCAGGTCTCCGGACCGACGAGCTTCGGCCCGAACCGGCACGACGTCAACCTTGTCGTCACCGCCACCAACCTGGTGCTGGCCGACACGCCGGACGGCTCCCGGGTCGGCATGGTCAACGTGCGCGTCCGCAACATGACCGGACTGGCCGCCTACGTGTCCCTGCGGCTCGGCCTGCCGACGGCGGTCCGCCCGGATGGCGCTGGCTGGGCGGCCTGCCGCAACGACCCGGAGACGACCCGGGAGCCGGTCACCTGCGACCTCAACGGGCTCGGCGACGGCAAGGAGGTTCTGCTGACGCTGGGCTTCCGGGTCGCGGCGGGCACCACGGTCGGTACGGGCAAGGCCGAGGTCGACGTGCGGCCGGTGGACGTGAACTTCGACTTCGTGGAGGAGGTCTACGAACCGGACAACACAGTCGAAATAACCTACCGTTGAGCCGGTTCGGTCCGGTCTGCCGCCGTTCGGCGTGCAGACCAGACCGTGCGGTGTCACCAGGTGGGACGTTGCAGCAGCCCGACGAACTCGACGAGCAGCCGCTCCCGCAGCGCCGGCGGGGCGGCGTCCAGCAGCGTGTTCACCACCGCCATCCGGTCCGGCGTCGCGTCCCCGGCGCCGAGCCCGAGCCCACCGGCGAGCCCGGCGACCAGTTCGGGGGTGAGCGCGTCCGGCGTCAGCGACGTCGCCAGCGCCACCAGCTTGGGCGGGAGAGCCACCGGGCCGGCCGTGCGCGCGGCGGCCACCGCGTCGGCCAGGGCCGGCCCGAACTCGGCCACCCGGGGCGCCACCGAGGCGGTCACCGTGAGGTGCACGCTGGCCGGGAGTCCCGCGTACGACAGTTGGGGTTGAGTGTGCCAGCCGCGCGCGGTCAGCTCGTCGACGAGCACGAACAGGTCGGGGCCACCCTCGGTGGCGGTGAAGCAGACCACCGTGGACTCGGGTTCGGCCATCAGCCGCAGTCCGTCGATCGCCCGGACCGCGTCGGCCAGGCCGGCGACCGCGTCCCGGGTGGCTTCGGCCAGCCGCAGGTAGCCGTCGTCGCCGAGGTGCCGCAGCGTCGCGTACGCGGCGGCGATCGGCCCGCCCGAACGGGTGGACGCGATCACCGGGTTGATCATCGTGTAGCCGGGCCAGTCCGCGTACGCGAAGTACTGCGGGGCACGCAGTTGGGCGTCGCGGTGCAGCAGCACCGACACGCCCTTCGGCGCGTACGCGTACTTGTGCAGGTCCACCGAGATGGAGGTGACCCCGGGGACCGTGAAGTCGAACGCCGGCACCGGCTCGCCGAGGCGGCGCAGGTAGGGCAGGGTCCAGCCGCCGAAGCAGGCGTCCACGTGGCAGCGCACCCCGGCGGCGGCCGCCGCGGCGGCGATCTCGGCGACCGGGTCCACCACGCCGTGCGCGTACGACGGCGCGGAGCAGGCGACAAGCACCGTCTCCGGGCGGATCGCGGCGGCCATCGCGCTCGGATCGGGACGCAGCGTGTCCGGGGACACCGGCACGACGTCCAGCGCCACCCGCAGGTAGTGCGCCGCCTTGGCGAACGCGGCGTGCGCGGTCGACGGCACCACGATCCGGGGCGCGTCGATTTCCGGGTGCGCGTCCCGGGCCGTCTTGACGGCGAGGATCAGCGACTCGGTGCCGCCGCTGGTGACACTGCCGACGACGTCCGGGGCAGTGGTGCCCGGGCCGGCGCCGAGCACCCGGCCAGCGGTGCCGACCAGGGCGTTCTCCATGGCCAGCAGCGAGGGGAAGGCGGTCGGGTCCAGCCCGTTGACGTGTGCGCTCTCGCGGTGCGCGGCGGCAGCCAACTCGTCCAGCCCCGGCACCGCCGGGTCGTAGACGTACGCGAACAGTTGCCCTCCGTGGGTCGGCCGGTCGCCGGCGCGCAACTGGCGCACCTCGGAGAGCACGACGTCGGCGGCAATCCCGGGAGGCAAGACCCTACTCTCGTCGATCATGGAGTCATGGTGCCCTTCTCGTGACGGTCAACGGCTTTCGTCCCCCACCACAACTCCATGATCGACCCGTCCGGCGCGGGTGGCGGCGGCTAGCGCGGCGGGGGTCAGGGTGTAGCGGCGCAGGAGGAGGACGGGCGGAGCCACCAGCAGCGCCGGGATGATCGTGAAGCCGAGCAGCACGCCCAGTCTCGCCGCGTCGGACTGGGCCGCCGCCGAGCCGGTGTCGGAGGAGACGTAGCCGCCAAGCTGGAGCACCAGCCCGTAGATGCCCGGGCCGAGCGCCAGGCCGAAGGTCTCCCCGGCGGTCCACAGGCCGGTGAAGACACCCGCCTGCCGTCGGCCGGTGCGCGCCGTGTCGTACGCGATGCAGTCCGGCAGCATCGCCAACGCGAAGACCTGCTGTCCGGCGTACCCCACGCCGATGACCGCGACCATCAGATAGACCGCGACCGGCGGCAGCACCGGCGCGGCGACCAGGGCCAGCGCCCCGGCGGCGAGGATCAGCGAGCCGACGACCAGGGCGGTCCGCTTACCCAGCCGGGCACCGACCCGGGTCCAGAGTGGCATCACCAGCAGCGCCGGCCCGACGAAGCAGACGAAGAGCAGGGTCGGCCCGCTCTGCTCGTCGCGCAGGATCTGCGCCGCGAAGTAGTTGACCCCGGCCAGGATGGTCGCCACCCCGGCGGACTGCACCACGAAGCAGATCAGCAGCGCCCGGAACGGGCGGTTGGCCCCGGCCACGGCGAGCTGGGCGCGAAGCGTGGGCTCGCTGCCGCCCACCGTGCCGGTCGGTGCGGACCGGGTGCCGAAGAACGCGCCGAGGGCACCGAGGGCGATCAGCACCGCCACGAACAGGCCCATCCACCGGTGCCCGGCCACACCGTCCCCGCCGGCGGTCACCACCAGCGGAGCGATCGCGCCGGAGACCAGGATGGCCAGTGCCAGCACGGCGATCCGCCAGGTCATCAACCTGGTGCGCTCGGCGTAGTCGTCGGTCAGCTCCGCCGGCATCGCCACGTACGGCACCTGGAAGAAGGCGAACGCGGTGGCGGTGAGCAGGAAGGCGAACGCCACGTACGCGGCGGCGGCCGAGCTGTTGCCGAACGGCGCGGCGAAGATTGTCGCGAACAGCACGGCGAGCGCGAGGCCGCCGACGAGCAGGTACGGCCGGCGGGCGCCCCAGGGCGACCGGGTGCGGTCGGAGATCCGACCGGCGACCGGGTTGACCAGCACGTCCCACGCCTTCGGCAGGAGCACCAGCAGAGCGGCCAGCCCGGCGGCCACCCCGAGCGTGTCGGTCAGGTACGGCAGCAGCAGCAGACCGGGCACGGTGCCGAACGCACCGGTGGCCAGGGAGCCGAGCGCGTAGCCGGCGTGCACCCGTCGAGGCAGCGAGCCGGCGCCCGGCGGCGTTTTCATGGGGCCGAATATTACTCACGTTGCGCTGCCGGACACATCCCCTCCTGCGGTGATGAACTGCCGGCCCGTCGCAGGCATCTAACAAGTCAGGTTGCCGGCAGTGAAGCCGCAACCGCGTCCGCAGTTCTGGAGTGTTACCACCGCCGAGGGCAGATCAGCCTGGCGGTCACGGGGGAGGGACAGTGACGTCAACGATGGGCTCCCGCGCCAATCAGCCACCGGCGGTACGGACGGCCGGTTCGGCGGTCGAGACGACGATCACCTTCGACGACTTCTACCACGCGCACTTCGGCAGCGTGACCGCCCAACTGTCGGCGTACACGGGAGATCTGGGCCACGCCCAGGACCTGGCCCAGGAGGCGTTCTACCGAGCGCTGGCCCGCTGGGACCGCCTGGTCCGCTACGACGACCCGGTGGCCTGGGTTCGCAAGGTCGCCTGGAACCTGGCACACAGCCGCTGGCGACGCCTGCGTACCGCCCGGGACCACCTGCTGCGACAACGGCGCACCGAGGCCGAGGTGGCCGGGCCGACACCCGACCGGGTCGCCATCGACGCGGCGCTGGCGCAACTGCCGCCCAACCATCGCCGCGCGGTCATCCTGCACTATCTGGCCGACCTGTCGGTCAGCCAGATCGCCGCGCAGGAAGGGGTGGCCGAGGGCACGGTCAAGTCGTGGTTGCACCGCGGCCGGACCGCCATGGCTGCGCTGCTCGACGAGAACACCGAGGGGGTACGCGATGTCTGACCTCGACCCGCTGCTACGCGAGCGGCTCGGCGCGTACCGCAGAGACGTGATCAGCCAGGTGACCGGTCCCGGTCCCGACAAGGCCCGGCAGCTCCTGCGCCGACGGCGACGGATGACGGCTGCCGCCGCGGCGGCAGCCGTCGTCCTGGGGGTGGCCCCCGTCGTCATCAACGCCGCGCTGCACGCCGACCGGACTCCGCCGGTGCCGGTGGAGTCCGTCCCACCGCCGACCCCGCTTACGTCGGCGCCGCCGACGCCCACGCCGACCGGGTCGCCGACGCAGACGCAGATGCCGACACCCACCGCCCCGACCGGCCCGGACGGACGAATAAGTCGGGCGCAACTGCTCGCCACACCTGTCGACCTGCCGAACTGGCCGGCGGGCATGGCGGAGGGCGGCTGCACCACCTCGAACGTCCGGCTGAAGACCAACACGAAGAAGACCTACGTGTCGGAGTTGGCCGACAACGAGTTCGAGTACGGCGACGTCGATGGCGACGGAGCCGACGAGACCATCGCCATCGTCGCCTGCCGGTACGGCGAAGCGTCGGCGAAGCAGGTGGTGGCCTTCGAGCGGAACTCCGACGACCGGATCGAGACGGTGGGCCGAGTGGTCCGGACCGACGACGAGTTCAAGGACATCCTCGCGGCGGAGATCACCCCGACCGGTTCGGTGCGGGTGACGGTGGCCGACATCGTGCCGTGTTGCGAGATCCCCAACTACCTCCGGCGCGAACAGGTCCGGACGTACCGGTGGGACGGGCAGCGGTTCGAGCAGACCGACGGCCCCACGACATTCGGCCCGGATCCCCGGCTCACCGACCTGAGGGTGAGCATGGACCACGAACTGGCCGAGGTCCCCGGTGCGGACACCCGACGTGAACTCACCCTGGTCTTCACGGTCACCAACGCCGGCCCGGTCGACGCGCCGCAGGTCGCGTTCCACAAGATCGAACGTGGTGAACGGGCGGGCGGAGACTGGGCCCGCTGCAAACCGGCAAAGCTGTCAGACACGGATGAACTGGGGTGTCTACTACCCGGCCTACCGGCGGGTGAGTCGCGCCGCTACACGTTCGTCCAACTGATACCTGCCCAGCCAGGTGCCGACGCCTCCACCCGGAGTTTCCTCATCCTGCACGGCGACACCCAGGACCGCACGTGGCCCGACCTCAAACCAGACGACAACGCGATGCCGGCCCCCATCCGGTTCTGAACAGCGACCACGTTCCGCCGGACGCCGATCACGTTCCGCCCGTCGTCACGGCCCCTCCTCCGGTAACCATCCGGCCGCCGCGATGTCCACGCCCTCGCCGCGCAGCGGCGCCCCCTCGGCGCGCAGCCGGGACCGCGCCTCCCGCTCGTGCCCCGGCGGCAGCCGGCCGGCGGAGGTCACCACCCGGTGCCAGGGCACCGAGCCGCCGTGGCGGGCCATGATGTTGCCCACCAGCCGCGCCGAGGCGCGACCCGAGCGCTCGGCGAGCGCGTCGGCCACCGCGCCGTAGGACATCACCCGGCCCTCCGGGATCCGCTCGACCAGGTCGAGCACCGCCTCGACGTACTCGTCAGGAGTCACAATCCGCCACGATATGGGATCGTCGCCGGGCGGTGCGGCCGTGACCACGCAGAATGGTCGCGTGCGTGACGCAGTCACGGCGGCCCGGCGGGTCGTCGTCAAGATCGGATCGTCCTCGTTGACCACCGCGACCGGCGGGCTGGCCGACGAGCGCGTCGACACGCTCGTCGACACCCTCGGCCGGCTTGCCAGCGAGGGCCGCGAGGTGGTGCTGGTCTCCTCCGGCGCGATCGCCGCCGGCCTCGCCCCGCTCGGGCTGCCCCGACGCCCGCGCGACCTGGCCACCCAGCAGGCCGCCGCCAGCGTCGGGCAGGGCCTCCTGATCGGCCGGTACGCGACCAGCTTCGCCCGGCACGGTCGCACCGTCGGGCAGGTGCTGCTCACCGTCGACGACGTGACCCGGCGGGCGCACTACCGCAACGCGTACCGGACGCTGCGCAAGCTGCTGGACCTGGGGGCGGTGCCGATCGTCAACGAGAACGACACGGTGGCCACCCAGGAGATCCGGTTCGGCGACAACGACCGACTGGCCGCTCTGGTCGCCGCGCTGGTGCACGCCGACCTGCTGGTCCTCCTCTCCGACGTCGACGCACTCTGGACCGGCGACCCCACCAAGCCGCAATCGACCCGGATCACCGAGGTCCACGGCGACGCGGACCTCGCCGGGATCACCATCGGCGGGGCCGGCCGGTCCGGTGTCGGCACCGGCGGCATGGTGACAAAGGTCGAGGCCGCCCGGATCGCCACCGGCTTCGGCATCCCGGTGGTGCTCACGGCCGCCGACCTGGCCACGCAGGCGCTGGCCGGCGAACCGGTCGGCACCCTGTTCCACCCGCAGCGGCAACGCCCGACAGCCCGGCTGTTCTGGCTGGCCCACGCCACGTCACCCCGGGGGCGGCTGCACCTCGACCCGGGCGCGGTGGCGGCCGTCGTCGGGCGGCGCAAGTCGCTGCTCCCCGCCGGCATCACCGCCGTGGACGGCACCTTCACCGCGGGCGACCCGGTGGATCTGGTCGACACCGCCGGCGCGTCGGTCGCCCGTGGGTTGGTCAACTACGACGCGGTGGAGCTGCCGGGGCTGCTCGGCCGTTCCACGTCCGAACTCGCCGCGGCGCTGGGCCCGGCGTACGAACGAGAGGTCGTCCACCGCGACGACCTCGTCCTGCTGTGAGGAGAGCTGGCATGAGTGAGCGTCAGCGAGCGGATCATCAATTCAGTCCTCTGCTGCCGCATGGCGGCACGGAGCGCAGCGGAGTGCTGGTATGAGCGTCGTCGAGCAGGCGCGTCGGGCGCGGGACGCCGCCGCCGAGTTGGCGGTGGCCACGCGTACGGTCAAGGACGCCGCCCTGGTGGCGATGGCCGACGCGCTGGTGGCGCGTACCCCGGAGATCCTGACCGCGAACGAGACGGACCTGGCGGCCGGCCGGGAGGCCGGGCTGAGCGCGGCCGTGCTGGACCGGCTCGCCCTCGACGCGGGTCGGGTGACCGGCATCGCCGACGCGCTGCGTGAGATGGCCGCGCTGCCCGACCCGGTCGGCGAGGTGGTCCGCGGGTCCACCCTGCCCAACGGGCTGGAGCTGCGCCAGATCCGGGTGCCGTTCGGGGTGGTCGGCATCATCTACGAGGCGCGGCCGAACGTGACGGTGGACGCCGCCGGGATCTGCCTGAAGTCCGGCAACGCGGCCCTGCTGCGCGGTTCGTCCTCGGCCGCGCACTCGAACGCCGCGCTGGTCGCGGTGCTGCGCGACGCGGTCGCCGGCGCCGGGCTCCCGGCCGACGCGGTGCAGTTGCTCGACGCCAGCTCCCGCGAATCGGTCAAGGAGCTGATGCGCGCCCGAGGGCTCGTCGACGTGCTCATCCCGCGCGGTGGCGCGTCGCTGATCCGCACCGTCGTTGAGGAGTCGACGGTGCCGGTGATCGAGACCGGGGTGGGAAACTGCCACGTCTACGTGGATGCCGCCACCGACATCTCGCGGGCCGTCGCGGTGACGTTGAACTCCAAGACGCAGCGCCTGTCCACCTGCAACACCGCCGAGTCGCTGCTGGTGCACGCCAGCGTCGCCGACGCGTTTTTGCCGCCGATGCTGGCCGCCCTCGCCGAGGCGGGGGTGACCGTGCACGGCTCCCCCGAGGTGGCCGCGTACTCCGCCGCGGTGGTCCCGGCCACCGAGGAGGACTTCGCCACCGAATACCTGTCCGCCGACATCGCGGTCGCGGTGGTCGAGTCGCTGGACGCGGCCGTCGCGCACATCCGCCGCTTCGGCACCGGGCACACCGAGGCGATCCTCACCGACTCGGCGAGCGCGGCCCGCGAATTCGTCGCGCGGGTGGATTCGGCCGCGGTGATGGTGAACGCGTCCACCCGCTTCACCGACGGCGGCGAGTTCGGTTTCGGCGCGGAGATCGGCATCTCCACCCAGAAACTGCACGCCCGCGGCCCGATGGGCCTGCCCGAGCTGACCTCGGCGAAGTACGTGGTCACCGGGGACGGACACCTGCGCGGCTGACCGTCCTCGGCCCCACCCCCCCACCCCCCCCGCGTCGATCTTGCACTTACTGTCCCGACATAAGGGGCATTGCACGTGAATCGGCGACAGAAACTGCAAGATCGACGCCGGAGGGGGGGGTGGGGGTGGGGGGTGGGGGTGGGGGGTGGGGGTGGGGGGTGGGGGTGGGGGGTGGGTGATCAGGCGGTTGGGGGGGCCGCTCGGCAGGCCCGGATCGCCCGTAGTGTGGTGTGCACGTCGAACTGGTGACCGTCGTCGCTGTCCCAGCCGCCGTCGCTGCGCTGGGTCCTGGTGAGCCGATCGCGGGCCGCGACCAGCAACCAGTGCTCCTCGCCCATGTCGACCCGGCGCAGCGTCCCGGCCAGCCAGGCCACGTCCGCCGGGGACAACCGCGGAATCCGCTCGGCGAGCACCGACTGGATCAACGCCGACTCGTAGTACATCTCCTGCCGGTGCAGCACGGCCGCGCTCAGCCAACCGGCGGCCACGAAGGAGGGCCAACGGCCGTCCGGGGCGAGCTGCGCGGCGAGCGCCTGCGCGGCGGCCTGCACCACCCGGGCGTACGACCCGCCGACCCGGTGGTCCAGCGGCCCGGCGGACCGGGCGTCCAGCCCGCCCACGCTGAGCCAGAAAGCAGCGTTGGCGGTGAGGTAGAGACGGGCCTCCGGGTCGCCGGGCCGCGCCCACTCCGGGGCGAGGTCGGCCAGCGACGGGTCCTCGTCCCAGCCGCCGTCGGGCAGCTGGGAGGCGGCGAGCCAGTCCAGCGCGTGCCGGGCCGCCGGGCGGCCGAGGGCACCGAGGTCGTCCAACTCGGCCAGGCGGAAGCAGGTCGCGTCGACGGAGCCGACCGCGCCGTCGAGGACGGCGGGCCAGCCGCCGTCGGGCGTCTGCCCGGCCTCGGCGGCGTCGAGCACCTCGTCCGGCACACCCACGCCGGTGCGCAGCCGGGAGAGACGCGCGCGGTCGACCGCGTCTCCGTGCGCCACGACGAAGCCGATAGCGCCGTCCATGTCCACCACGGCGGTCACGCTACCTGCGTAAAGGTCCTCGCGCCTCGGAGAATCGGCCGAGGCCGGGGCGGGTGAGTGGCCCGCCGCCGGCCCCGGTCGTCGCTCAGTAGGCGGGCAGCGACGGATCGATCTGCTTGATCCAGGAGAGCACACCGCCCTGGACGTGCACGGCGTCGCGGAAACCGGCCGCCTTGAGCGCGGCGAGCGCCTCAGCCGAGCGGACCCCGGACTTGCAGTGCAGCACGATCTGCCTGTCCTGCGGGAGCTTCGCCAGCGCCTCGCCGGAGATGATGTCGCCCTTGGGGATCAGGGTGGAACCGGGGATGCGGACGATCTCGTACTCGGCGGGCTCCCGAACGTCGACCAGGAAGATGTCCTTGCCGGCGTCCTGCCACTCCTTGAGCTCGAGTGCGGTGATCGTCGCGTCGAGCGTCGCCTCCTGGGCCTCCTCGGAGACCGCGCCGCAGAAGTCCTCGTAGTCTTCCAGCAGGTCGGTGACCGTCGGGTTGTCGCCGCAGAGCGCGCAGTTCGGGTCCTTGCGGACCTTGATCTTGCGGTATTCCATCTCCAGGGCGTCGTAGACCATCAGGCGACCGACAAGCGGCTCACCGATGCCGGTCAGCAGCTTGATCGCCTCGTTCACCTGGATGGAGCCGATCGACGCGCAGAGCACACCGAGCACGCCACCCTCGGCGCAGGAGGGCACCATGCCGGGCGGCGGCGGCTCCGGGTAGAGGCAGCGGTAGCACGGGCCGTGCTCGGCCCAGAACACCGACGCCTGGCCGTCGAAGCGGTAGATCGAGCCCCAGACGTACGGCTTGCCGAGCAGCACCGCCGCGTCGTTGACCATGTAACGGGTGGCGAAGTTGTCGGTGCCGTCGACGATCAGGTCGTACTGGGCGAAGATCTCCTTGACGTTCTCCCGGTCCAGCGCGGTGTTGTGGATCTCCACCTGGACGAGGGGGTTGATCTCGCGGATCGACGCGGCGGCGGACTCGGCCTTGGACCGGCCGATGTCGGACACGCCGTGGATGATCTGACGCTGGAGGTTGGACTCGTCGACGGTGTCGAAGTCGATGATGCCGAGCGTGCCGACCCCGGCCGCGGCGAGGTACATGAGGGCGGGCGACCCGAGGCCACCAGCGCCGACACAGAGCACCCGGGCGTTCTTCAGCCGCTTCTGCCCGGTCACCCCGACATCCGGGATGATCAGGTGGCGCGAGTAGCGGCGGATCTCGTCAACTGTCAGCTCGGCGGCGGGCTCGACGAGCGGGGGCAACGACACGGTGGACTCCCCGGGATCGGCGGTGTGAACCGCGCCATTGTTGCTCGCGGGAGCCCCGCTCGGCCATGAGGGACGACACTGGTCCGCGATGCGGGAGCGGGAATAACCGACGACCCGGTCGATCAGGGGACGATGTCACCCGCGTAGCGACGGCCGTCGAGGTAGGGCCAGGCGTTGGCGACACAGCCGTGCAGGCCGTACGTCTGCTGCTGCATCACCGGCGCGGGCTCCCCCGCGCCGGGGCAGGCCTCGTGCTCCTCGCCGAACTCGTGGCCCACCTCGTGGTTGATCACGTAGGTGCGGTAGGTGTCCAGCGGCGCGCCGTAGTCGGGGACCGCCTCCATCCAGCGGGCCAGGTTGATGACGACCTGGCCGGGCAGGCGGCAGGAGGTGTAGCGCTCGGTGGTCAACCCGCCCTCGGCGCACATCCGCTCGGACGTGACGGGGGTGGCCAGGTAGATGGTGAAGTCCGCCGCCCCGGCGTCGGCCACCCGTTGCACCCGCAACTCGTCGGAGGCGATCCAACTGCGCTGGTCGGCCAGCACCTCGTCGACCTTGGCCGCGAACGCGGCGGCGTCCTGGCCGGTGCCGCGTTCGACCACGACCCGGTAACGGCGCAGCGGCCCGTCCGTTCCGTGCACCGGTGTCGCACCGTCGGCAGCCGTGAAGCGTCCGGCTCCGACCGAGGGGTAGCTGGTGGGCGCCGGGTGCACGGGCGCCCCACCCCCGTGGCCCATCTCGCCCTGGGTCATGGTGGGAGTGTCGGCCGGTGGCTCGCCGCCCCGGTTGAGCGTCGTGCCGATGCCGCCGGCGAGCACGAGTACGAGCACGCCGAGCAGCAGCGTGCGGCGACGCCGCCGGCGCATCCGGGTGAGCGTGGGGTGTGCGCCTTCGTACGCCGACCGGTCGGGCCGGTCGGGCGGCGACGTGGGCGGGCCGTAAGGGGACGACGGCGTCATGATGTCGAGCCTGCCAGATTATTCGGGCATATCTCCGCTTTTGCCGCAATTCACGCAAGACGCCTGATGGTGTACGTCGGTCGCTCACTCAGAGGGCGGGGCCGGCGTAGCGGCGTCCGTCGAGGTACGGCCACGGGTTGACCCGGCACCCGTTGAGGAAGAGCGTCTGCTGCATCATCACCGGTGCGGGTCGACCCGCACCCGGGCAACGCTCGTGCCGGTGCCCGAGCTGGTGGCCGACCTCGTGGTTGACCACGTACGTCCGGTAGACGTCCAGCGGCACGCGGGCCGAGACGAAGTGCGGCACGGACAACCGCCACCGATCCAGATTGATGATCACCTGGCCGGGTGCCCGGCAGGACGTGTACGGCCGACCCCCGATCCGGATGTCCACCCCGCCGTCGGCACACATCCGACCCGCCGTGCGGGCGGTGGCCAGGTAGATGGTGAAGTCGCGAGGCGCGTCCCCCGGCACCTGCTGCATCCGTAGCCTGCCGCTGTCGACCCAGCTACCCGGCCCGGCGAGCGCCACCTGGACCGCCTGCGCGAAGTCCGCGGCCGTCTCGTCGCTGCCCGACTCCACCGCGACCCGGTACCGCCGCAGCTCACCCGCGCGCCCCAGCACCGGGCCGGAACGGGCGTCGTAGCCGAACCTCCCGGTGCCGGCGCTCGGGACCGCGCCGGGCACCCGCAGCACCGGGGACGGGCTGGACTCGACCACGGCAGAGGGCGACGGGTCGACCGACGGCGGCAGCGGCGCGGCCACCAGCGGCGGCGGCAGAGTGACGACCTCGTCAGCGGCCAACCGGCCAGCGGGGGGATGCCCACCCGGCCCCTCGGCGATCACGGTCACCGCCGCGCCGACCGCCATCACCACCGCCACCAGTTGGGCGAGCAGCGCGAGGCGTCGCTGACGGCGACCGGGGAGGTGGGCTGACCTGGGCATCCAGGTCAGCCTGCCAGATCAGGCCGCCCCACGGTGTCCTCCGTTTCGGCGAGCAGGCCGACCACCGCCCGGGCAACCAGGCGGGGCACCTCCAACTGCGCCACGTGACCGACGCCGTCGAGCATCATCAACCGACTGTCCGGGATGACCCGGGCGGTCTGCGGCGCGACCCGCACGTCGACCAGGCGATCCTGACGGCCACCCACCACCAGGGTCGGTGCGCGTACCGCCTCGGCGAGCCGCCACAGCGAACCCGACCCCGGCAGGTACGCCCGCAGGAAGCTGGAGACCAGACCGCGAAACGTCCGGACGTACGCGGCGGCGTAGTGCTCCGCCTCGTACCGCACCCGAATCTCCTCCAACGCCTCGGCCCGACGCTGGTCGCAGATCCGGCTCAGGTCGGCGACGCACGCCTCCAGCACCTGCTGGGCCATCACCTCGGGAGCGAGCTGGGTGAGGTGCCGGGCGACCAGCCGTTCACCCCGCGGGATGGCGAGCACCGGCAGCATCCGCCCCTGCAACGAGCGGCGGAAATCGAGAAACGGCAGGGCCGGGGAGATCAGGGTGAGGGTACGGACCAGGTCCGGCCGGAGCCCGGCGACCTGCACCGCGACCGCGCCGCCCAGCGAGTTGCCGAACAGGTGCACCGGACCCCGACCGGAGTGCTCGATCCAGCGGACGACCAGATCCGCGAAGGCCGGGATGGTGTAGCGGGGGCCCGGCTCACTGCGGCCGAAGCCGGGCAGGTCGATGGCCTGACCGTCCAGCCGGTCGGCGAGCAGCCCGGCCAGGTCGGTCCAGTTCTGGGACGACCCGCCCAGCCCGTGCACGTACAGCGCAGGTTCCGCGCCGGCGGCGGTGGCCGGGGTGTCGCGCACGTACGTGACCCGGCCGTCGAGGCGGACCTCCCGGCCCGGCCAGGGCGGTGGAACGTGATGATCGGGGAGCAGATGGTCGGGCCAGAGGGTGGCGCTTCTCATCGTTCCAGTCTGCCTCGGACCACTCAGGACAGCAGCGCCTCCAGCCGACGGTTCACCGCCGCCAACGTCGCCCGGACCACCGCCTGCCGGGGATCACCGGCGACCAGCGCCGAGCCGGCGAGCTGCTCGACCCAGCCCGCACAGACGAGCAGCACCACAACCGTGGCCACCTCGCAGTTGCCGAACGGCACCACCGCCGCGTGCTCGACGAAGCAGCGCCCCCGCTCGGCGTTGTCGGTGCCCCGCAGCAACTCGTCCACCGCGGCGGCCGCCGCCACCGCACAGAGCCGCAGCACGTAGCCGTCCACCGCCGGCCCGGTGGCGTACCCGGAGGCGCTGTCGTCGTCGGCCAGCAGCCGGACCTCCACGTTCGCGTCCAGGCCGAACGTGCTCACCTGCACGTGGTCGATCACCACCCGCGGCCCCGGCACGCCCCCGGTGTCCAGCGGCCGGGACGGCGCCGACTCCGTCGTGGTCACCTGACCACCGGAGTACGACGTGCCGAGCGTGGCCGGGCTGCCGGTCGCCGCACCGGCCGGCGCGGCGGAGACCGATCCGGGCTCCTCGACCGTGGCGCGACCCCGGTGCGGCGCGTTCGGCCGGCGGCGGCGCGAGGTGTCCGTGCCGGTCCACTGCTCCGAGCCTGCCGGTGTGGCCGCTGCCGGGGCGCCCGAGGGACGTTGCGGCACGGTCGTCTCGGCCGCCCGGACCTCACCGGTACGGGCCTCCGGACCTTCGTCGCGCGGGGCCGCACCGGGAGGCTCCGCCGTACGCCGTTCGGCAGGTCGCGGTTCGGCCAGGCGTCGGCGAACCGGCGGGGGTGGCGTGCTGGGCACGCCGGGCACGTTCTGCGGGGCGGCGGCCAGCCCCATCCGTTCCTGCAGCAGCCGGGCCACCTGTCGGCTCACCTCGGCCGGATCGGCGCCGTCGGCCAGGTCCAGGCGCAGGCTGTGCGCCCCGGCCGGGGTACGGCGAAGCGCCGCGTCGCGGACACCGGCGACCTCCCGAACGGCGTCCAGGATGGCGTTGACGTCGAACCCCTCGGGGCGCTCCCGAAGTGGGGCTGGTTCGTCGTCCCGACGAAGGTGGGTGGCGATGCGGGCGAGCTCCGGGGTTTCGGCAGGTGGCTCCACGGCTGGCGGCTCCGGCACGACGGGCACGTCCGGTTCCGCGGGGACGCGCTGCGGCAGCACCGCCGCCCTCGGGTCTGGTTGCCGGCCGTTGTCGGCCGGCCCGGTCGACGACGTCGGATCGGGGGCGGATCGACGAGCCGCGTAGGGCGAGGTGGAAACGGCTGGGGGCCGGTCACGGCGCTGGGCCCCGCTGGTGGCCGAGGGCGGCGCCGCGCCGGTGGAGGCCGACGTGGTGTCGGTGGTCGGCGGGACGTTCGCCCGGGGTGAATCGACGGGAGACGGAACGGGCGGTTCGGGTGCCGCCGGCCGGAGCCGGAACGGCGCGACCGGCCGGATCTCGGGCCGCGGCGGGCCGGACGTCTCGCCCACCTCCCCGCCGCCGGCCGCGCTTGCCGAATGGCTGGCTGGCCAGGACGGGCGCTCGGCGGGGGTGGCGGGGATCCGGCCCTCGGACCAGTCCGGCCGCTCGGTCGGGGAGCTGCTCGGCGTCGGCGAACCGCCGACCCAGGAGGGACGCTCCGCCACCAGGGGCGGGCCTGCCGGGGCCGGGGGTGCGTCGGTCAGCGTGGGAGGCGGCCCGGCCGGGGCCGGAGGTGGCGCGTCGGCCGGCACGGCTCCGGAGGCCCAGGAGGGCCGCGTCGGCGAGGCGGTGGGCGGTGTCGGATCGGCTTCTCCGGCCCAGGACGGCCGCGCTGGCGTCGGGCTGCTGGGCGCGGGGTCGGACCCGCCGGCCCAGGACGGCCGTACCGGCGGAACGCTTGTCGCCGCCTCGGAGCCGCCAGCCCAGGACGGCCGTACCGGCGGAACGCTCGTCGCCGCCTCGGAGCCGCCAGCCCACGACGGCCGCGCCGGCGCCGGGCTGGTGGGCGCGGGGTCGGACCCGCCGGCCCAGGACGGGCGGTCCGTGCGAGGTGCGCCGGACCCCGCCCAGGAGGGGCGATCGGCGGGCGGGCCGCTGGTCGGCGGCGGGCCACCCGCCCAGGAGGGGCGATCGGCGGGCGGGCCGCTGGTCGGCGGCGGGCCACCCGCCCAGGAGGGGCGATCGGCGGGCGGGCCGCTGGTCGGCGTGGGACCGTCGGCCCAGGAGAGGCGCTCGACGACCGGCGGCGCCATGCCTGATGACACCGGCGGTCCGCTCGTGGGGGACGCGTCCGGGTCGACAGCCCGGGGCGGAACGGTGGGCGGTGCGACCCAGGACGGGCGCTCGGACGGCGGCGGGGTGCTCTGCTCGCCGGGGTGCGTCGGCGAGGCGTCGGACCCGCCCGTGACGTCGTACCCCCGGGGCGGATCGGCACGCACCGGCTCGTACGGGCGGGGCGACTCGGCGCGCAGCGGCTCGTACGGCAGGTGGGGCTCGGCGACCCAACTCGGCGCGGGCTCGTCCCGCGCCTTGGGAGCAGCCGGCTCGTCGTCGGATCGGGACCAGGGCGGCGCCCATCCGCCGCCCGAGCTCGGACCGTTCCAGTTCGGCCCGGACCAGTCCGGCTCGATGGCCGGCGACTCGCCGGCTCGGTGCGTTTCGCCTGGTCGGGGGATGCCAGCGGCGCGACCCGGCTCGGTCGCGTCGGCGTGCCCGGCCGGCCCCGATGCTGCCGGCTGGCCGGGTGGGAGCGGGTCCCGCCAGTCTCGTGGCGCGGCCGGTTCGTCGGCGGCCAGCCGCTCGCTGGTCGGCGCGCGGAAGCCGGGCGGCACCTCGAAACCCGACGCGGCGGTGCCGACGGGCGGCACCTGGACTGCCGGCGCGGAGGTCGGCAGGCCGGGCTCGGCCCAGCGAGCGCGGTGCGCGGCGGCCGGATCGACGGTGGAGCGTGTGGCGGTGCCCTTGTCGGGCTCGCCGGCACCCTGCTCCCGGGGCGGCGCGGGGCGTTGGGCGGGCACCACCAGCCGGTCGCCGGTCGCCTCGGGCCGACCCTCGGCGGGCAACCCCGGCGGCGCGCTCACCGGCGCGGGGCGGCCGGCGGGTGGTTCGAGACCGGGAGGGCGGACGCCGTTGGCGTCGTCCGGATGGTGCACGCCATTGGCGTGGTGGCCGTTGGCACGGGTCGGCGGATCGAGGTCACCCGGCAGCCCGACCAGGGGCGCCGGAAGGTCACCGTGTCGGCTGGACGAGGCGCGCCAGCCAGCGGCGGGATCGGGTTGCCAGCGCGGCGCCTCGTCCCGGGCATCCTCGCGATCGGCGGCTCGGGACCACCCGCCCGTCGCTGGCGCCCACCCGCTGACGGGACGGCCCGGGTCGTCGTGCTGACCCGCTCCGTCACCGTGCTCTCCCGGGGTGGCGGCTCCGGGTTGCCCTGTTTCACTCACCGCGCGCTCCTTGGTCGCCCCCGCTGAGGCTACCGTGTGCCGAGAGTGGCGATAAGTTACAGCGGCGGGCCATTTCCACGACGGGGGTCACGGGCTTCGCCCGGTCTGGGGGGAAAATGCCGGCTCGTACGGAGAACTCGGAGGATTTCATGAGCGCTGCGGGGAACGGTGCACAGACCGCCGGCCGGCCCACCCGCCTGCCCCGCTCCGCGCGCCGTAAGCAGCTTCTCGCTGCGGCGCAGGAGGTGTTCGTCGCGCAGGGCTACCACGCCGCCGCGATGGACGACATCGCCGAGCGGGCCGGGGTCTCCAAGCCGGTGCTCTACCAACACTTCCCCGGAAAAATGGATCTCTACCTGGCGCTGCTCGACACGCACTGTGACGCCATCGTCGCTCAGGTGCAGGATGCGATGCGCGGCACCAGTGACAACAAGGAGCGCGTCGGCGCGTCGGTGCGCGCGTACTTCGACTTCGTCGACCACGAGAGCGAGGCCTTCCGCCTCGTCTTCGAGTCGGACCTGCGCAACGACCCGGCGGTGCGACAGCGGGTCGAGCGGGTCGAGCAGGGCTGCATCGCGGCGATCACCGACACCATCATCTCGGACACCGGCGTGAGCCGGGCCCACGCCGAACTGCTCGCCTCCGGGCTGGTCGGCGCGGCGGAGACGGCCGCGCAGTTCTGGCTGGCCGGCGGCCGTCAGGTGCCGAAGGCCGAGGCCGAGGCGTTGGTGGCCACGCTGTCCTGGCGCGGCATCGCGAGCTTCCCGCTGCAAGGTGAGTCAGCCTGACCGCCGACCCCGTGATCGGATAGCCTTCGCAGGGCGGTTCTCTCGCCCCAGTTGAGGAGGCACAGTGGAGGTCAAGATCGGCGTGCAGTACGCGCCGCGTGAGCTGGTAGTAGACAGCGCACAGTCGCCGGCCGAGATCGAGCAGATCGTGACCGACGCCTTCGCCGGTAACGGCGGCACGCTCTCCCTGACCGACGAGAAGGGCCGACGGGTCATCGTGCCGATCGAGAAGGTCGCCTACGTCGAGATCGCCGAGGCGTCGTCCCGGGCGGTCGGCTTCACCGTCCGCTGACCGGGCCGGCCATCGCGGCAGGTAGGCGTGGGGCCACCTGCCGCGGGCCGGCATCGGTGCTCGGCGGTTCCGGCCGGCGCTCCGCCGCGCCGTGCCGTGCCACGCTCGATGCGGCGACCCTGTTGGGGTTCTGCCGCACCTCTCTCGGATGGCGTCGCGCGACCCCGACCCGGACGCCCGCGCCGCCAGCGGTGACTCGCGCAGGGTACGCCCCGGCCGGCGCATTTGTGACGCAGGTCACAATCATTGCCCCCGCGTGTCGCCTGGCCGGCCGGGAATCGGGACGAAGCCATGCCTGTTCAGGTAGCATGGAGCAGTTGCCGTGGGCGCCGATCTGATCGAAGCTCAGCCCGCGGCGCGCGTGCGGCCCGGTCCGGCTCGGCAATCTGCCGCCGACCGTGTGGCCCGCGTCATACCGAACGCGCCCTGAGGACATGACGGGCGCACCCACGAGAGGGCACCCCCACATCCACATGAGCGACCTGACTCAAGATCTGCTGGACGGCCAGGAACTGGCCCCCACCGCCCCGGTTCGACCGGAGGCCCCCACGTTCGCCGCCCTCGGCGCCCGCGCCGAGACCGTCGAGGCCCTGGCCTCGGCCGGCATCACCCGCGCCTTCGCCATCCAGGAATACGCGATCCCGATCGCGCTGCGCGGCGTCGACCTGATCGGTCAGGCGCCCACCGGCACCGGCAAGACCCTCGGTTTCGGCGTACCGCTGCTGGACCGGGTCTTCGCCCCGGGCGAGGGCAGCGACGGCGTCCCCCAGGCGCTGGTCGTCGTCCCCACCCGTGAGCTGGGCATCCAGGTCGCCAAGGACCTGGCCGCCGCCGGCCGGACGCGTGGCGTCCGGGTGCTGCCGATCTATGGCGGTGTGGCGTACGAGCCGCAGATCGACGCGCTGCGCAAGGGCGTCGAGATCCTGGTCGGCACCCCCGGCCGGCTGATGGACCTGCAGAAGCAGAAGCACCTCCGTCTGGACCGGGTGCACGCGCTCGTGCTCGACGAGGCCGACCGGATGCTCGACCTGGGCTTCCTCGACGACGTCGAGAAGATCCTGGCGATGCTCCCGGAAGACCGCCAGACAATGCTCTTCTCGGCCACCATGCCGGACCCGATCGTCACCCTGTCGCGGCGTTTCCTGCGCCAGCCGATGACGATCCACGCCGGGCACACCGCCGAGACCGGTCCGTCGCCGCAGACCCAGCAACTGGTCTACCGCACCCACTCGATGAACAAGGTCGAGGTGGTGGCGCGCATCCTCCAGGCGGAGGGGCGTGGGCTGACCATGATCTTCACGCGTACCAAGCGGGCCGCCGACCGGGTCGCCGAGGACCTCGACTTCCGCGGCTTCGCGGTCGCGGCGGTGCACGGTGACCTCGGCCAGGGTGCTCGCGAGCGGGCACTGCGCGCCTTCCGGGCCGGCAAGATCGACATCCTGGTCGCCACCGACGTGGCGGCCCGCGGGCTGGACGTCACAGGCGTCACCCACGTCATCAACTACGACTGCCCGGAAGACCAGGACACCTACACCCACCGGATCGGTCGTACCGGCCGGGCCGGCGCAACGGGCGTCGCGGTGACCTTCGTCGACTGGGACGACATGCCGCGCTGGCGGATCATCGACAAGACCCTCGGTCTGGAGATGCCGGAGCCCCCGGAGACGTACCACACGTCGCCGCACCTCTACACCGACCTGCACATCCCGACCGAGGTCAGCGGCACCCTGCCGACGGCCGAGCGCACCCGGGCCGGGTTGTCCGCCGAGATCGAAGAGGATCTGGGTGGCACGACCCGCTCCCGCCGGGGCGACAGTGGTGGCGGCCGGAGCCCTCGACGTGGTGAGGGCCGTGGCGAGGGCCGTGGCGAGCGCCGTGGTCGGGGTGACGGTCGTCGGGACCGCTCCGACGCCGGCACGCCAGCCGTCGCCGAGGCGCCCGTTGCCGACGTGCCCGTCGACGACGCGGCTGAGGAAGGCACCCGTACCCCCCGCCGTCGGCGTCGCCGCCGGGCCGGCGAGGCGGTCGCTGGCGAGCCGACCGCGGTGATCACCGCCGACGCCGGCCCCACCGAGCCGGCCGCCGCGTCCGACGGCGAGCCGTCGAAGCCGCGCCGCCGTCGACGCCGCCGTGGTGGCGGTTCCGATGCGGGTACGCCGGCCGAAGCGACAGCCGACTGACCACCAGCAACACCTGACATCCCCCGCACCGCCTCGCGCGGTGCGGGGGATGTTCCCTTCTCCCACCCCACCTGCCGGGAATGGAACGATGCCGGAATCACTGGAAGCCGCCCTGACCGAGGTCCGAGCCTTGCTGCTCGACCCCGCGCTGACCCGGGCGGTTGCCGCCGGACGCCGCCGCGGGCGCCGCCCCACCGTCGAGCGGGCGGAACTGCGGCCGGTTGCGCTCAAGGCCGGGCCGCGAATGCAGATCACCACGTCCGACGGCGCTCGCCCGTACACCCGCAATCTCGCCGCCGGCCCGGACGCCGCTGCGGCGGTCGACGAACTGCTGGCCGAGCCGTTCGGCAACTGGCACGTGGAGACGACCGCGGCGACGCTGCAACTACGGGTGACCAAGTCCGGTGAGGCGCAGGTACACCGGGCTGCGGCGTCCCGTCCGGCAGCCGCGCCGAGCGGCAACGATCGGGCGAAGGAGTACCTGCTCGACCCCGGGGACCCGATCTTCGCCGAGATCGGCGGCTCGGCGGCCAAGCGCCGCCAGGTGGACGCGTTCCTGCGCGCGCTGGCCGCGACCCTGCCCGACGACCTGACCGGTCCGCTCCGGGTGGTCGACCTGGGCTGCGGCAACGCCTACCTGACGTTCGCCGCGTACCGCTACCTGACGACCCGTGGGCTCGACGTGCAGTTGGTCGGCGTGGACGTCCGGGAGGACCAGCGGCGGCGCAACACCGAGCTGGCGCAACGGCTGGGCTGGGCCGACCGGATCAGCTTCGTGGCCGGCACGATCGCCGACGCCGTCGTCGACCCTGCCCCCGACCTGGTGCTGGCGCTGCACGCCTGCGACACCGCCACCGACGAGGCGCTGGCCCGTGCGGTGCGCTGGGAGGCCCGTTGGGTGCTGGCCGCACCGTGCTGCCACCACGACCTGGCCAAGCAGCTCCGCGCCCATCCGGCCCCGACGCCGTACGAGCTGCTGACCCGGCAGGGCATCCTGCGGGAGCGCTTCGCCGACGTGCTCACCGACGCGCTGCGGGCCGGACTGCTGCGGGTGCACGGCTACCGGACCGAGGTGGTGGAGTTCGTGGACTCCCAGCACACGCCCCGCAACCTGCTGATCCGCGCCCGACGCACCGGCGCCGAGTCGACCGGACCGCAGCGCGAGGAGTACCGCGAGCTGGTGGACCAGTGGCGGGTCACACCCCGGCTGGAGACCCTGCTGGCCGCCGACGGGCAGCCAACCGACCGGCAGCCGGCGGCGGCGGCGTAGTCGACACGCTCTAACGACGCCGTTCGCCGTTGCCGCCGCGATCCCGGCCACCGGTGCGCTCGCCGGCACCACGGTCGAGGACCGTCACCCGCTCGCCACCGCTCCGCTGACCGGCCCATCCGCCGTCGGCCGGGGCGGTGGGGAACGGCACCACCTTGCCCGTGCTCTCGGCGTTGCCGGCGGCGGCGAAGGCGTTCCAGGAGATGTCGACAAGCAGCTTCTTCATCTCCGCGTGCCGGATGGCGGCATTGTGTTGCAACGCCATCCGGGCACCCAGTACCACGCCGACGAGCGTGGTGGTGATCGCGCCGGTGGCTGCCAGCACGTATTGGCCGGTCGCGGAGTCGGTGCGGAGCACCAGGACCAGCAGCCAGATCCAGAACCCGGCGGCGAAGACGCCAGCCTTGGCGACGAAGAAGAGGCTGACCGCACCGGGCTGGTACGGCTGGGGGCGGCTCGATTCGGCCATGGTGCTCCTCGGCGGTGGTCCGGTCGAACATGGCTGGCGTTCAGACGCCATGCCGGGGCGGGCACCGAGCCTAATGGAGGAACGACGGTGATCGCTCGATGCAATTTTCATTCTGCACACACGCTTCCAGAGAAAAGTCTCGTCCACGGGACAGTTTGTGCGCTCAGACAATTGTTTCGCGCCCCGGGCGTACTACCCTCGGAAGGCGCATCGTCCCGGTGCTCCGGCAGGGGGGAAGACACGCAGGGATGGGATCAGCCGACGTAACACCGCAAATGGCCTTCGCCCGCTTCGTCCGGCGCGCCATCGACGACGCCCGCGACGACCGTGGCTGGACCGTGACCGATCTTGCCGCGCACACCGGCGTGGGTCGCTCCACCGTGTTCCGCTGGCTGGCTGGTGACTGGCAGGACTACCCCGAACTGGCCAAGGTGCGCGGCTTCTGTGCCGCACTGGACCTCCCGGTCGCCGCCGCGTTCCGCGCGCTCGGCCTGCCCGACGCCGGCCCCACTCCCCGCCGACGCCACGACGACGGCCCGGTAGAGGCCGACGTCCGGGCCATCCTCGACCGGCTGGCCGACCCGACGGTCCCCGCCGAGGAGAAACACCACATCCGCGACCTGCTGCGCTACCTGGCCCGCCGCCCAGTCCGCCGAGCGGGCTAACCCCGCACGCCCCACCCGCACGCCTCACGCCCACACCCACACCCACGCCCACGCCCACACCCACGCCCACGCCGTTGATCATGAGGTCATGGCCACCCCAACGCCGTTGCGTTAGGCGGAATGACTGCTCGTCAACCGATCCTGCATCGCGATCTTGCACTTTCTGCCCCGACATTAGGGTGCATTCCCGCTTAAATCGGCGACAGGAAGTGCAAGATCGGCGCGGATCTCCTGCTCGACGTGGCTTGATCTACAAGCCTCGATGGTCAGCAGCGGGTTGGTCCGGCGGCCACTGCCCTGACGCAACGGCGTTGATTGCCACCCGTAACGGCGTGTCGGGGCAATAACCTCATGATCAACGGGGGCGGTGGCGGTGGGATGGGGGTGGGGGTGGGGGGTCCTAGGGGACGGTTAGGGTTAGCTCGGCGGTTCGGACCTTGGCGTTCACCTGGAAGTCTAGGTAGAGGCGGTAGCGGCCCGGACCGGGAGTGGTCAACCAGAACTTGACCTGGCCGTCCACCAGTTCCGGCTCCGGGTGCACGTGCAGATAGCCGAGGTCGCCCTCGCGCAACGCCACCAGGTGCCCGTACGCCCCGAGGTACCGCTCCAGTGGGGCGGCACCGCCGACGCCGTCGATCCGGAAGGTGACCGGCACTGTCGCCCCGGCCTGCGGAGTCCCCAGGTAGCCGACGGTGAACCCGTCCACCGTCGTCGAGGTGGCCGGGGCGGGCAGCGACCGGGGCTGGTAGTCGCCGGGCGCGACCAGGTCGGCGCCGAGGGTCACCGCGGTCTGCGTGCCGTTGTCGGCAACCACGGTGAAGTCGGCGTACGCGCGCCAGACGCCGGGCTGCGCGAGAGTCAACGGCACCGACCAGGTGCCGTCCGCCGCCATCGTCGGGTGCAGGTGCTGGTAACCGGTCACGTCCCGCCGGACGACGATGAGGTGCAGCGGCTTGTCGTGCACGATGGCGAACCGGGTGACCGGCCGGCGCTGCGCGTCGCGCACCTGGAAGCGGAGTTGACCGGGGCGACCCGCCGCGAACTCGGTGACCAGGGGGGTCAGGGTGAACCCGGCCGCGCTGACCGCCAGCCCGCCCGGCTCGGTGGCCGCGCCCTGATCGGTGGTCGTGGCGGAGCCGTGGTTGTGCGGCGCGACGCCCGGCGGGTCGGTGTGCTCGGCGGCCAACGACGGGCTGCCGGTGGTCCCCGCGGCGTTCAACCGGCCGAGGCCGAAGCCGAGCAGCACCGCCAGCACCAGCCCGCCAACCACCAACGCCAGCCGGAGTGTGCTCCGATCCGGTGCGGCGGAGACCTGGTCGGACACCACCGCCGGATCGGGGACCCGGTCAGAGATCACCACCGCGTCGGGGACCCGGTCAGAGATCACCACCGCGTCGGGGACCCGGTCAGGCACCACCGGCACGGCGGCGGGGCGCTGGTCGGTCATGCCGCCCACCGTACCGCCGCGACGGACCACCCCGGTCCGACGCCCGGACGGGGTGGCGACCGTCGCATTCGCCGCCGCCCAGGAACTATCCCGCACCGACGTGCGCGCGGCGCTCCACCCGGGTCGCGGCAGGTCAGCCGGCCACGGCGAGGGCGAGCGGGAGCACGTCGGGCGCGCCCGCCCGGCGCAGTGCCCGAGCCACCAGGGTCATCGTCCAGCCCGAGTCGACCAGGTCGTCGACGAGCAGCACCGGGCCGTCCAGCCCGGCCAGGGCATCGGCCAGGTCGACCGGCACGGTGAACGTGTCGTGCAGCGCGCGTACCCGTTGGGCGCTGTTGCCGCGCGGACCGGCCGGCCCTCCAGGACCGGCCGGGGTGACCTCGCCGAGCAGCGGCAACCGGCCCACGGCGGCGATCCGCTCGGCCAACGAGCCGACCAGCCGGGGCCGTCGCCGGGAACCCACCGCGACCACACCCACCGGCCGGCGCGGCCACGGGTCGTCGCCGTGCGCCCACGCCTTCAACACCTCCACCACGGCCCCGACGACGTCGTCGGGCACCGGCGCGTCCGGCGCCTCCGGGCCGACGAGGTCGCGCAGCCGGCCACCCCAACCCAGGTCGGAGAGGCGCCCGACGGCCCGCCCCGGCAGCGCCTGCTCCGCCGGAGCGATCCGGCCCTTGAGGGGTACGCCCACCGCGTCCAAGCCGGTCGGCCAGAGCTTCTTGGGCGCGATCTCCACGCCAGGTCGACCCAGGAACGTCTGCGCGGCGGCGAGCGCGGCCGTCGACACGTCGGCGGCGAAGATCGGGTCGGCGCACCTGTCGCACCGCCCGCAGTCGGCCGCCCCGGTGTCGTCCAGGCACTCCCGCAGATACCGCATCCGGCAGTCGGGCGTGGTCGCGTACTCCCGCATGGCCTGTTGCTCGACGGTGCGTGCCTCGGCGACGCGGCGCAGCCGGGCCTCGTCGTAGACCCAGGGCTCTCCGGTGGCGAGCCAACCGCCGCGCACCCGGCGGACCGCGCCGTCCACGTCGAGCACCTTGAGCATCAGTTCCAGGCGGGTCCGGCGCAGGTCGACGAGGGGTTCAAGGGCCTGGGTGCTGAGCGGGCGGTCGCTGTGCAGTGCGGCCAGCACGGCACGCACCTGCTGCTCCGCAGGGAACGCCAGCGAGGCGAAGTAGCGCCAGATGGCCGCGTCCTCGACGCCGGGCAGCAGCAGCACCTCGGCGTGCTCCACGGCGCGGCCGGCGCGGCCGACCTGCTGGTAGTACGCGATCGGTGAGGGGGGTGCGCCGAGGTGGACGACGAAGCCCAAATCGGGTTTGTCGAAGCCCATGCCGAGCGCGCTGGTGGCGACCAACGCCTTGATCTTGTTGTCGAGCAGGTCCTGCTCGGCGGCTCGCCGGTCGGCGTCCTCGACCTGCCCCGTGTACGAGGAGACTGGGTAGCCGCGGGAGCGCAGGAAATCGGCCGTCTCCCCCGCTGCCGCCACGGTCAGTGTGTAGACGATGCCCGAGCCGGGCAGCTGGTCCAGGTGGTCGGCGAGCCAGGCCAATCGGTGCGCCGGGCTGGGCAGGTCGAGTACACCGAGGCGCAGCGACTCGCGGTCCAGGGTGCCGCGCAGGACGAGGGCGTCACCCAACTGCTCCGCCACGTCCTGGCTGACCCTGGTGTTGGCGGTGGCGGTGGTGGCCAGCACGGGCGTGCGCTCGGGCAGCTCGGCGAGGAACGTGCGCAGCCGCCGGTAGTCGGGGCGAAAGTCGTGCCCCCAGTCGGAGACGCAGTGCGCCTCGTCGACCACCAGCAGCCCGGTGGTCGCGGCCAGCTTGGGCAGCACGCCGTCGCGGAAGTCCGGGTTGTTGAGCCGCTCCGGGCTGATCAGCAGCACGTCCACCGCACCGGTCTGGATCTCGGCGGTGATCTCGTCCCACTCGTCGAGGTTCGCCGAGTTGATCGTGCGGGCCCGGATGCCGGCCCGGGCAGCGGCCTCGACCTGGTTGCGCATCAACGCCAGCAGCGGGGACACGATGACGGTCGGGCCGTGCTCACCGCTCTCTCGCAGCAGGGCGGTGGCCACGAAGTAGACAGCCGACTTGCCCCAACCGGTGCGCTGCACACAGAGCACCCGCCGCCGGTCGACGACCAGGGCTTCGATCGCCCGCCACTGATCCTCGCGCAGCCGGGCGTGATCGCCGGCCAGCCGACGCAGCACCGCCTCGGCCCGCTCCCGTACCGCCGCCCGCTCGTCGCCCATCCGGCATTTCTACCAGCAACGGGAGACGTCCCTCCCCGTCGCGCCCTGTGCGGGTCGCCTCACTCGACCCGGTCGGGCGTGGCGGTGGGTGCGGCGGGCACCGGCGGCGGGGGGAAGAAGATGAGCAGCTCGCGCAGGGAGTCAGTGAGCACCGGCGGGAGGAGGCAACGGCCAGCCAGGTCCTCCATCGAGCCGAACGGGCCACGGAGCCAACGGTCCATCACCACCTGCCGCGCCTGCCCGGCGGTGATCCCGGGCAGCTCGGCGATCGTCCGCTCCCCGACCGCGTTGACGTCCACCAGGCCGCCGTCGTCGAAGGTGCGGTACAGGTCGGGCCGGCCGATGTGCAGCTCCTGCCGCGCCGCCGGGTAGTGGTAGAGCAGGTAGCGGGCCTGCTCACGGCGGACCCGACGGTCGTCGACCACCGGCGCAGGCGACCCCGCGATCCGATTGGTGAGGGCCGTCCAGAGCGCGCCGTTGAGCAAAATCGTGTGCACGACCCCGATTAGCCAGACGAGCATCCAGGCCACGATCAGGAGACCTTCGGTGTCGCTCATCTCCTCCGAGTCGCTGTTGCCGAACATCGCGATGATCGTGGCGGTCAGCGACAGGTAACCCAGACCGGTGAGCCCGTTGCGCCAGCTCCGCCGCCAACTGGCGTAGAACAGCACCACCAGCCAGGTGAGCAGACCGAAGGAGAACACCGCGGTCAGCGTGCCGACGATCGTCACGCTGACACTCAGCCACCTCGGCGCCGACGGCCCCCGGGTGTTCCGGGACGAATGCCCGTCCGGGGGCACCGCGACCGGAAACGGAACGGGCGGCGGGGTGAACGCGACAGCTGGCGACCCGGGCGGGCTGGGGTGCGCGGTCGGCGGCGGCACGGCCGGCGCGGGCGGCACGGGCGGCGTTGGTACGGGCGGCGCGGGCGGCGCTGGCACGGGCGGCGTTGGCGCGGGCGGCGTGGGCGCGGGCGGCGTGGGCGGCGGCGGCGCGGGTGGGTCGGCTGGTTGGCGAGGGCTGGGAGCCGGCATGGGTCGGGACAGTTCCGGCTCGCTCGACGGCTTCGCCACCGTGAGGGTCGGGTCGGAGCAGAGGATGCGGCGGTGCAGGGCCTGAAGCGCCTCACCCGGCCCGATGCCGTACTCCTCCCGGAGCAGGTCGCCGAACTCCCGGTAGGCCGCGAGCGCCTCCGCCTGCCGCCCACTGCGATAGAGCGCCAGCATGAGTTGGTGCCGCGGTCGTTCCCGGACCGGGAACTCGGCCACCAACTCCACCAACTCCCCGACCATCTCCCGGTGCCGGCCGAGGTCCAGCATCAGGTTGGCCCGGGTCTCCAACGCCACCGCCCGCAGCTCGATCAACCGTTGCCGGGCCGCCTCCAGGAACGGCCCGGTGAAGCCGGTGAACGGCTCGCCCTGCCAGAGCGCCAGGGCGGTGGCCAGTTCGGTCAACGCCTCGGCGGCACGACCCTCGGCCCGGCGCTGCCGGGCGCGGTGGATCCCCCGCTGGAAACGGACCGCGTCGACCGCGTCCGGATCGACGCGGAGCAGATAACCGGCATCGGTCAGGCTCAACACCTGGCCCGGCGTACGCGGCGACCGCTCCGGCTCCAACACCCGGCGCAACCCGGCGACGTACTTCTGCACCACGTTGGGGCCGTTCGCGGGCGGATCCTCCGGCCAGACCGCCTCGACGATCTGCCCGGTGGACACCGGACGGCCCACGGAGAGCAGCAGCACGGTCAGCACAGCACGCTGTTTGCCGGGACCGAGGTCGATCTCGCGGTCTGCGTACCAGGCCCGCTGAAGCCCGAGGATCTCGAAACGCAGCGTTGCTGACATGCCTATTCCCGCTCCTGACACCTCCGGCAGCGCCGGACGGCAGTGCCCGGCAGCCGGACGGCAGCATATCGGCAGCCGCACCGCCGTGCCTGCCGACAACATGGACATCGGCACCAGCCACGCAGCGAGAAAGAGAATGTGATGACACAGGCAACGGGCACCGCGAGCGCCACCCGCCGCACGGTCGGCGTGATCGCCGCCATGCTGGCCACGACCACCCTGCTCGGGGGGTGCGGACCCACGAGCGGACCAGCCTCGGCACCGCGGAGCAACCCGAGCGACAGCCCGAGCGCCAGCCCGACCGCCGACCCGAAGCAGGTGCTCCTGGATGCCGTTCCGGAGGGCACCGAGGGGGCGTTCCGGTTCACCGGCAAGGACTCGTCCAGCACGCTGAGCGGGCGGGTCGACCCGGACGCGAAGGGCATCGAGGTGAACAGCACGATCGCGCCCGGCTCGGAGGGCATCACCGTCAAGATGTCGGTGCTGATCATCGCCGATGAGCTGTGGATGAAGGCGAAGCTGACCGGCCAGGCGGGGCTGCCGAAGTTCCCGGACAAGTGGATGAAGCTGGACCGCACCAAGCTTTCCGACAACGCTGGCATCCCGACCTACGACGGTGCGGACCAGGGCAACGCCGGTCCGCTCATCGAGGCGGCCACCTCGGTCGAGGAGCAGAGCCCCGGGACGTACGTCGGGTTCATCGACGTGAGCGCCGGGGAGGCGGCGAAGGCGTTCGACGACGGCGAGGCTGCGGCGCTGGGCGACGCCGGCAAGAAGGTGCCGTTCACGGCAGTCGTCGGCGCGGACAAGAACCTGACCTCGCTGACGCTGAAGATCCCGGCCGCCGGCAAGGCGAAGGCGTACGACTACGTCGTCAACTACGCCGACTACGGCACCACTCCGAAGATCAGCGTACCGACCGGCGCCGCTGCGACGAAGGCGCCGCCGATGGCGTACGAGTTGCTGAACGGCTGACCCTTGACATAGGAGGGCGGCGACCAAACGGGGGGTCGCCGCCCTCTGCGTTCGTGTGGTCAGCGGCCGAGGACCGAGCCCCCGTTGACACCGAGGACCTGGCCGGTGACGTATCCGGCGGCCGGGCTCGCGAGATAGCGGACGGCCTCGGCGATGTCGTCCGGCAGCCCGGCCCGCCCGACCAGGGTCGCCGCCACCCGCTGCGCGTGCCCCTCGGCGGTCATCCGGTCGCCGAAGAACTCGGTCTCGGCGACATAACCGGGGCTCACCACGTTGACCGTGATCTGGTCCGGGCCGAGCTTCGCGGCCAGGTCGTACGCCCAACCGTGCAGAGCCGCCTTCGCGGCTGAGTACGCCCCACCGCCGCCACGCTGGGCGGCGATCGAACTGACCAGGATCACCCGCCCGCCGGGCCGACGCAGGACCGGCCGCAGCGCCTCGGTCAGCAGCACGGCGGTGAGCACGTTGGCGTCCAGGTTGGCTCGCCAGTGCGCGGCGGTCCCCTCCAGCGTGGAGGTGTCCCCGCCCAGGTAGCCGCCGGCGTTGTTGACCACCACGTCGACCGGCCGACCGCCGACCGCCGCGAGCACCCGCTCGAGTTGCTCCGGCTCGGTCAGGTCCGCGGTCACGGCGGTCACGGCGTCCGGCCGCCCGCAGTCGACCGAGATCTGCGAGGCGGCGGCCGACAACACGTCGGCTCGCCGCCCGACGATCACTACGTCGTACCCGTCCCGAACAAGCGAACCGGCAACGGCCGCTCCAATCCCGGTCCCACCCCCACTGACAACAGCAACCCGAGAATCCATCTCCCCAACCTCCCCATGCACTGAAACCCGTCGATCATGAAGTTATCGCCATCCGCCGCGACGTGTCGCGGCGATAACTCCATGATCGACGGGCTCAGAGGGGGGTGGGGTCAGCGTGGGGGGCGGAGGGCTTTGGTTAGGTGGGACAGGCGGGGGGCCAGGCTGGTCAGGCCTCCTGGGAAGAAGTAGACGGCCAGGATGAAGACCGTGCCCAGGACGAACAGCGGCTGGCTCAGCGGGCGACTGAGGACGGCCGGCAGGTTGCCCACCGCGTCGCTCGTGCCGAACGCGGTGAGCCGGTGGTCCAGGTACATGTAGAGGACGCCGCCGAGCACCGGCCCCCAGCGGGTGCCCGGCCCGCCGAGCACCACCATGACCAGCAGCGACAGGGTCAGCTCGGAGGACGTGATGTGCGGTGAGGCGCCGCCGACGATCAGGACGTAGACCACCCCGCCCGCCGACGCCAGCCCGCCGGCGAGAGTGAACGCCACCAGCTTGTAGCGGTACGGGTCCAGCCCGAGCACGCCGATCCGCCGCTCGTCGTCACGCAGACCGGCGAGCACCCGACCGGTCGGGGACCCGCTCACCCGGTGCACCACGAAGACCACGAGCGTCAGGTACGCGAGCGCCAGCCAGTACAGGTTGACCGTGTTGGTCACCCCGACCAGACCGGCCGGCAGCCCGGACACGTCCAGCGGCAGACCCTCCTCGCCGCCGGTGAGCCCGCCGAAGTCCCGGGCCACCAGGATCGCGCCGACCTGGGCGAAGGCCAGCGTGACCATGGCGAACGCGATACCCACGGTCCGCAGCGCCACCGCGCCGAGCAACGCGGCGAGGATCGTCCCGCCGGTGATCGTCAACAGCGCCGCCTGCCACAGCGGCAGACCGGCCCGGGTGATGAGGATGTCGGTGCCGTACACGCCGGCGGCGAAGTACAGCGCGTGCCCGAAGGAGAGCATGCCGGTCCGGCCGAAGAGCAGGTCGTAACCGGCTGCCAGGCCACCGAAGATCAGGCAGATGGCGAGCAGTTGCAGGGTGCCGGGTGAGTTGACAGGCCCCTCGAAGATCCCCGGCAGGGAGATCGTCGAGTACGGCAGGATCGCCAGCACCACCACCGCGACCAGCGGCAGGAACGGGCGCACCCGGTGCCACCGCCCCCGCTGCGGGGTCAACTCGTCGGGCACCTGCGCAGGAGGCGCGTCGATCACCGTCATGCCGTTGCCACCTTTCCGGCGATGCCCTGCGGGCGCAGCAGCAGCACCACGGCCAGCAGCCCGACCACGCAGATGTCGCCGAGCCCGGACGTGCCGTAGTAGTTGACGAACTGCTGCACCAGCCCGACCACGACCGCCGCGTACGCGGAGCCGACCACCGAGCCCATCCCACCGATCACCACCACGATGAACGCGAAGATCAGCAGCGAACTGCCCAGGCCGGGCGAGACGGTGCCGAAGTAGACCCCGCCGAGCGCCCCGGCGAGCGCGGCGGCCGCTCCACCGATCGCGAAGACCAGGGTGAACGCCTTGCGCACGTCGATGCCCAGCGCGGTCACCATCTCCCGGTTCTCCACGCCGGCCCGGATCACCAGCCCGTACCGGGTCCAGCGCAGGAACGCCAGGATCGCGCCGAGCACCAGCACCGCCGCGATGATCAGCAGCAGGCCACCGTTGGGCACCTGCGCGCCGAGGATGCCGGTCACCTGCCGGGTCCAGTCCGGACGCGGGAACGGCCGGGCGTCCGCACCCCAGGTGGCCTGCAACAACGCCACCCCGGCCAGCGAGAGCCCGACGGTGACCAGCACCTGCTCGATAGTGCGGGAGTACAGCGGGCGGATCAGCACCAGTTCGACCAGGATCGCCACCAGCGTGCCGGCGGCCACCCCGAAGGCGACCGCGAACACGAAGCCCAACCCGTCCGAGCCGGCGCCCGGCAGGTTGCCCGCCGCCCACCAGGTGCCGTACGCGCCCACGCCGAGGAACAGCCCGTGCGCGAAGTTGAGCACGTCGGCCAGGCCGAAGACCAGGGAGAGGCCGGACGCGACCAGGAAGTACAGCGCCGCCAGGCCGAGCCCGGTCAACGTCAACAGGATCACGGTCCCCATCAGAGCTGGTCCTTCCTCGCGACTGCGGGGCTCGCAAGCTCACTCCTCGCGCTCGGCGTGGCCACCTCCGCGGAGCCCACACCGAGCAGCGACTTCGTCAACGCGGTCTCCAACAGCAACTCGTGGGCGTCGCCGGTCCAGGCCACCCTGCCGGCGGCCAACACCACCGCATCGCGGGCCAGCCGGCGTACCACCGCCAGGTTCTGCTCGACGAGCAGCACCGGCACCGACTCCGCGACGCGTGCCAACACCTCGGCCACCTCGGTCACCACCTTCGGCGCCAACCCCTTGGTCGGCTCGTCGACCAGCAGCAGCCGGTTGTCGTTGAGCAGCACCCGCCCGATCGCGAGCATCTGCTGCTGCCCACCGGAGAGCGAGCCGGCCCGTTGCCGTCCGCGCCGGTCCAGCTCCGGAAAGAGCGCGAAGACCTTGTCGTACGCCGGGCTGGTGCCGCGCCGCTCGGCGAGCCGCAGGTTCTCCGCGACGGTGAGGCCGGCGAACACACACCGGTCCTCGGGCACGTAGCCGAGCCCACCGCGGACCAGCCGGTGGGTGGGTTGGGCCAGCAGGCTCCGCGCGCCCATCCGGATGGTGCCGCGGACCTCTCCGGCGGGTGGGGTGAGGCCGACGATCGCGCGCAGCGTGGTGGTCTTGCCGACGCCGTTGCGGCCGAGCAGGACGGTCACCCCGGTCGGCGCGACCGTGAACGACACCCCCTGCAGGATGTGCAGCCCGGAGATCCGGACCGACAGGTCCTCCACGGTGAGAATCGGTTCGCTCACAGTGCTGCCTCCGTTCGC
>NZ_JBIAKV010000002.1:329235-449809 GCF_042872705.1 Micromonospora sp. NPDC005203 | reverse complement strand
TCCGTTCGCGACTGCGGGGCTCGCAAACCCGGCTCACTCCTCACGCTCACAGTGCTGCCTCCGTTCGCGACTGCGGGGCTCGCAAACCCGGCTCACTCCTCACGCTCACAGTGCTGCCTCCGTTCGCGACTGCGGGGCTCGCAAACCCGGCTCACTCCTCGCGCTCACAGCGACTCCCCCAGGTAGGCCTCTTGCACCGTGGGGTTCGCCATCACCGTCTCCGGGGTGTCGCAGGCCAGCAGCGCGCCGTGGTGCATGACGGCGATCCGGTCGGCCAACTCCAGGATGACGTCCATGTGGTGCTCGACCATCAGCACCGCCCGGCCGCTGTCGCCGGTCAACGACTTGATCACGGCCACCAACTCGGGTACGTCCTCGGCGCTGACCCCGGCCATCGGCTCGTCCAGCAGCATCACCCGCGGTTCGCCGGCGAGCAGCAGGGCGATCTCCAACTTGCGCTTCTCGCCGTGGGCCAGGGTGCCGGCGAGGGCCGTACCCCGGTGGGCGAGGCCGACCCGGTCGAGTGCCGTGTCGGCGGCGGCGGCGACCTCCCGGTCGGCCGCCGCCCGCCGCCACAGTGCCATCGAGCCCCCGCGGTGCGCCTGCACGGCGAGCCGGACGTTCTCCCGCACGCTGAGCGAGCCGAAGACCGAGGACGCCTGGAAGGTACGGCCCAGCCCGAGGCGGGCCCGCCGGTGCGGCGGGAGCTCCCCGATGTCCTGCCCGTCCAGGACGACCCGGCCCTCCGTGGCCCGGCGCAGGCCGCTGATCAGGTTGAACAGTGAGGTCTTGCCGGCGCCGTTCGGCCCGATCACGCCCAGGAACTCTCCGGGCGCGAGGTCGAGGTAGACGCTGTCGACGATGGCGACCTCACCGATCCGCCAGGTCAGACCGCGGGTGGCGAGCATGACTCAGCCCTTCATGGCCACGGCCGGCGGCGCGGTCTCGTCACCGGTGAGGCTCTTCTGCGCGGTTGCCGTGAACGCGGTTCCGCTGCCGGTCAGCTTGGCCTGGAACATCGGCTGGAGCAGCGCGTGGTCAGCGGCCCGGATGGTCATCTTGCCCTTGACCCCGTCGAAGCTCCAGCCCTCCAGGGCGGTGACCATCTTGTCGACGTCGTCCCCACCCTCCTGCACCGCGCGGACCACCATCTGGGCGGCGGCGAAACCGTCCGGGTGGAACAGGTCAATGGTGCTGACCTTGGCCTTCAGCGCCTTGCTGGCCTCCGTGTCGCTGGCACCGTCGAAGTAGTGCGACAGGAAGGAGATCTTCGTGCCGGCCGCGCCGAAGGTGGGCCAGGACGAGCGGATGTCCAGGCCGGTGACGACAGTGGTGGACGAGAGCACACCCTGCTGGTCGAGGCTCTGCCACATTGCCGGGGCGGTGGTACCGGCCCAGGCCACGAAGAGCAGGTCCGGCTTGGCTGCCTTGATCTGGCTGGCGAACGGCGTGAACTCGCTGGCGCTGGCCGGTGCCCGGACGCTGCTCACGCTGGCGCCCGCGCTGCCGATGACGGCCTTGACGGCCGCCTCGTTGGCGTCGCCGAACGCGCCGTCCTGGGCGAAGACCACGACCTTCTTGCCGGTCGGGTCGCCGATGAACGACTTGGCGGTCACCACGTCCTGGTAGGACTGCCGCCCGGAACGGAACGTGTACTTGTTCGCGCCGGTCACCGCGTCGGTGGCGGCCGGGCCGGAGATGAACAGGACCTTGTTCTGCGCCGCGATCGGCGCGACCTGAAGCGCCACGCCGGAGGCGGTGGAACCAGCAATGATCTTCGTGCCCTTGCCGATCAGGTCCTTCGCGGCGGAGACCGCCTTGGCCGGGTCACCCGCGTCGTCGACCTCGGTCAGCTCGATCTTCCGGTCACCGACCTTGCCGGTGCCCTTCGTGGCGAAGTCCAACCCCGCCTTGAACCCCTCGATGTACTGCTTTCCGTAGCTGGCCAGGGCTCCCGACTGGGAGTACACCAGGCCGACCTTGACCGGCGCGGCGTTGTCGCCGCCGCCGGTGGCGGTGTCCTGCGGGCTACCACAGGCCGTGGCGGCCAGTGCCGCAGCCATCATCGTGGCGGCGGAGAGGAACGCCCGCCGCGTGTGCCGGACCGTCATCGCGACTCCAGGGTGAGGACAGGATGCTGTGTTGTCGGCTCACGCTAGAAGTGACGTCACCCACGAGCTATGTGGCGGAAACACACAAGTAACAGGAATGAGGTGGCCGGGGGTTACAACGGGCCGCACCGCCACTCGGGAGCCCCTCCCTCCCGGTGGCCCAAACCCCCACGGACCACCCGACGAATGTGTCGCCTCGCGCCACCCGCCCCGCCCGGTCAACCGCAGGGCCCGTCGTGGGCGGCCGGGCGCGGACACCGCCGACGACCGCCGAGCAAGCTGTCACAGAAGACCCGATGCCGTACGCACTGCGCATCCTCCGCCGACACCCGTCGTCTCGGCCCGGTCCAGGTCGGCGAGGAACCCAGCGCCCGCGTGATCGCCCGAGCGAAGCGCAGCGCTCCCGACAGGTCCTCCGCGACCACCGGCAGATGCACCACGAACCGTTCCCGCCCCGCGCCCACGACCACCACCCCTCGACTCGTCGGCTCCTCGGCCCGTCGGCTGCTCGGCCCCTCGACTCCTCGGCTCCTCGGCCCCTCGACTCCTCGGCCCGTCGGCTCCTCGGCCCCTCGACTCCTCGGCCCGTCGGCTCCTCGGCCCCTCGACTCCTCGGCTTCTCGGCTTTTCGGCCTTCCGGCCCCTCGACTCGTCGGCTCCTCGGCCTACCGGCGGCCCGGTGTGCGGGTAGGGGACGCACACCGGACCGCCCGGCCCCACGCCCGCAGCCCTCGTCGGCGGTACGAACGCGGAACCGATCTCACGCCCACACTCCGAGCCCTCCGCCCGAGCGCCCGAGCGCGTCCCGGGAAGCCCACCGGTCAAGATCTGCGCAACTTCCCCGATGTTGCTGCTTCGATCGGCCCTCAGACAGCAACATCGGGGAGGTTGCTGCCTCAGCCCGCCCCGATACAGCAAGATCGGCGAAGTCGCGGCCCGAAGCCCAGCTCACCCATCCAAGATCGTGCTTGACCATGGATGTAGTGGCCTTGGACGCGCGGGGATACCACTCGATCCAGGATCGAGCGTGACCTTGGACGGGTGAGCGCGCGAACGCTCGCCGAGAGCTACGCCGGGCACAGGAAAACCGCGTCGCGAGCGCTGTCACTGCCGCACGACGGCGAGTTGGTCAACGGTGAGCCCGCTCGCGGCACCTACGTCGCCGACTCCTCTGGAGCCAGCACCACTTACCCGTCCAAACCAACCCCACCCGCCACTCCCAGCGGTCAAGATCTGCGCAACCTCCCCGATGGTGCTGCCTCAACCGGCGGCGAGACAGCAACATCGGTGAGGTTGCCGCCTCACGCCCGGCCCATCCCGTCATGATCGTGCTCAATCCTGGATGTAGCGGCCATGTCGACGCGGCGATGCCACTCGATCCTGGATCGAGCACGATCTTGCGAGTGGGACCGTCAGAAGCAGACATCACCTGGACCAGTCCTCGACACAACGGCGAGCGGTGGCCCGGACGTGCCGCTGGCCCGTCGTCCGGGTGGCGGACGGCGGGCCAGCGGGTGGGCCGGGCGTGATCGGCCCGGCGGTCGGCTCGAAGCGGATCAGCTCCGGGCCGACATTCGGAAGGGGTCAGAAGCCGGCGCGGGCAGGTCAGAGGCCGGCGCGGACAGGTCAGGAGCCGGCGCGGGCAGGTCAGAAGCCGGCGCGGGCAGGTCAGGAGCCGGCGCGGGCAGGCCAGGAGCCGGCGCGGACAGGTCAGAGGCCGGCGCGGGCAGGTCAGAAGCCGGCGCGGGCAGGTCAGAAGCCGGCGCGGGCGGCGACGGCGGTGTCGGGGTGGTCGCTGAAGACGCCGTCCAGGCCCAGGCCGAGGAAGAGTTCGTACTCGGCTGTGATGTCGCCGCGCCCGTTCGGGTCGGTGCCGATCCGGAAGTCGACCGGGAGGAACTGGTTCTCCGCCCGGAACGTCCAGGAGTGCACGAGTAGCCGCTCCCGGTGCGCGTCGCGCACCACGTTGGTGGGGGCGAGCAGGGCGCCGGTGGCGTCGCGGGGCACGATCAGGTTCTTGTTCGCGCCGATGCCGTCGGCGTACCCGGCGATCCACTTCAGCCCGGCCGGCGTGGCCAGGTCCTGGTAGCTGCGGGTGTCGCCGGCGGCGGTGAAGTCGTACGGGCGGCCGGTCGCGTCGAGCAGTTGGACCAGCTTGACGTCGGTCAGCTTGCTCAGGCGGCGCAGGTTGGCCGTCTCGAACGACTGGATGAAGACCGGCGAGTTCTTCCGGTCCAGCTTGTTCTGCCGCAGCACCCGCAGCAGCGGCTCCTCCAGCGGCAGGCCGATCGAGGCGAAGTAGGTGGGGTGCTTGGTCTCCGGGTAGATGCCGATGGTGCGGCCCCGTGCCCGCCCCTCGGTCCGGGCCAGGTCGATGACCTCCTGGAGGGTGGGCACCTCGAAGCGGCCGTCGAACGCGGTGTTCGCCACGCGGACCTGCGGCAGCCGCTCCTTGGCTCGCAGCGTCTTCAGCTCGGCGAGGGTGAAGTCCTCGGTGAACCACCCGGTCACGGCGACACCGTCGATGGTCTTCGTCGCCCTACGGGCCGCGAACTCCGGGTGCGTCGACACGTCGGTGGTACCGGAGATCTCGTTCTCGTGCCGGGCGACAAGCACCCCGTCGGAGGTGGAGACCAGGTCCGGCTCGATGTAGTCGGCGCCCATCCGGATCGCCAACCGGTAGGCCTCCACCGTGTGCTCCGGCCGGTAGCCGCTGGCACCCCGGTGAGCGATCACAATCGGCCGGTCGTTCGCCCGGGAGCGGTCGGCGTCGGTCGCCGGGCCGGCCTCGGCCATGGTGGGCACGGCCACGGCGGCCGCGAGCAGCACGCCGGCCAGGCCGAGGGTCGGAAGGGTACGTCGCATCGCCGTCTCCTGTCATCGGGGGAAGCCGCCTCAGCAGACCGCGCCGGGTTGACCGGCAGTTGGTCGATGGCTGGCCGGGAGGTGAATCTCCGGAATGCGCGTTCCCGCGCCAGGTAGCGGGCGGAAAAGGAAGATTGTCTGGTGCGCCGGTTTTTCCGCAACCCCGTGCGGCTGGTGCCGTTCGCCTTCCTGGTGCCGATCCTGCTCGGTGCCGGGCTGCTCATGGCACGGTGGGCGACCACCGATCACCAGCGCCCGCCGCTGGTGACGGCGCTCTTCACCGCCACCTCGGCCGTGTCCGTCACCGGCATGGCGGTCACCGACACCCCCAACTACTGGTCCGGTTGGGGACTGCTGGTGATCACCCTGCTCACCCAGCTCGGCGGTCTCGGCATCCTCACCGCGGCGGCGCTCGTCATCCTGGTGGTCTCGCGTCAGCTCGGCCTGCGCAACCGGCTGCTGGTGCAGGCTGAGACGGCGGAGTTCGGCATCGGTGACGTGGGCCGGCTGCTGCGCCGGATCGCGATCACCGTCTTCGCCTGTGAGGCCGTGCTGACCGCTTTGGTCGCCGGCCGGCTCTGGTGGGCGTACGACTACCCGCCCGGGCGCGCGCTCTGGTCGGGCGTGTTCCACGCCATCCAGGCGTTCAACAACGGCGGCTTCGCGCTCTACACCGACGGCCTGCTGGCCTTCGACCGCGATCCGTGGGTTTCACTGCCGTTGGCGTTCGGGGCCATCGTCGGCGGGCTGGGGTTTCCCGCCCTGTTCGAGGCCGTCCGAGAGTGGCGCAAGCCGGCGGGCTGGGCGGTGGCCACCAAGCTGACCATCTGGGGCAGCATCGCCCTGCTGCTGCTCGGCTTCGTCGGCCTGCTCGCCGCCGAGTGGACAAACGCCAGCACCATCGGCTCGTACGACGCCGGAGGCAAGGTGCTCGCGACGTTCACCCAGATCGCGTTGAGCCGCACCGGCGGTTTCAACGTGCTGAGCATCGCCGAACTCCAGGAGGAGAGCTATCCGCTGCTGATCGTGCTGATGTTCATCGGCGGCGGCAGCGCCAGCACGGCCGGCGGCATCAAGGTGTCCACGTTCTTCCTGCTCGCCTTCACCATCTGGGCAGAGTTGCGCGGCGAGCCCGACGTGACGGTCGGGCACCGCCGGGTGGCCACCGCGAGCCAGCGGCAGGCGGTGACCGTGGCCCTGCTCAGCGTCGCGCTGGTCACGGCCGGGACCATGCTCCTGCTGCTGCTCACCGAGGGCGTGCGGTTCGTCGCTGCCCTGTTCGAGGTCACCTCGGCGTTCAGCACCACCGGGCTCACCGTCGGTCTCGCCAGCGAGTTGCCGGCCAGCGGTCAACTGGTGCTGACCGCACTGATGTTCATCGGCCGGGTCGGGCCGCTCACCCTCGGGTCGGCGATCGCCCTGAACACCAGGCGCAAGCTCTACCGCTACCCGCAGGAACAACCAATTGTCGGCTAGGAGGGTCGAGGTGTCGAGACGATCGGACGGCGGCGGCATCGTGGTGATCGGGTTGGGTCGATTCGGCTGCCATCTGGCCGCTTCCCTCACCCGGATGGACCGCGAGGTGCTGGCCGTCGACCGTAACCCGGACCAGGTGCAGCGCTTCTCGGACCAGCTCGACCGGGTGGTCCAGGCCGACGCGACCGAGGAGGGGGTGCTGCGGCAGCTCGGCGTCACCAGCTTCGGCCGGGCGGTGGTGGCCATCGGGGCGTCGGTGGAGGCGAGTGTCCTCACCGTGCTGGCGTTGGTCGAGTTGGGTGTGCCGCAGATCTGGGCACGGGCCACCTCGCAGAAACACGCCAAGATCCTGTCGTCGGTGGGTGCGCATCACGTGATCTTCCCGGAGGCGGAGACCGGCGACCGGGTGGCGCACCTGATCGTCAGCCGGCTGCTCGACTTCATCGAGTTCGACGACGACTTCGCGATCGCCACCGTCCGGGTGCCGGAGTCGCTCGTCGGGCGCACTCTGCTCGACCTGCGTCCGGAGGAGCGATCCGGAGTCCGGGTGATCGGCGCGAAGGCGCCCGGCGAGCGTTTCCGGTACGCCTCGGACGACACGGCGCTGGCCCAGGGTGGGGTGCTGGTGGTGGAGGGTGGCATCGACCAGGTGCAACGGTTCGCGGGACGACGCTGACCGTCATCTCCTGTGCGGCGGCCCGCCGTGGCGCCCATCAGGGGCCTTCACCCTTTTCCCGGACCACCCGGCCCCTTGGCCTCGCCGGGGTTCGCCGGACCCTTCGGCGCCTTCGGCGGTTTTGCCTTCGGCGCACCACCGCCGGAGCCGCTGGGTGCCGCCGCCCTCTTCGGCGGGGCCTTCGTCGGGGTGGCCGCCTGGCTCGGCGGAGCCGCAGACGGGGCACCGCCAGCGACCCCCGTGGACGGGGTACTGCCGGCGACCCCGGAGACGCGCACCCCGCAGGCCACCTCGCCGAGTCGGAACTCCACCGGCAGCGGGTTCGCCCCGCTGTACGTCCCGGTGAGGGTGAGCTTCTCGGCGGCACCGGGCGCCAACGTGTTGCGCTGCTCCGTCGGCCGGACCACCACAGTGCTTCCCTGCTGGTCCACCGGTGCGGGTTCCGACTTCGTCACCGTCTGCTGGCCGGGGAAGCTGAAGCTCATCGCCCAGTCCCGCAGCTCCTGGTCGCCGGTGTTGGTGAGCGTCAGGTCCGCGGCGAAGTCGGTGCCGGAGTCCGTGCGCAGCGCGTACGCCACCTCGCACGGCACCTTCGCCGGCAGACCCATCCGAGCTTCGGTCGTCGGTCGTCCCTCACCGCTGGCCGGACTGCGTGAGGTGAAGCCCCACATCGCCCCGGTGACCGCGATCAGCCCGACGGCGGCCACCCCGGCCTCCACCCGACGACGCCGGGTCACCCGCTGCCGGGCTCGCCGGTCCCGATTGCGGGTACGCGACAGCGGCAACGCGTCGGTCGCCGCCGACCAGGGCAGGATCGTGGTACGCGCGGTGCCCAGCAGGGCCGGGTCCAGGGGTCCGCCGGCCGGGGAGACCGGCACCGCCGCGAGCATGCCGGCCGCCTCGGCGAGGATCCGGGTCACCTCGGCGGTGGCCGGTCGGTCGGCGGGCCGCTTCGCCAGGCAGCGCCCCACCAGCTCGGTCACCTCGTCGGGCAGCCCCTCCACGGCGGGCATCGGTTCCGGTTCGTTGTACATGTGTGCGCGCAACATCTGGGTGGTCGTGGTGGCGCGCCAGGGCAGCCGCCCGGTGAGCATCCGGTAGAGCAGCAGCCCGACGGCGTACACGTCGGTGGCCGGGGACACCTGGCCGTTGTCCAGCCGTTCCGGGGCGAGGTACGCGGGAGTGCCCAGCAGCGCGCCGTCCGGCCCCTTCTCGCTCTCCCCCACCAGCGCGGAGATGCCGAAGTCGACCACCTTGACCCCGGTCGACGTGAGCATGACGTTGCCCGGGGTGACGTCGCGGTGCACCACGCCGCGGGCGTGCGCGGTGGTCAGCGCCGAGCCGACCTCCGCGCCGATCGTGACCGCCTCACGCCAGGGCAGTTGGCTCTCCCGGCCCAGCCGGCTGGCCAGCGAGGCGCCGTCGACCAGTTCCATCACCACGTACGGCACGGTCAGACCGACCTGCTCGGACTCGCCGTAGTCGTACACGTTGGTGATGTTGGGGTGGCAGAGGCGTGCGGCGGCCTGCGCCTCGATCCGGATCCGGTGGCGGAACGCGCGGTCGCTGGCCAGCCTGGAGGCCAGCACCTTGACCGCGACCTGACGGCCGAGCACCTCGTCGTAGCCACACCACACTACGGACATGCCGCCCGCGCCGAGCTGCTCGATCAGTCGGTACCGCTCATCGAGGAGCTGCGCGCCGTTTCGGTCCCCACCACCCATGGTGACCGTTGTTGCCCAGGATCAAACGTCCTACACCTGGAGTGTCGGAATCGGTCAGAGTTGTTACCCGATCAGGCGGTGGCAAGCAGTTGGTCCACCGGGGCGTAGTCGTCGGTCAACACCAGGGCCTTGCCGACGAACTCCGTGAGCGCCGGGCCGGACAGCAGGCTGACCTTCGGGTCCACCTCGTCCAGCCGGGTCCGCACGGCCGCCAGCGGCAGCGGCGCATCGGAGCCGACGATGAGGAAGTTGGAACCCTGCTCCTCGGCGAGCGCCTCCGGCGGCGCGATCAACGCGACGTGCCGGAACTCGGCGGCCACCGTGGCCAGCTCGGCGCGGATGAACCGCAGTGGCGGGTAGTCGATGACGTTCTGCACGTACACGCCGCCGGGGCGGGTGACCCGCCGGACCTCGGCCGCCATCTCCCGGGTGGCCAGGTGCCAGGGCACCACCAGGTGACCGAACGCGTCACCGACCACCAGGTCACGGCTGTCCGTCGGCTCGTCGCCGACGAGCATCCGGGCGTCGCCCACCACCGCCCGCAGCTCCGGCCCGGTCCGTACGCCCAGCTCCTGCTCACCCAACTCGACCAGCCCACCGTCGATCTCGAACACCACGTTCCCGGTGCCCGGCCGCGTCGCGGTCAGGTAGCGCGGCACGGTGAATCCACCGCCGCCCAGGTGCAACGCGTCCAGCCGCTGACCGGCCGGCGCGGCGACGTCGGCGACCGCTCCGATCCACTTCGTGTACGCGTACTCCAGGTGTTTCGGGTCAGCGAGGTCCACGTACGAGTGGTGGGCCGAGTTGAGCAGCAACGTCCGACCGGTGGGCCGGGCCGGGTCGGTGGTGACCCGGGCGCAGTGGTACGCCGTCTCGATGTCGCACGGGTTGGGCGCCACGGTGCTGAGGCCCGCCCCGACCAGGCCGAGCACGGCCAGCGCGGCCCGGGTCCGGGCCGGACCGGGCAGTTCGGTGGGCTCCTGCCGGCGCAGATACCAGCCGAGGCCGATGCCGACCAACCCGAGCGCGACCGCCAGGGTCACCAGGATGACAGTGCTGCGCAGGGCGGCGACCAGCACGAAGCCGGTGAGCAGGGTGGCGGTGATGCCGCCCAGGGTGCCGATCCCGGAGAGTCGACCGACCACCTGGCCGGTGCGGCGCAGGTCGGCCAACTGGAGTTTCACGACCAACGGGGTGACCGCGGCGAGCAGCGCGGCCGGTACGAACACGGCGAGCGCCACCAACAGCAGGATCCCGCTGGCCGCGCCACCGCGCAGCACCTCACCGGCGTACCGGACGACGGGCAGGGTGATGGCGGTGGCGATGCCGGCCAGCACCAACGCCGGGGCCAGCAGGCCGCGCGGGTTGCGTCGGTCGGCGAGCCAGCCGCCGGTCCACGCCCCGTAGGCGATGGCGGCCAGCGCGATGCCGATCACCGAGCTGGTGACCTGCAGGGTCACCCCGACGTACGGGCCGACCAGGCGCAGCGCGACGGTCTCCAGCACCAGCACGGCGCCGCTGGAGAAGAAGACCAGGAAGGCGGCCAGGCCGTTGGGCAGCGCCCGGCCGGTGATCGGCACGGACGGGGCGGCGGCGGCCGGCGGGGCCGCGACGTCGGGCGGTGGGGAACTCATCGTCGCGATGGTACGCAGTGAAGCTGGGGCCCCGGGTCAGTACAGCGATAGATGAACGTGGTTCGTGTGGGACGCGGCGGGACTGCCGCTGCCGCTGTACGAACGCCACCCGGTGCCGGGATGCCAGATCTGCCGGTACCAGATCACGTAGAGCACGCCCAGTCGGTCGGCGTTGCGCACGTGCCAGGCGGCCAGGCTGTCGCCGTACGCCTTGTCCCCACCTGTCGCGTTGCGGTCCTCGAAGCCGTTGGTGGCCGCGGCGAAGTCGCAGGCCCGCCCCTTCGGGTGCTCACCGCCGCCACCGCTGCGCTTACAGGAGACGTGCCGCTTGTAGCCGGCCGCCTGGGTCTGCTTGAGCGCGTTGAGGGTACGCGGGGTGATGCAGCCGGAGGTGGTCGGATCCTTCACGGAGCAGGACTCCGACGGCCAGGATCCGTCGGAGTTACGCGGGGCGGGCTTCGCGGAGGCGGAACTGCCCCCGCTGAAACCGTTGCTGCTGCCCGAGCTGACCTCGGCGAGCGCCGCCTCGGCCTCCTTCTTCTTCTTCGCCATCACGGCGAGCTGCTTCTGCTGCTCGCGGACCTCGGCGTCGATGGCGACCTTGGCCTCTTGCGCCTGCTGCCGGGCTGCGACGAGATCACGCAGCCGCTTGCTGTCCCGCTGGGCCATCAGGTCGAGATCGCTCGCGCGCTCCAGGAACGCCTGCGGCGTGGCGGTGTTGAGCAGCATCGACGCCGGCCCGAGCCGACCGATCCGGTAGGACTGAGCGGCGACCTCACCCACCTGTGCGGTGAGCCCACCCATGCGACCCTCGATCGCCGTCAACTCGCCGGTCAACGCCGTCTGGCGCCGCTTGGAGTTGTCGAGTTTGGCCTTGGCCTCGATGTGCCCCTTGGCGGTCAACTCCAACGCGTCCTGCAGCTTTTTGCTGCCGCCCTCACCGGGCTCGGCGTACGCCGGCACGGCGGCACCGCCGAGCACCAGGGCGACGGCGGCGAGCAGGGTGAGCAGGGTGCGGCGACCGAGCCGCGGGTCGAGCCTGGTCCTGGGCACGAAAGCGTCCTTCCGTCGACCGCCGGCCCCGGTGAACAACTGCGCGGCGGCGTCCCCACCGGCGCCGGTCGGCGGCCTGCTGGCGGAGACCGCCGTCACGATACCGGACGGTGAGCCGCTGACCAGCCCCCCGACGCCGAGAAGGCCCCGATGTCGACGGAGCGTTCCGGCACCGTCGCGCAGTGCCCGGATCAGGGGGCGAGAAGGGCGTCGCGCACCTCGGTCCAGACCTGCTCGTTGGCCGCGACGAGCAGCCCGCGGCCGTCGTCGGCGGGGTGGTAGTCGACGCCGTCGAACCGGCGGGCGACGCCACCCGCCGCGCGGACCAGCACGGTGCCCGGGGCATGGTCCCAGGGCAGGGTGCGCCAGAAGAGGACGAACTGCTGCTCACCGGTGAGGATGTCCAGATATTCCCGCCCGGCGCAGTGCTGACCGGGCAGCAGCTCGCCGAGCCGCCGACCGCCGGCGCGGACCCGGTCGCGGGTCTCCGCCGGCAGGAACTGGGTCATCGCCGCGCCGCGTAGCTCGCCGAGCGGCGGCACCGCGATGGTGCCGTCCAGCGGCCGGCCGTTGAGCAGGGTGCCGTCGTCCGCCCTGCCGACGGCGAGGGTGTCGGCGAGCGGGTCGAGGATCCAGCCGGCGACCGGCTGCCCGTCGGTCAGCAAGGACACCATCAGGGCGAACGGCCGGCGACCGGCGGCGAAGTTGGCGGTGCCGTCGACCGGGTCGACCAGCCAGACGTCACCGGCGTCACGCAGGTGCCGCAGCAACCCCGGGTCGTCGGCGACCCCCTCCTCACCGACCACCGTCGAGCCGGGCCGCAGCCGGCGCAAGCCCGCCGAGAGCAGCTCCTCGGCCCGACGGTCGGCGACGGTGACCACCTCGCCGGGCGCCTTCTCCGACACGTCGGAGTCGTCGAGCTTGCGGAACAACGGCAGCACGACCTGGTCGGCGGCCTCCCGCAGGAGGTCGCCGACGTCGTCGAGCAGGGTGTCAGCCACGCGGCGGCAACCTGACCACGCTGACGAAGAACTCGTCGATCTGGCGGATCACCGAGATGAAGCGCTCGAAGTCCACCGGCTTGGCCACGTAGGCGTTGGCGTGCAGCTGGTAGCTGCGCAGGATGTCCTCCTCGGCCTGCGAGGTGGTGAGCACCACCACCGGGATCCGGCGCAGTTCCGGGTCGTTCTTGATCTCTTCCAGCACCTCCCGGCCGTCACGCCGGGGCAGGTTGAGGTCGAGCAGGATCAGGTCGGGCGCCAGCGCGTCCGCGTACTGGCCCTCCTGCCGCAGGTAGGCCAGCGCCTCGGCGCCGTCGGAGACGACGGTCAGCCGGTTGCGCAGCTTGTGCTCCTCGAACGCCTCCTGGGTCATCAGCACGTCACCCGGATCGTCCTCGACCAGCAGGACCTCGATCGGGCTCTTGCCATCCGCCGGCGCGGTCATCCCACCGTCTCCCTCATGTCACCCGTTCTACCGCTTTCCGGCGACTCGTCGGCCCGGTCCGGCCGGTCCGAGGAGTCGGACTGCTCGATTGGCGCTGCCGCTGTCTCGTTCGAGGGCGTGGCGTCGCCCGCCGGCAGGGCCTGCGGCTGCTCCGACGAGTCGGCGGCGGCAGCCGCCTCCAGGTCCGCCGGGAGCGCCGGCAGGGTGAACCGGATCGCCGTGCCCTCCGGCACGTCGGTGTCCACCCAGACCCGACCCCCGTGATATTCGACGATCTTCTTGACGATGGCCAACCCGATGCCGGTGCCCGGGTACGCGTCCTTCGAGTGCAGCCGCTGGAAGATCACGAAGATCTTGTCGGCGAACTCCGGCTCGATCCCGATGCCGTTGTCCTGACAGGTGATCTCCCACTCGGCGTCCACCAGCCGCGCCGAGACGTGCACCCTGGGCGGCACCTCCGCCCGTCGGAACTTGATCGAGTTGCTGACCAGGTTGGCCAGCAGGTTGGTCAGCAGCGGTTCCTCACCGGAGATCACCGGCAGGTCGGTCCAGGTCAACTCCGCGTCGGCGTACTGCCGCGCGGCCTCGGTCTGGCCGGCCACGTCGCCCATCACCTTGTTGAGGTCGACCTCGACGAAGCCGGTGGTGAGCCGGCCGATCCGGGAGAACGCCAGCAGGTCGTTGATCAGTCGCTGCATCCGCTGTGCGCCGTCCACCGCGAAGGCGATGTACTGGTCGGCCCGTTCGTCGAGCTGCCCGGCGTAGCGGCGCTGGAGCAACTGGCAGAAACTGGCCACCTTGCGCAGCGGCTCCTGGAGGTCGTGTGAGGCCACGTACGCGAACTGCTCCAGGTCACGGTTGGACCTGGTCAACTCCTCGGCCTGCTTCTGGAGCTGGCTGTTGACCCACTCGATCCGCTCGCGGGCAGCCCGCACCTCGGCCAGGTCGGCGGCGATCTTCTGACGCATGGCGTCCACGTCGTCGCCGAGCTGGATGAACTCCGGCGGGCCGGTGGTGGCGATGCGGTGCTGGTAGTCGCCCTCGGCGACCTCGCGGACCTGGGTGGCCAGGCCGGTGAGGGGCCGGATCACCATCCGGTCCAGCGAGAGCAGCAGCACCGCGCCGGCCACAACCACCACCAGGGCGGCGACGATCAGCAGTACGACAAGCACGTTGCTGCTGCTCCGCACGTTGTCGGCGGTCTGCTCCCGGGCGGCCAGGACCTCCCTCTGGAGGTCGTTGACCGCCGTGCGCACCTCGTCGAACTGCTGCCGGGCCTGCTCGGTGACAAGTGCCTGGCCCGCGCTGGTGCCGCTCCGCTCGGTGGTGGTGATCACCGGCTCGGCCACCGACTGCCGCCACTGCGTGATGCGCTCCTCGACGGTGCGCAGCTCCTGGCTGATCTGCGGGTAGTTGTCGAGCAGCGCCCGCATCGAGACGGTGACACTCTTCTCCTGGGCGAGCCCCTCCCGGTAGGGGTTCAGGTCGTCCGGGTCACCGCTGACCGCGTACCCCCGGATCGCCGTCTCCTGGTCGAGCAGCGCGTTGAGCAGCTCCTGGGACTGGACCCGCAGCGGGCCGGTCTCGTTCAGGACGGCGTCGATCTGGGTGCGGTTGCGGGCGGCCATCGCCGCCTCCGCGCCGGCCAGGGCGATCAGCAGCACCCCCACGACGGTAAGCAGCGTGATGACCCGGCGGCGCAGACTCCAGCCGCCGACCACCGGCTTCACCGGCCACCACCCCGGCTCACCAGCAACATGGCCACGTCGTCGGCGAGCGCGCCGCCGTTGAGCCGCTCGGCCCGGCCGACCAGCCAGGCGGGCAGTTCGGGCAGCGACACCGAACGGTTGGCCGGCTCGTCGAGCAGCCCACTCAGCCCCAGCACGTCGAGGCGATCGTTGCCCGCTCCCACCCGCCCCTCGATGAGCCCGTCGGTGTACATCAGCAGGGACCAGTCATCGGTGTCGAACTCCAGGTCGTAGGCGATCGGCCGGCGGGGTCGTACGCCCAGCAGTCGGCCGCCGGGCGCGGGCACCGGGGCGACCCGGCCACCGGAGAGCAGCAGCGGCGGCGGGTGCCCGGCGAGTCGGACTGTTGCGCGGTTGGCGTCCAGGTCCAGCCTGGTGGTGGCCACCGTCGCGAAGATCTCCTGAAGGCGGCGCTCACTCATCAGCACCTGCTCCAGCGCGGGCAGCACCTCGTCGTCCGGCACTCCGGCGAGCACAAGTGCCCGCCAGGCCACCCGCAGCTCGACGCCGAGCGCGGCCTCGTCCACCCCGTGCCCACAGACGTCACCGACGATCAGGTCGATACGGTTCGGACGGGTCTGCACCACGTCGTAGAAGTCCCCGCCGATCAGGGCGGCGTGCCGGCCGGGCCGGTAGAAGGTGTGCACCGCCACCTGGTCGGTCGTCATCAGCGGTTGGGGCAGCAGACCGCGTTCGAGGCGGGCCGACTCGGCCTGCCGCAGCTCGACCTCCCGCAGCCGGCGGGCGTTCTCGTCGGCGCGCTTGCGTTCCACGGCGTAGCGCAGCGCCCGGGTCAGCAGCACCCCGTCGACCTGGCCCTTGACCAGGTAGTCCTGTGCGCCCTCGGCGACCGCCACGACGCCCAGGTACTCGTCCGAGCGGCCGGTCAGCACGCAGACCGCGGCGCCGCTGGACATCTCCAGCACCTGACGCAGCCCGTCCAGCCCCTGCGCGTCGGGCAGGCCCAGGTCGAGCAGGACGCAGTCGACGTCGTTGATCCGCTGCCGCGCCTCCCGCAGGCTGGTGGCGACCAGCAGGTCGATCATCGAGTTGGTCTCGGCGAGCAGCTCACCGACCAGGAAGGCGTCGCCCTCGTCGTCCTCCACCAGCAGCACCCGCAGCCGTTCGCCGGGCGGCAGGTTGGCGTGCCGCGCCAGGCCACCATGCGGGTACGGCACGACTGGGGACCCGGCCGAGCCGGACCCCCGGTGCGGCCGGGTCACCGCCGCGAGACGCGGGAGTTCGCTGGTGATGTCGGGCTCCTTCCGAGTGCCCTGCTGATCCTGTATTAGACAACGGTCGCACACAACACGATGCCCGTGGCACGGGCGGGGATGGGCCGCATCACTGCCCGCCGACGGACAAACCACGCGGGTGATCGGTGCCCGGCCAACCGGCCATGCCGTCCCGGACCGCCGGAGGGCAGGATGGTGCCACCCCAGGCCCCACCACCCCCCGAGGAGTTTCCGTGGGCGCACCCTCCACCCCGGCCACGACGGGCACACCAGCCCGTCCGAATCCGGGCGTACCCCCTGCGGATCGTGCGTTGACCAGGCCGCACCGGCGGCTCGTGGCCGCCGCCGCGGCGCTCGTGGCGCTGGCCGCCGTGGGCGCCGGCAGCCTGCTCGACCTGCGCACGCCGACGCCGAAGCCGGCGGACGCGCCGGTGGGCGAGTTCAGCGCCGGCCGGGCGTACGAGGACGTCCAGGTGATCGCCGCCCGGTCGCACGTCGCCGGCAGCCCGGCCAACGACCAGGTCCGAGCGCACCTTGAGCAGCAGTTGCGCGGGTTGGGCCTGGAGACCGAGGTGCAGGACACCGTGGCCCCGGAGGCCGGGCAGCTCAGCGGCGCGGCGGGCGGGGCGACCCTGGCCCGCGTCCGCAACGTGGTGGCCCGGCTGCCCGGCACCGCCTCGACCGGCCGGGTCTTCCTGGTCGCCCACTACGACTCGGTGCAGACCGGGCCGGGCGGCAACGACGACGCGGCCGGCACCTCGACCATCCTGGAGGTGGCCCGCGCGCTGAGCACCGGTCCGCGGCCCCGCAACGACATCGTGTTCGTGTTCACCGACGCGGAGGAGGCGTGCCTCTGCGGCGCGTCCGCGTTCGCCGCCGGCCACACGCTGGCCGCCGACGGCGGAGTGGTGCTCAACCTGGAGGCGCGGGGCTCCACCGGTCCGGTGATCATGTTCGAGACGTCCCGGAACAACGCGAAACTGGTGGACGTCTTCGGCCGGGCCGCCCCGCACCCGGTCGGCACCTCGTTCGCGGTGGAGATCTACCGGGCGCTGCCCAACGACACCGACTTCACCGCGTTCCTGGACCAGAAGTTCGTCGGGCTGAACTCGGCGTACATCGACGGCGGCGCGATCTACCACACCCCGCTGGACACGCCGGCGGCCATGGACCGGGGCAGCCTCCAGCAGCACGGGGACAACGCGCTGGGCCTGGCCCGGGAGTTCGGCCGCACCGACCTGACCGAGCTGCGCTCCGGGCACGACGCGACCTACTTCCCGGTCCCCGGCGGGCTGGTCCACTACCCGGGCACGTTCACCCTGCCGCTGGCCCTGCTCGCGGTGGCCGCCGTGGCCGCGCTGGGCTGGCTGGTCCGTCGGCGGGGCCGAGCCAGCACCGGCCGGCTGGCCGCCGGCTTCGGACTGGCCCTGGTGCCGATCGTGGTCGCGCCGGTCGCCGCACAACTGCTCTGGCTGGCGATCACCAGGATCCGACCGGGTTACGCGGAACTGCTCGACCCGTACCGCCCGGTCTGGTACCGGTTGGCCGTCGTGGCGCTCGCCGCCACCGTCGTGTTCGCCTGGTACGCGCTGCTGCGCCGCCGGATCGGCCCGGCCGCGCTTGCCGTGGGCGGGCTGGCCTGGCTGGCCCTGCTCGGGGTGCTGCTCGCCGTGGCGGTGCCCGGCGGGGCGTACCTCACCACCCTGCCGGCGCTGGCCGGCGCCCTCGGTGGACTGGTCGCGCTGCGGACCCGGCAGACCGGGCCGTGGCCGGTGGTGGCGGTGACCGCCGCCGCGGCCGTCGGTGTGGTCATCCTGCTGCCCACCGTGGTGCTGCTCTTCCCCGCGCTGGGGATGGGCATGGGCGGGGTGGCCGCGCTGGTCGCGGTGCTGCTCGGCCTGGCCGCCCTGCCGGTGGTCGACCTGCTGCACCCGCAGGCCGGCGGTCAGCGCGGCCCGCGGGCGTTGCGGGCCCGCCGGCTCGGTGTGCTGCCGGCCACGGCCGCCGCCGTGGCGACGGTGGTGCTCGCCGGGGTCGGGCTGGGCGTCGACCGGTTCGACGCCGCGCATCCCGCGCCGACCCACCTGATGTACGCCCTGGACGCCGACACGGGCGACGCGCAGTGGGTCACCCACGAGGAGCAACTGCAACCGTGGACGGCCGAGCACATCAGCCCGGTCGAGCGGGCGTCGCTGCGCTGGTGGTTCCCCGCCCTGGGGAAGGAGTCACTGCGGGTCGGCACGGCTCCGAACGCCAACCTGCCGGCGCCGACAGTGCAACTGCTGTCGGACAGCACCGCCGGCGGTGAGCGCACGCTGCGGGTCAGGGTCGTGCCGCAGCGACAGGTGCGCCTCGTCTCGCTGCACGTGGACGCGAAGACCGCCGAGGTGACGCGGGCGGAGGTCGCCGGTCGGGCCGTTCCTGTGGAGCGGCAACCGACGGTAGACGAGGCGGGGCTGGACCGGTGGGGGTTCGGGGTGGTCTTCCACGCCCCGCCACCCGAGGGGATCGAGGTGACGCTGACAGTGGTGCCGCGGGCCCCTCAGGTGTCGCTGCGGGCGATGGACGCCAGTGACGGGCTGGACGGGTTGCCCGGTTTCCGCCCCCGGCCGCCGGGCGTCGGCGTCGTCGGGTCGCACAGCTCCGAGATGCTGGCGGTCGCCCGCACGTACCCCTTCTGACGGAACGGCCGGCGGCCCCGGCTGCGCTCGGCCGGCCGGGCCACGCAAGATCGTGCTCGATCCAGGAAAGAGGGCCCTCGACCACGAGCGAGGGGACTACAACCAGGATCGAGCACGATCACGCGAAGGGTGAGTCATGCCGCACTCCTGCGGCGGCTGGGTCGCACCGTTTGCTTTCGCCACCCAAGAGGGAGTGGTAGCGGTTGAGGTAGAGGGGCCATCCGGTATCGCTGTCCACCCCGTCTCGGACCGACTCCCAGCCGGGGCCGTGCCGGTCGAGGTGCCGGTGTTCCAGCTCGATCCGGGTCTGGTCTGGAGTTTCGGCGGCGAAGACGACTTCGACCTCGATGGTGAGGTCCTGATCGGTCTCGACCTGCCAGGTCGGTCCGATGTCCCAACCGAAGAGGAGACGGGTCGGTGGCTCGTACGCGAGGATGCGCGCCCACCGCATTCGCTGCCGTCGGCACCCCGGTCGTAGATGTGCCCGCCAACCCTGGGCTCGAACACGGTCTCGGCGATCGGGGCTTGGAGCAGGTTGTGCTCGCGCGGCTTGAAGTCGCCGAACCGCTCGGTGAACACGCAAGGTGTCGAGCTGGTCCCGTAGGGCCGCCAGCCCGACCGGACTGCACCGGTAGACCCGGCGGGTCCCCACCGACTGGTCGACGACCAGGCCCGCACCCTTGAGCACCTTGAGGTGCTGCGACACGGCCGGGCGACTGATCGGCAGCTCGTCTGCCAGCTCCCCGACGGCGCGCGGACGCTCAGCCAGCCGCTGAACGATCGCGAGCCGGCTGGGATCACCCAGCGCCTCCCAGCCCGAGTGCGCTCCGTAAGTGGCCACGAACGTAAGCTACGACTTACCGATACCGTCGTCAGGAGGATCACCGAACGGCTTTGCCCCCAGGCCGGCGGGATCCGTGCGGCCATCTCGTCAACGGAGGCTCACCGTCCGCTGCCACGCGTCACGCCTGCCACGATCAAGCCCATGCTGCGCTCTGTCGAAGTAACAGCGGTCCTGACCCTCGCTGGCGCCCCCTTCCACAACCTGCACTGGAAGAGCGACGTGGAACTCAGCCTGGACTGCTTCATCTGCCAGAGGACCGGCCGCACCACCGGCTTGAAGCACGGCGCAGAACACGGCACCTGCTCCGGTGACAGCAAAACCGGCCGGCACCCGGCGGCCGCACGGATCTCCGCGTTCGACCACACCTCCGAACGGGAACGGACGGTCCTGCGTGCAGTGGTGGATTATTGGTGGGCACCATTCCACGACGCCAAACGGGACCGACCCTCGCTCGCGCTGACCGGCGACCCCTGGGTCCGGCTGCACCTGGACTATTCCTGCCCGGACCCGGTCCAGTCGGGCACCTTCTCCACGCAGACCAACCTGGTCCGCCCAGAGACCCACACCTGCGAGCACTGCGCAGCGCCCATCGCGCACAGCCACGACGCGCCTCGCATCCAACTCCTCACCTAGGTCGCCGCCACCACACCCGACACCACCAGGAGTGCCCACCCGAGGTTCCGGCCACCCGGGCACCGCAGTGACGTCGCGGCGGCCGATCCCGTTCGCTTGGGGCGGCATCAGACCGACCACGCCCGCACGATGTCGTCAGGTCCCCAGACAAGGTCCACGGCTCCAGCCGGAAGGTCGACTCCAGAACGGCTGACGACGACCAAGCCACTGGTCCCGGGCTGAAAACCCGGAATCAGCGTGGCGTCGCGCCGCAGCTCGTCGAGGTGGTGCCTGTCGAATGGGCCGTCCTGCCACTTGATGGAGCCGGCGAACGCGATGTGGGAGGCGATCGGGGCGCGGTCGGCTCCGACAAGGTCGATCTCCGGGTTGGACTGCCGGTTCCACCAGCCGCCGACCTCCCACGTGTCGGTCCACGGCAACCCCCCAGCACCGGCGGAGATGGCGAGCGCGTCGCGGATGATCGGCTCGACGGCGTTTCCCCGCCAGGTGGACCACCGGCTGTAGAGGATGGCGCGGGCGGCCGAGGTCCGATCACGCAGAACCAGTTGATGCACGTCGCGCAGAATGGCCAGGTACAGGCGCAGGTTGCTGTCGGCGATCCGGTACTGGGCCAGTTTGCTGGGCTTGGTGGACAGCGGCTTGTCGACAGCGAGGATCTGTTTCTCCTCGACGAGCCGGTGCAGCAACGGGGACAGAGTGCCGGAACTGACCGGGCCACCGCGGTCACCGGCGGCGGCGGCGATGTTGCTGAACGTGCGGCTACCTGTCCCGCCGACCGCTTCCAAGATGCGCCGGGCAGTGTCCGGGGCGGGAAACTCCGACGCCAGGGATTGTTCAGGGACGGTGAACAACGCTGACGTCTTGTTGGAGATCTCGTGACTCAGGAAATCGGCGGGTGGCGTTCCCGGCAACCACTCCAGGGCGATACCGGGCAGCCCACCGCTGATCAGGTGCGCATCGATCGCGTCCGCGCCACTTAACCCGGTCACGGTGGCGGTTTCGGCAGGATTGAACGGGCCGAGGACCATGTTCGTGGCCCTGCCGTAGAACGGCCTGTCGTACTCGGTGAACCGCTGCATCATGTGCAGATCACTGCCGAGTAGCAGTAGGAGCACTGGTTTGCTGGAGATGAGCCGGTCCCAGGCGACCTGGAGGTGCCCGTCGAACGTCGCGTCCTGCTCGGAGATCCAGGGCAGTTCGTCGAGGACGACCACACTCGGCGTGTCGGGCAGGACACCCGCCAGGACCCGCAGCATGTCTCCCCAGCCACCGGCCGGCGGCTGGGACGGCAGAAGATCACGGCCGGCAGAGGTGAGCAGCGACGAGTCGCGCAGGGCGCCAAGAAAGTAGCCGACCGCTTCGATGCTCGACGCGCCCTTGACCGCGGTGTAGAAGCAGTACGGCAGGTCGACCCCGTCGCACAGCTCCTGCACCAGCCGCGACTTGCCCACCTGCCGTCGTCCACGGATAGCGACAGAGCGACCCTCGCCGGTGCGCTTCACGTGATCAAGCTGCCGGCCGAGCAGGTCGAGTTCCGCACGACGCCCGACGAACATCGGCGCTCCCGAAGCTAGATTGAATCTTACTTCGAAGCAGTCTACCTAGATTCGGTGTCGCCCGAGGCGCACGTCCCGCGGTGAGCTACGACATGGTCGTTCAGCGGTTCAAGCCGCACGCCGGTCCGGGGACCAGGTAGGTCGCGACCACCGGCATTCAAGGGCTGTGCTGGCCGCCGATGCGGCAGGGCCGGTTGGCGGAGGCCGCCGAGCTGGGTGTGTCGACCGCCGACCAGGTTGAGCCCCGCTTCTCCCGCGCCATCCCTGGCGAACTCGCGGCGTGGGGCTGGCCGCTGACGGCCCCCAGCATCGAGACGCGTAGCGGCCCCGCTCTCAGAGAGCGGGGCCGCTTGCTGTCACATCGTGGGTCGACCGGTGCCGGGGCACGTGCCCCGGCTGCCTATCGCCTGGTGGGCGGGGGCGGGCTTGCCGGGGGCTACGCCGACACGGGCTCCGCACGTGCCGCACTGGGACTGAGGTGCCATGACTGGACTCCCTGGGGGATCTGGTAGTCCGGGTGACGGTCGGTCTCGGGTTCGCGCATGGAGCCCGACGCCGCAAGGCCACGCAGGTAGATCACCGAGCCGTCACGGGCGGCGATCCGGATCGCCGCAGCGACCGGCCCCTTCGTGCCAGGCTCAGAGCAGAGTTCCCACGAGGCGAAAACCTCGGGGCGAGTGGCGTCCAGCAGTTGGTGCGCGAACACGAGCATTCGAGCTGCCCGATGCTGCATCGACAGCGGCTCCGTGGGCAGTTGCACCGGCGTGACGTCACGCGGTGCGGGGAGGGCCGTGAGCAACGCACGCGTGTCCGATGACCGGTGCAGCACCGAGATTCCGGGAGGGGACTGGCCCCCCACCTGGGCATCCCGGCCGTACCGCTCGATCGCGGTGATGTCCGGGTGTTCGGATGCCCGCAGTAGGGCCTCCACCACGTCCAGGGCCTGGGATACCTGCACGGTGCTCTCCGATCTGATGGCGGGATCTGGGCAGCTCACGGGCCGGGTCAGTCTAGCCGCGGCAATGGGCGGCCCTCTGCTCCTGGCCGTGGGGGGCGGTCACCGGGTCCAGGACACGAACCTCTCGTGCAGCTCCGCGGCCGGTGTGTCCGGCATCTCGACGAGGGCGGCGTCCAGCAGCGACGCCAGGTACATGGACAGGCTGACCCGGTTCTCGCCGTACGTCTCGGCGAGACGAACGCGCGCCGGATCGCAGGGCCACGGGGTCTCGCAGGTCCCGCAGTCCCACGTCGGCCGGCCGGGCAGGTGCTCACCCGCCAGGCGCTCGCCGAGCGCTCTGGCCGACCGCTGCGCCAGGTCGGCGCGGGCCGCCCGGACCGTCGTGGGTTGCTCGCCCATCACTGGGCTGTTCCGACGTAGCGGGCGTAGATGGCCTGACTCTGGCTCACCGCATGTCCCCGCAGGTGCGAGGGATCGGCCCCGCGGCAGCGTGGGCGGGTCGGCCCACTCGGGTTCGGGCTGGGTGCCACGGGACTCGCCCTGGTCGAGTTGCACTGGCCGGCGGCGCCAGCGGAACGGTCGGATCATCACGACAACCTCCACGCGGAATCTTCGTTACTGCTCGTATCCGTGCGATCTACCCTGCGGCGGTACGCTCAGTGCAGTCGATGGGTTGCGGGTTGCCGGGGAGCATCAGCAACCCGGCAACCCCCGGCGGGAGGCCGAGAGATGCCAGCGTTCGGTGCCCAGATGCGGGCAGCACGGGAAGCCCGAGGACTCAGCCTGGCCGGCCTCGCCGAGCTGCTTCCCGCCGACAAGGGTCACCTGTCCCGGATCGAGAATGGCCACCGTCGGCCCGGTGAAGACGTGGCCCGTCGGGTCGACGAAGTCCTCGACACCCGCGGCGAGCTGATCACGTGTGCCGCCCTGGACGTGTCCGCCGCCGTGGATGCCCGACCTTGGGAAACCGCTGAGCTGCTGCACAGAATGCACGCCAACGACGCCGCTCCCGCCACCATTGAGACCTTGCAGGCGACCGTCACAGAACTGTCCTGCCAGTACGGGTGGCGAGATGCCCGGGAACTCCGCGCCGAAGGCCAGGGCTGGATCCGCGAGGTTGTCCGGCTGCTGCACCGCCCGACCGGGCTACGGCAGCACCAAGAGCTACTGGTCTGCGCCGGGTGGCTGGCGCTGCTGGTCGGCTGCGTCGAGTACGACCTCGGGATGCGGGCCGGCGCGGAAGCCACTCGCACGGCCGCCCGTCAACTCGGCGACGAAGCCGGCCACACCGGCATCACCGGCTGGTCGTGGGAGATGGCCGCATGGTTTGCCCTCACCCAGTCACGCCACGGCGCGGTGCTGGCCGCCTCTCGTGCCGGACAACGGGCCGCCGGACGACAAGGGGTGACGGTGCAACTGATCGCCCAGGAAGCTAAAGCGCTGGCTCGGATCGGCGATGCTCCCGCAGTACGCGAGGCGCTAGACCGTGGCCTCCAGTTGCTCGACGCCCTGCCGGCACCGGACCGGCCCGACAACCACTTCGAAGTCGATCCCGACAAGTGGCTGTTCTACGCCATGGACGCCTACCGGCTCGCCGGCGACGACGCCCTGGCAGAGCACTACGCCACCGAAGTCATCCGCACCGGCACCGGCCCCAACGGCGTCGAGCGGTCACCGATGCGGGTAGCCGAGGCCCGCCTCACCCTCGCCGCCACCGCCGTGCGCTCCGGCGACCTGGAACGCGCGGTCGACTCGGGGCTGGCCGCATTCACCGCGGCTCGACGATCTCTGCCGTCCCTGCTGCTGGTTGCTGGTGAGGTCGACGCCGAGTTGCACCGCCGGTATCCACGGGAACACGCCGCCCAAGACTTCCGGGAAGCGTTGAACGCGCTCAGGTAGGACTCTCCCACGCGTCCTGCGAAGCGGGCCGCGTCGTCACTACTTGCAGCGGTATTGATCAAGGGCAGGGACGTAGCAGGCCAACACGTACAAGACGCCGCCCGAGCTGGCCGCTTGTCTGTCATCGGTGGTGAACGTTTGCTGCCCTTGGTCCGCGCCTGACGGCCTGAATACGGCCTGATCTTGCGGTTCCCTCATTGGGCGCAGGACGCGGGCCGAGCGGGGGAGAACTAGGATGGACAGTCCTGAGAGGGGGAAACAGGTGGCAGACGGGTGGGATGCAGAGCACGTACTCCAGTGCCCCGAGTGCGAGACGGCAACGCTCGCTGTGTCAGCCGGAGAAGTCACGGTACGCGATGACAGCTGGGGACCCCCGACTCTGATCAGCTTGGTCAAGTGCAGCAAATGCCACAAGCCCGCCGTTCTGTGGCAGGAGGACTACGGCAGAGGTTGGGAAGACCCGGTACGGACGTGGCCCAAAAACGACCGGGTTCTAAGCATGGCGATTCCTGAAGACCTACGCCGTGAAGCAGAGGAGGCGCGCTCCTGCTACCAAGCGAAAGCTTATACGGCAAGTGTTGTCATGGTTCGCCGCACCTTGGAAGGCGTCTGCCAGCAGCACGAAGTCAAGGACCGACCACTCGCCAAGGCGCTCAAGAAGATGTTCGATCTAGGGCATCTGGATGCGCGGTTCCTGGAGTGGAGCGATGAGCTACGGGTCCTCGGGAACGAGGGCGCACATTTCACGGGGAAGCCAGTAACCCGAGAAGACGCAAAAGACGCGCTGGAACTGGCAGAGGCGATGCTTGACTACATCTACGTCCTTTCGGCAAGGTTCGCTCAGTTCAAGGCACGTCGCCAGCCGGTCGTACCGGCGCAGCCCTCGGTATAGCCACGGGATCCCAAGGGCCCAACCGATCGCTTGGCCGCTGCGACTTAGCCATCCCGTCGGCCTTCGTCCGCACACACGGTGGAGTGGGTAGGGCCTGCCCGGTCAAGGTGGAGCACACCACCGTCTGAACGACCTTGACCGGGCAGGCCCTACCCACTCGGCTCTGCCCGGTCGCAGGTTGTCGGGATGGCGCCACCATCCAGGAGTGCCCGAGGACCCCGCCGGAGGCACTGAACTTGTACCGACCAACATCGAAGTCCCGGATCTGCCAACAACCATGGCGGCCCGGGGCTTCGTCGTATGTCGCGCCGCCGGCGGGCTAACACCGACGCGCTGGCGGCCGAAGGCCAGAGGCGCGGCGGCGGGCCATCGGCCCGGCCCAGGTTCGGCGGCGCGAGCGGCCCGCGACGCGGGCCGCCTTGATCTCGTACAGAAAGTTCTCACACCCACCGTCCATCCTGGTTGTCCGGTCTCGGGACCTGCTGACACATCGGTTTCAAGACCTGCCTGATAGTTCGAGGAGGCTTCGTGCCGACCAGCTATGAGCTTGTTTGTTCCGGGACGACTCTTCCCAGCTCTGACCGGAAGTCGCGTACCTCGCGCGGGTTCCCTTCCTCAACAACCACAGCCCTTGCCGTGCGGTCAGCCAGAGCCTTTTCTCCCGCCACCGCCGCTGCGAACGCTGCTGCTTGCAAGGGCGCGGTGCCCCCGGGATACACATGCCGGAACACCCCCCACGACCCTTGTTGGGCATGGACTTCGGTCGCCCACTGGCCGAAGGCGTGAAGGTCTGCGGCGTGGCACAGGAAGGCGACGCCGGGTCCGGCGACGTCATCTATCAGCTCTGCCGGCAACGGCTCCTCAGATTCGGGGCGCGGGTACTCGTTGAGTTGGCGGGTCGGCTCAAGGTGAGTCCATAGCGCGTCGCGGCGGAACTCCACCAGTGGTTCCGGTAGGCCCGCAATCCGAACGCTGAGGAACACCTGGATCCCCTTCGTGGCGGGCTCGCCCCACCGAGGTGTGTAGAACCGCATCTCTCGTAGGAGCCCGTTGTCCACCCGCGTGCAGCTGTTGCCGCGGCACTCGAAGCCAAGCGGCGCCAGGGCATCGCGATAAAGGCGGTTCACGACACGAGGGAGGCTCCAGCGACCGGGCACCTCTGAGATGTTAGGGCCAGCCAACTTCTAGCCACGGTTGTCACTCAGGTCCCGAGACTGATCTGTCGCGGAGGTCCTGAGACCTGACAACCGTCCAGCCTGGTGTGTGTCCCGTCACGGCTGATGCTTGACACTCGCGTCCCACCTGATGCTTGACATGATCGACGCTTCGTTGTTCAGCGTCGACCGATCGGCTAACCAGTCCTGCAACCGCCGGCTCGTATGGTCACGGGCATGATCGGCAAGGTTTCGGCTGCCATGGTGCAGCACCGGCACGTCGTTTTGATGCTTGGTCTACTGGTGGCGGGCGTAAACGTCGCGGCCGTCGGGTTCGTGCCTACCTTGGGGCAGCGCCTGTTCCTCCCGCTGCTGTTCCTTACCTTGGCGGTCCTGGTCCTGGCGCTCATCACCATGGGGATCCGTCCCGCCTACTTCGTGGTGCAGCCGCAGATTCCGGCCTTTGCCACACCCGCGCCAGCGTGGAAGGTGTTCATTGCTCTGGGCTTCCTCGCGCCTGCATCGACCAGCATTGGCGCAGTGGTGCGTTCGACCAGGGCGGGCATTGCGTCCACGTTCGACATGCTTGCCAATATCCCCTGGTTTGTGCTGATCGCGCTGTTGCTGGTCGAAGCGTGGCGGGGTTACGGGGTACAGCTCCATCCTTACGGGATACGGCAGCGTTGGGCTCTCGGCTCACTCACTGTGCCGTGGGAGGCCCTACCGGCCGCTCAGATCCCCCCAGGTGTCGACCGCCCCTCGCGGCTTCGGATGGCGATCGCGGAACCCCAGCTGGTGCAGCGACGCGGTAGTCCGTGGAGCCGGAAGTCCCTGCGCACCGACAACGTCGACGCCGGGTTTCTCGCCGCAGCAATCCGGCACTACGTCTGCCACCCGGAACACCGGGTTGCGATCGGCAGCCAGGACGAGTACCAACGGCTTCTCGCCGAGTTGCCCGACCGGGACGGTTGGAGAGACGCGGGCGACGACTCCTAAAGGATGTCTCGTAACTGGTTGAGGGCGTTGCGCAGGACCGGGCCGGTGGTCAGCCGGCGAGGATGATGTTGTGCAGGTTGGCGATGCCGGAAGCGGCATCGGCCAATGTGTGGCCGGCGCGGCGGTAGTCGCGCAGGATCTTGAAGTTCTTCATCCTGGCCAGGGCGTGTTCTACCCCTGCTCGGACGGTGCGATGTTCGACGTTGAGGGCTTCCTTCCAGTCCGGCAGGGAATTGCCGTCGGAGGGTTTGCGGTACGGCATGATCACCTCGGGGTTGCCCCGGTAGCCGCCGTCGGCCATCACCGGCCGTCCGTCCAACGTCTCGGCGATACCGCTGGTGCGGTAGACGATCGTGTCGTTGCGGTTGCCTGGCTGCGGATCGCCGACGGCGATGACCAGGCGGGTGGAGGCATCAATGGCGACCTGCACGTTCGTCGAGTACCGGTAGTTCTTGCTCCGCGCGGCCAGGCGGTGATCGCGGGTCGGGACCAGCGTCCCGTCGACGATCGCGATCTGCTCGACCGGCCGTTTACGCACCGGCGCCAGGGCCAACAGCGGCGCGAGGGCGTCGATGACCCGATGCGCCGCGGAGTGCGACACCCCGAACAGCGGACCGATCTGGCGCATCGTCAAGTTCGTACGCCAGTACGCGGCCACCAGCAACACCCGATCGGCGAGGTCAAGAGCCCACTGCCGGCCCGGCCGGCCATCAGCGACGCCGTCACCGCCACGCTCAGCGACCAGCCGGACCAGGCTGCGGAACTGGGCGGGCTGCAACCCAGTAAACGGAAAGATCCACTCCGAGCGAGCTGCCGTGATCACCTGCACCCCGGCATCCTGCTCGACCATCCTCAACGGACAGACGCCAGGGTTACGAGACATCCCTTAGTGCTCGGGCCAGACAGCCCGCTTCACGCCGAGTACCTGGTTGAAGCTCGCGAGGTAGCTGTCGAAGAGTTCTCCACGTACGCGGCGTCATCCATTACCACGCACTCATCCGCCTCGACGGCTACAACCCCGACTGCCCCGAAGCCATCGTCCCGCCTTCACGTGTCGTCACGCGGGACATGTTCGAAGAGGCGGTCCGGACAGCGTTCGTCAAGACGGCCTACACCTCCGTGTCGCACCCGGCCAACGGCGGGCAGGGATGGCACATCGCCTGGGGTGACAAGGGCCTGGACCTCAAGCACGTCAACGCCCCCGGCCACGAGGTCAACCTCGCCCAGATCACCGGCTACATCGCCAAGTACGTCACCAAAAGCACCGAGGTAACCGGCCTGAGCCTGCGCCGCGTGGACGACCTCTCCGTCGAAATCCACGGCGACCCGGCAACCCACCTCGGGCGGCTCATCCGGGCCTGCTGGGACATCGGCGAGCACCCCGACTACGCGAGGCTTCGCCGCTGGGCGCACCAGTTCGGCTACGGCGGGCACATCGCCACCAAGAGCCGCGCTTTCTCCGTCACCCTCGGCTTCCTCCGGTTGCAGCGCACCATCTGGCGACGCACCGAGGGCCACCCGCACACCTGGGACGACGAGCAGACCGAGCGGGTCATCTACGAACTCGGCTATCAAGCCACCGGCTGGATCACCACCGGAGACGCCCTACTGGCCAACACCGCCGCCGCCATGGCCCGCGCACAACACCTGGCCGGCATCGACGCCCTGGCCGACGAACTCGCCGCCGCTCGCGCGGCCCAACCCCTGGCCGCTTGACACGTACGTGTCAACGCCTGTGAAGCCGTTCCTTGACAACTCCACAGCGCAAGCACACCCCGACCAAACGCCCCCCGGAAGGAGAGCCATGCCCACACGACCCCGCCCCCTGGTCGCGGTCCGGCTCATCGGCCCGACCGCCACCGTCACCACCCACGCCACGACCATCGCGGCCCAACTCACCGCCTACTACGGCCGCGAACGGGTCACCTGCCGCACCAGCACCCGCCACGCCGGCTACAGCGGCGAAAGCCGCACCTACATCACCATCACCCGGAAGGAGCCACGATGACCGCACCACCTACGCCCGAACCGCTCTGGGAAGTCGAAGACGTATCGGCCTACCTGCGGGTGCCAGTCCAGACGCTGTACCAGTGGCGCAAACGCAAGTACGGCCCACCCGCCGCCCGGGTCGGCCGGCACCTCCGTTACGACCCGGCCTCGGTACGCGCCTGGTTCACCGACCAGTCCAAGGCGGCCTGACATGGCCCACATCGCTGACCGCTGGTACAAGACGGTTGTCGGCCCGGACGGGAAGTCCCGGCAGGAACCCAAGCCAGAGTGCGGGCAGGGAATGCGCTACCGCGTCCGGTACCTCGCCCCGGACGGCAAAGAGAAATCGCAGTCGTTCCCCGACAAGAAGAAGCGCGACGCACAGGCGTTCCTCGCCAACGTCCAGGCCGACATCCTCAAGGGCACCTACGTCGACCCCGACGCCGGCCGCACCACCTTCAAGCAGTACGCCGACGAATGGCTCGCCGCCGCGACCACCGACGTCCTCACCCGTGACCGCATCGAATACGAACTCCGGCTGCACGTGCATCCGGTCATCGGGCACAAGCCGATCGCGTCCATTCAGCCAACGACGGTCCGGGACTGGGCGCGGAAGATTCAGGAGAAGGGGCTGTCGGTGGGTTACCGCCGGGTCCTCTTCACCGATGTGTCGATGATTTTCAACGCGGCGGTGGACGACAAGAAGATCGTCAGCAACCCGTTCGCGGTCAAGAGCATCCGCCGGCCGAAGCCCGCTCCGACCAAGGTGGTGCCGTGGCCGGTCGCCCGGTTGACAGCATTCAGGGAAAACATGCGGCCTCGGTACCGAATCGCAGTGGACCTGGGCGCGGGATGCGGCCTACGGCAAGGTGAGATCTTCGCGGTCAGCCCTGGGGATATCGACCCGACCCGCCCAATCCTGCATATCACTCGCCAGATCAAGTTGGTTCGTCGCTCGCTGATCTTCGCCCCGCCGAAGGGCGGCAAGTCCCGTGAGGTCCCGTTGCCGGACTCGGTAGCCGGCCGGTTGAAACAACAGGCGCGAGACTGCCCACCGGTCGCGGTGACCCTGCCGTGGGAGACGCTGACCGGCTAGCCGCGAACCGTAGAGCTGTACCTGACAACGCCCAACGGTCTGGCGCTGTCCCGCTCGATGTTCAACTCCGGCGTCTGGAAGCCCGCGATCCGGGCGACCGGCATCCCCGATAACCGCCACAACGGGATGCACGTCCTGCGGCACACCTACGCCTCAGTCCTCCTGGACGCCGGGGAGAGCATCAAGGCTCTGTCGGCCTACCTGGGCCACGCGGACCCGGGCTTCACCCTCCGGACCTACACCCACCTACTGCCGGCCAGTGAGGATCGCACCCGTCGGGCCATCGATGAGGCACTCGGTGGAGAGCAGGCCGGCGCAGACGCTCCGCGAGCCCTTGACGGCCTGGACACGGCATGATCATGGTTCGCCGGCCTTGGCAGAGCCTTGAGACGCAGGTCAGAGGCCGTGCCGTCGCTACTTCCAGCGGAAGTGGACGAAGAGTCGGCCGAAGTTCTTGGAGTCCTTTTCCACCCGGTGGTAGAGCTGCTTGACGTCCTTCTGGTCGAGGAACCGCAGCACGCGCTTCTTGAGCTGACCCGACCCCTTGCCGGGGATGATCTCGACGAGGGTGGCCTTCTTCGCCACCGCCTCGTCCATGATCCCGCGCAACGCGCGGTCGATGTCCTGCCCCTTGTTGAAGATCTCGTGCAGGTCCAGCTTGAGCTTCATGCCACGGCCCCCGCCCGGTCAGGTCCCATACCCGTCATCCTAGGCACGCCCGGCGGCCCGCCCGCCGGACGGAAGAGCCGCCCGCCGGACGACGAAGAGCCGCCGGACGAGGATGAGCCCGCCTGCCGGACGACGAAGGGGCGGCCCCGCAGGACCGCCCCTCGCACCGTCACCGGTCCACGCCTCAGCGCGTGCCGCCCACCCGGGTCTCCACCCGCTCCAGCGCGGTCCGGTAGTCGTCGTTCGTCGCATACATGGCGGCGGCGATCCGCAGGTGCCGCAGCGCGTCGGTGTGTCGGTTCAGCCGTTCCAGCGTCCGACCGAGCACGTGGTGCGCGTAGTGGTCGCTCGGATCCCGGGCGACAAGCTCGCGCAGGTGCTCCTCGGCCCGGTTGAGCTGGGCCGACTGGAAGTACGCCCGAGCCAGCAACTGCCGAACCGCCGCGTTGCCGGGTTCGGCGTCGACGATCGGCTCCAGCAGTCGGGCCGCCCCGCCCGGGTCACCGGTTTCGAAGAACATGGTCGCCCGCCGGTAGTCCGCCAGAAGATCCATCTGCCCACCTCCTCGGGTCGCACCGTCACCTGTTCCGACGCTGGCACAACACCTGACGTTTGGCGACTGTTCCCGGGGGCGAGATCCGGCGAGAACAGGTCAGGTGCGGGCGTCCCGGCGTCCGGCGAAAAGCTCCCAAGCGCGGACACCTCCGACAATCCCGGCCGTGTTCGGCACCACCACCACGTCGTCGCCCATCCGGGCCAGTTGCTCGGGCCGGATCAGCCGGGAGTTGCCCCCGCCGAGGTAGAGCCGGTCCCAGCGGAACACCGGGCGGAGACCGTCCACCACCTGCCGGATCCGCCGGGACCAGAAGGCGTCGCCGAGCCGCCGCCGTTCCGGCTCACCCACGTACGTGTCGTAGGTGGTGCCCCACCGCACCGGCGCGTGCGACAACTCCAGGTGCGGTGCGAGCACCCCGCCGTCGTAGAGCGCGCTGCCCAGCCCCGTCCCCAGGGTCAGCACCAGCTCGCAGCCGGTGCCGGCGACCACCCCGGCGCCGTGCACCTCGGCGTCGTTGAGCACCAGCGCCGGCACCCCGAACGCGTCGGCCAGCGCGCCGCGCGCGTCCCAACCGGACCACTCGGCGAGCAGATCCGGGTCGACCCGGCTGCGCGGGCCGCTGCGGGTCACGTAGTGCGGTGTGGTCACCACCACCCCGTGCCGGATCATCCCCGGTACGCCGACCGTGAGCCGGTCCGCCGCTGGCAGGCGCCCGCCCAGATCCAGCAGGGTCCGGACGAAGAGCGCGGGCGGCAACGGGTACGGGGTCGGCACCCGCAGCGGTCGGGCCCGCATCGTCCCGGCCTCGTCGAGCACGGACGCCTTGATGCCTCCGCCGCCGCAGTCGATCGCCAGTGTGGTCACCACGCCGTTGAGTCTGCCCGCTCCCGTCGGATCCTATGCCGGCAGCCGGATAGGCTCCCGAACTGATGAGCGCCACGATGATCGTGAAGGACCTGGCCGCCGGGCACGGCGACCGCCCCCTCTTCGCCGGGTTGGACCTGGTGGTGGCCCCCGGTGACGTGGTCGGCCTGGTGGGGCCGAACGGGGCCGGCAAGTCGACGCTGCTGCGTACCCTCGCCGGGTTGTTGCCGGTCGAGGCCGGCAGCGTGCGACTCAGCCCGCCCACGGCGAGCGTCGGGCACCTGCCGCAGGAGCCGGAACGGCGGCCGGGCGAGACCGTACGGGACTTCCTGGCCCGGCGGACCGGGGTGACCGCCGCGCAGGCGGCGTTGGACGCGGCGACCGAGGCGCTGACAGCCGGGGCGGTGGGCGCCGACGACGCGTACGGCGACGCGCTGGAGCGCTGGCTCGCCCTCGGCGGTGCGGATCTGGACGAACGCGCCGAGCAGGTGAGCGCGGACCTGGGGCTCGCGGTCGACCTGGACCACCCGACGACCGGGCTCTCCGGCGGCCAGGCGGCCCGCGCCGGGCTCGCGTCGTTGCTGCTCAGCCGGTACGACGTGTTCCTGCTCGACGAGCCGACGAACGACCTGGACCTGGCCGGTCTGGAGCGGTTGGAGGAGTTCGTCACCGGGCTGCGGGCGGGCACGGTGCTGGTCAGCCACGACCGGGAGTTCCTCCTCCGCACGGTGACCCGGGTGCTGGAGCTGGACCTGGCGCAGCAGCAGGTCAACCACTACGGCGGCGGCTACGCGGCCTACCTGGAGGAGCGCGAGGTGGCCCGCCGGCACGCCCGGGCGGACTTCGAGGAGTACGCCGACACCAAGGCCGGGTTGGAGGCTCGGGCTCGCACCCAGCGCGGGTGGATGGAGAAGGGCGTGAAGAACGCCCGGCGCAAGGCCACCGACAACGACAAGATCGGCCGCAAGTTCCGCGCCGAGGCGAGCGAGAAGCAGGCCGCCAAGGCCAAGCAGACCGATCGGTTGATCGAACGGCTTGACGTGGTCGAGGAGCCCCGCAAGGAGTGGGAGCTGCGGATGGAGATCGCCGCCGCGCCCCGCGCCGGCGCCGTCGTGGCCACGCTGCGCTCTGCGGTGGTACGCCGGGGAGGGTTCACCCTCGGCCCGATCGACCTCCAGATCGACTGGGCGGACCGGGTGGCGGTGACCGGGGCGAATGGCTCGGGCAAGTCCACCCTGCTGGCCGCGCTGCTCGGGCGGCTGCCGTTGGACGCGGGCACCGCCTCGCTCGGACCCGGGGTGGTGGTGGGTGAGGTCGACCAGGCACGAGGGCTGTTCCTCGGTGACGCGCCGTTGATCGACGCGTTCCACGCGGCCGTACCGCACATGTCGCCGGCGGACGCGCGGACCCTGCTGGCCAAGTTCGGGCTCCGGTCGGCGCACGTGCCACGACCGGCGGCCACCCTGTCCCCCGGTGAGCGGACCCGGGCGGCGCTGGCGCTGCTCCAGGGCCGCGGGGTCAACCTGCTGGTGCTCGACGAGCCCACCAACCACCTGGACCTGCCCGCCATCGAGCAGCTTGAGTCGGCGCTGGCCACCTATCCCGGAACGTTGCTGCTCGTCACGCACGACCGGCGAATGTTGGCCGCCATCGAGACCAACCGTCGGCTCCGGGTGGACGGCGGGCGGATCGCCGAGGATTGATCCGTGCCCGCGCGGCCGCGCGGGGTGAGAATGACGCCATGCTCAAGTGGGAGTACGCCCTGCTGGTCCGCCGCCGCCAGGCGGCGAGCAACGACCTCGGTTGGGAGGTCGTCTTCGTCTGGTACGGCCCGGACGGCTCCATGGTCGACGTGACGCCCTACGGCGACACCTCGCTGGCCCACCTGAACCGGGCCGGTGACCAGGGCTGGGAGTTGGTTGCGATGAGCGAGGACCCGTCCCTGCCCGGCCACCACGAGTTGCACCGCTACCACCTGAAGCGGCCGAAACCCGCCGCCCCGCAACCCCGCCAGCGGGTGCGCGGGGGCCGTCGGACCCTATCGGGCTGACCCGACCGGCCCGGCGCGGCCCAGTGCCCGGCGCGGCCCAGTGCCCGGCACGGCCCAGTGCCCGGCACGGCCCGTCGGCGTGGGGCAAAAGGCTCTCGCAGGCCGACCGCCGGCCTGCGGCGAGGCGACCTGGCCTGCCGCGTGTTCGCAGGAGCCGATCTGACCGGTCGCGGTTCGGCACGTGACGACGTGCCTCCTTTGCGCCTGATGCCTCTGAGTCATCTTGATGCCTGTGTGGCATCAAGATGATTGCCGTTCTGCCCCGCAACCTGCGACACGCCCATGGCCAGCCGCGCCGGAGGGGGCGACGACGCGGACGAGCCGGGCATAGCGGGCGCGATTGCGGGTATCGCGCGGCGGGAGGTGGCCCGCATGGTCGCTTTGGCACAGACTCCACCCTCGGCCGACCGGCTGCGGGCGATCGATGATTCCCTCGCCCAGGCATGGGCGGACCAGGCTCGGCACGACGAACGGCTGCGTGGCCTGGCGGTCGAGGTGCGATTCGACCGGGGGGTGGCCCACCTCACCGGGGACGTGGCCGAGCCCGCCGAGCTGCGGCTGGTGCGGGACCTGGTGGGGCGGCTGGCCGGCGTCTACGGCGTCTGGTGCCGGGTCGGCGTCGGCGGGCGGGCACCGGTCGTGGTGGACCTCGGGTGCGGTCCGACCAAGCAGTGGTCAACCAACCTGGGTCTGGACATCTACCCGGCGCCGGGGGTGAACGCGGTCGCGGACCTGTCCGGCTCGCTACCGCTTGCCGACGATTCGGTGGATGTCCTCTTCGCGGTGCACATCCTGGAGCACCTGATCGACTTCCTGCCGCTGGTGGACGAGTGCCACCGGGTACTCCGTCCAGGCGGCGTGCTGCACGTGATGAGCCCCTGGTGGGGGCACGTGAACGCGGTGGCCGACCCGACTCACGTCCGGCTGATGGACGTCCAGACGTTCAAGGGGATCTGCCAGGGCCGGCCACCCGGCACCCCCCGCTGGTATCCCCTGCACGCCGGCTGCGACGGCGCCTCGATCTTCGCCGACCTGACCCCCCTACCCCCGAAGGCCGAAACCGCAGCAAAGTCCCACCTGGCCCGCTTCTTCGACTAACCCACCAGCCCACCCGCGCCCAACCCACCCCACCAGCCCCCTGGTTGATCATGAGGTTATCGCGGCGACACGCCGACATAGATGACAAAAACTCCATGATCAACGCGGAAAGGGAGGAGGAGGAGGGAAGGAGGAGGGAGGAGGAGGGAGGGAGGGAGTGGCAGTAGGAGAGGGCCTTTAGGGGGTTCGGGTGGATTCGCGGAGTTCCAGGCGGTAGGGGGCGGAGACCTCTCTCGTCGGGGCGGCGCGGTCGCCGTCCAGCCGGTTGGCCAGCAGTTCGACTGCCAGTTCGGCGATCCGCTCCTTGTCGGGGGCGACGGTGCTGAGCGTGGGGATGGAGAACCTGCCGTCCTCGATGTCGTCGAAGCCGACCACCGCCACGTCCTCGGGCACCCGCAGGCCGGCCTCGTGCAGAGCGCGCAGGGCACCCAGGGCGAGCGTGTCGTTGAAGCAGAAGACGGCGTCGGGGCGTACGCCGGAGGTGAGCAGGCCCCGCATGGCGGCCGCGCCGTCGGCGCGATGCCAGGCCGACGCGGGCGCCACCAGGGTTTCGTCGTAGTCGAACCCGGCGGCGCGCAGCGCGTCGGCGTAGCCGGCCAGGCGCAGCCGGGCGCTCGCGCCCTCGTCCGTGCGCTGGGAGCCGATGGCCGCGATCCGGCGGTGGCCGAGTTGGATCAGGTGCTCGGTGATCTGCCGGGCGGCGGTCACGTTGTCGATCACCACGCGATCCGCGGGGCCGTGCTCGACCCGCTCACCGAGCAGCACCATGGGGGTGCCGTCCAGGCCGGCCAGATCCTCGGCGGTGAGTGCCAACGGGCTGAAGATGAGCCCGTCGATCAGGTGGTCGGTGATGCCGGAGGCGACCACCCGTTCCTGTTCGCGTCGACCGCCGGTCTGGTCGATGAGCACCGTCCAGCCGTACGCGGCGGCGGCGGTGACCACGTAGCGGGCCAACTCGGCGAAGTACGGGATGTCCAGTTCCGGGACCGCCAGCGCGATCACGCCGGTGCGGCCCTTGCGCAGGTGGCGGGCCGAGAGGTTGGGCCGGTAGTTGAGTTCGGCGATGGCCTCCTCGACGCGGGCACGGGTGTCCGGCCGAACGTGCAGGTAGCCGTTGACGACGTTGGAGACGGTCTTCACCGACACCCCGGCCCGTTCGGCCACGTCCTTGAGTCTGTGTCGCACTCCGCAACCTCCCCGAGGTAACCCAGCGCACCCTACCTTGTCACCTGCTCTTTACAACGTTGCCTACAACGTTGTAGAAACGGTGGACACCGGGTGAACGGTGACTGCGCTCACCCGGGCAACGGCACGAGGAAAGGTGGCACCCCCTTGCGGACCGCGCAGCTGACGGTCGATCCGGCCTTCTCCATCGGCCCGGCCGACCGACGCCTCTTCGGCTCCTTCGTCGAGCACATGGGGCGGTGCGTCTACGGCGGCATCTACGAGCCCGGCCACCCCAGCGCCGACAACCGTGGCCTGCGCCGCGACGTGCTGGACCTGACCCGCGAGTTGGGCGTCTCGGTGGTCCGCTACCCGGGCGGCAACTTCGTCTCCGGCTACCGCTGGGAGGACGGGGTCGGCCCGGTCGGCAACCGGCCGCGCCGGCTCGACCTGGCCTGGAAGACGATCGAGACCAACGCGTTCGGGTTGGACGAGTTCATGACCTGGGCCGCCGAGGCCGGTGTCGAGCCGATGATGGCGGTCAACCTTGGCACCCGCGGGGTGCAGGAGGCCCTGGACCTGCTGGAGTACACCAACCACCCGGGTGGCACGGAGCTCTCCGACCTGCGGCGCAAGCACGGCGCCGAGGATCCGTACGGGGTGCGGTTGTGGTGCCTCGGCAACGAGATGGACGGCCCGTGGCAGGTCGGCCACAAGACCGCCGACGAATACGGACGCGTCGCCGCCGAGGCCGCCCGCGCGATGAAGATGATCGACCCGTCGATCAGCCTGATCGCCTGCGGCAGCTCCAACCGGCGGATGCCCACCTTCGCCTCGTGGGAGGCGACGGTGCTGGAGCACACCTACGAACACGTCGACTACATCTCGGCGCACACCTACTACGACCCGTCCGACGGCGACCAGGCAAGCATCCTGGCCTCGGCCGTCGACATGGACAACTTCATCACCGAGGTCGTCGCAACCGCCGACCACGTGGCCGCCAGGCAGCGGCACAGGCGCAAGCTGAAGATCTCCTTCGACGAGTGGAACGTCTGGTACGAGTCCCGCCTCCAGGCCGACCTGGACCGGCGCGGCTGGGTCGAGGCCCCGGCGCTGATCGAGGACACCTTCACCGCCGTCGACGCCGTGGTCGTCGGCGACCTGCTGATCACTCTGCTCCGGCACGCCGACCGGGTCGGGGTCGCCGCGCAGGCCCAGCTGGCGAACGTGATCGCGCCGATCCGAACCCGCACCGGGGGCCCGGCGTGGCGGCAGAGCATCTTCCACCCGTTCGCGCTGACCGCCCGCTATGCGCGGGGCACCGTGCTGCGTACCGAGCCGGTGTCGCCGCGCTACGACACGAAGAAGTACGGGGACGTGCCGGTGCTCGACACCGTCGCCGTGCACGACGAGGAGACCGGTGAGCTGACCGTGTTCGCGGTCAACCGGGACTCCACCGATCTCCCGCTGGAGATCGACCTGCGCGGCATGCCGGGTATGTCTGGTCTGTCGTTCGAGTGCATCGCTGCCGGCTCTGACCCGTCAGCGACGAACACCGAGGCCGAGCCCGACCGGGTGACGCCTCGGAACCTACCGATCCCCACCCCCGACGGCGGCCGGTGCACCGTGCTCCTGCCCGCCGTGTCCTGGAGCGTGCTCCGCTTCGGCCCGGCCGGCGCCTAGCTGTCGCACCTGGCTGAGCGGGCACAATTCATACCGTCCCCCCTCAAGGAGAGATAAAGCATGATCCAGAACGACATGAGCCGGCGGCGCCTGCTCGGCCTCGGTCTCGGACTCGGCACCGCGGCCTCGCTGACCCTCGCGGGTTGCGGCGGCGGCGATGACAACGCCTCCGGGCCGGCCGCCGGCAACGGCGGCAAGGAATACACCGGCCCCAAGGTGGACCTGAAGCTGTGGAACGGCTTCACCGGCGGCGACGGGGACATCTTCAAGGCGCTCGTCAACCAGTTCAACACCGAGCACCAGAACATCGCGGTGTCGGTGGCCACGTACCAGTGGGAGGACTACTACAACAAGCTCCCCGGTGCGGCCTCCAGCGGCAACGGCCCGGACATCGCGGTCATGCACATGGACCAGCTCGCCACCTTCGCCGCCCGCGGCGTGATCAGCGAGTTGGACGACGTGGCCAAGAACCTGGAGCTCTCCGAGGCGGACTTCGCGCCCACCGTGTGGCAGGGCGGGCTCTACAACAACAAGCGGTACGGCATCCCACTGGACATGCACCCGCTGGGCTTCTACTACAACAAGGCCGTCATGCAGAAGGCCGGTCTGGACCCGAACAAGCCGCCCACCACCAAGGACGACTTCACGGCGGCGCTCGCCGAGTTCAAGAAGTCGGGCGTGCAGGGCTTCTGGCTCAGCCCGTTCCAGTTCACCGGCGGCATGACGTTCTACTCCCTGCTCAACCAGTGGGGTGGCAGCCTCTTCGACGCCGAGGTGACCAAGGCCACGTTCAACTCCGACCCGGCGGTCGAGGCGTGCACCTGGCTGGTCGACATGGTCAAGCAGGGCCACTCGCCGGCCAACGTCGGGCAGGACGCCGAGTACCTGGCGTTCAAGAGCGGCAAGAACGCCTTCACCTTCAACGGCATCTGGCAGATCAACGATCTGTTGAAGAGCCCCGAGGTGCAGTGGGGCGTCGCCCCGCTCCCCCAGCTCGGCAGCAAGCCGGCAGCCTGGGCCAACTCGCACAACTTCACGATCGTGAAGCAGCGGGCGAACAACGCCAACAAGGTCTCCGGCGCGAAGGTCTTCATCAACTGGCTGAGCCAGCACTCGCTGGACTGGGCCAAGGGCGGCCAGATCCCGGCCCGTAAGGACGTCCGGGAGAGCGCCGACTTCAAGGCGCTGCCGGAGATCTCGGCACTCGCCCCCGAGCTGGAGTACGCGGCGTTCCCGCCGGCGACCCCGGGCCTCGGCGAGGTCATCAAGACCTTCTACGACTCGTTCAACGTGGCCGCGCTCGGCAAGAAGTCGCCCAAGCAGGCGCTCGACGAGGGTGTGGCCAAGGCCAACAAGCAGCTCGAGGAAAACCGCAAGAAGTACGGGAGCTGATAACCAGTGGCGGACGTGATCGAGGTCGGGGCGGCGCGCGGTGACGCGCCGCCCCCGGCGGCCAACGAAGCCCGCCGGACCGCTTCGGCGGGTCGGACCAGACGGGCGACGCCATACCTGTTCCTTGCCCCCTACCTGGTCCTGTTCGGGGTCTTCGGCCTGTTGCCGATCATCCTCGGCCTCTGGCTGAGCGTGCACCAGTGGGACTTCCAGCTGCCCAACCGGCCGTTCGTCGGGTTGGACAACTACAGGCAGCTCTTCTCCAGCGACTCCGCCGTGTACGGCGACTGGTGGCAGAGCATCCGCGCCACCGCGATCTTCACGGTGCTGTCGGTGCCGCTGCTGGTGGTCGTACCGCTGGGGTTGGCCCTGCTGCTCAACCGCTCCTTCCCGGGCCGGACGTTCTTCCGGGCGGTCTACTTCGCGCCGTACGTGCTGGGTGTCGCGGTGATCGGCCTGCTCTGGCGGTTCCTGCTCGACGCCAACCTGGGCCTGGTCAACCGGCTCCTCGGCGTGGTCGGGTTGCCGTCGGACACGCCCTGGGTGACGAACATGCCGTGGGCGTGGATCTCGCTGGTCGGCGTGACCGTGTGGTGGACCTCCGGCTTCAACGCGGTGATCTACCTGGCCGGGTTGCAGGACATCTCCCCGGAGTTGTACGAGGCGGCCCGGATGGACGGGGCCAGCGCGTGGCAGCGGTTCCGCAACGTCACCCTGCCCGGGTTGCGTCCGGTGCTGCTCTTCGTGATCACGACGACCGTGCTGGCCTCGGCGAACATGTTCGGCCAGTCGTTCCTGATCACCCAGGGGACGCCCGGCACGGAGACCCGCACGGTGGTGTGGTTCATCGTCGAGGAGGGCCTGCGCAACAACAACGCTGGTCGCGCCGCCGCGATGAGCATCGTGTTCGCCCTGCTGCTGGCGGTCGTGAGCATCGCCAACTTCCGCCTCTTCCGCTACAAGGAAGACTGAGGGGATCGCCATGACGACGCCCACGCCGACCACCAACGGCTCCGGATCGGGGCCGCGCCGGGTCGGGCTCTACGCCATCCTGGTCGCGCTGACCCTGGTCTTCCTGGTTCCGCTGGTGTGGATGGTCATCACCTCGCTGAAGACCTACACGGCCGCCCAGGAGATCCCGCCGAGTTGGCTGCCGAATCCGCTCGCGGGTTACGGCTACGAGCAGATCCTCAAAAACTCGGCGAACCCGGTGCTGCGGTGGTTCCTCAACAGCATGGTGGCCGCCACGCTGCACTCGCTGCTGGTGCTGGTGACCGCCTCGATGGCCGCGTACGCCCTGGCCCGGCTGAAGTTCCGGGGGCGTGGGGTGACCTTCGCCCTGATCGTCGGGACGCTGTTCATCCCGCCGACCTCGTTGATCATTCCGAACTTCCTGATCGTCGACCAGCTCAACTGGATCGACACCCTCGCCGTGGTGGTCGTGCCCGGCGCGGCCAGCGCGTTCGGGGTCTTCTTCCTGCGGCAGTTCTTCCTCTCCCTGCCGAACGAGCTGGAGGAGGCCGCCACGCTGGACGGCGCCAACCAGTGGCAGATCTTCTACAAGGTGGTGCTGCCGCTGTCCAAGCCGGCCCTGGCCACCCTGGCCGTGCTGTCGTTCCTCACCAACTGGAACGATTTCCTCTGGCCGATCTTCGTGCTGTTCAGCCCGGAGAAGCTCACTCTGCCGCCGGGCCTGGGCCTGCTCCAGGGCTCGTACGTCACCGACTACCCGGTGATCATGGCGGGTGCGGTGCTGGCCAGCCTGCCGGTGCTGATCCTCTTCGTGCTCGCTCAGCGGCACATCATCCAGGGCGTCTCCCGCAGCGGTCTGAAGGGATGACGCGCACGACCAACCGGCGATGTGGCGCGGCGGCGATCGTTCTCGCCGCCGCGCTGCTCGTTACGGGCTGCGCCCACGGCACCGAACCCACCCCCACCACGAGCAGCGGGAGCGACCCCGGCATGTTCACCAACCCGGTCGTGAAGACCGACGCCCCGGATCCGCAGGCGATCCAGGTGGGCGACACCTGGTACCTGTTCCACACCAACTCCGGCGGCCGCAACGTCCCGGTGCTCACCTCGACGGACCTGGTCGACTGGGCCGGGGCCGGGGACGCGCTGCCGACGCTGCCGGACTGGGCGGACGCCGGCAAGACCTGGGCGCCGGAGGTCATCCAGTTGGCGCCGGAGGTGTTCGCGCTCTACTACACCGTCGCCGGCCGGGAGTCGGGCCGGCAGTGCGTCGGACGGGCGGTGGCCAGCGCGCCGCAGGGGCCGTACTCCGACGACGCGGCCGGCCCGCTGATCTGCCAGGCCGACCTGGGCGGGGCGATCGACGCCAGCCCGTTCCGGGACACCGACGGCAGCCTGTGGTTGCTGTGGAAGAACGACGGCAACGCGGTGGGGGTGGACACCTGGCTCTGGTCGCAGCGCCTCGCCGACGACGGTCTGACCCTCGTCGGTGAGCCGACGAAGCTGCTGAAGCAGACCGAGGCGTGGGAGGGCACCCTGATCGAGGGGCCGTTCTTCCACCGCCAGGACGGTCGGCTGCTGCTCTTCTTCGCCGCCAACGCCTACGACCGGGCCGAGTACGCGGAGGGCTACGCGGTCTGCGAGAGCCCGACCGGCCCGTGTGTGAAGGCCGCCGAGAACCCGATCCTGAAGAGCGCCGAGGCCGCCTCGGGTCCCGGTCACGCCTCGATGGTCGTCAAGGACGGCCGGACCTGGCTGCTGTACCACGCCTGGCCGCCCGGCCAGGAGGGCAGCACCGACCCCGGTCGGCAGGTCTGGCTCGACGAGGTGACCTGGGTCGACGGCAGGCCCGTGGTCAAGGGTCCGACCGCCACGCCGCAAGCCCGTCCCTGAGCTGATTGTGCGGAGGGGCCGCCCGGCCCCTCCGCACCTCGGTCAGGCGCTCGGCTCGCGCGGCGCCGGGGCGACCGCCGGTTCGTGCTGGGCCAGCCGGTTGCGGCGGTAGCCGTAACCGAAGTAGATCAGCGCGCCGAGCAGCATCCAGGCCAGGAACCGAAGCCAGGTCTCCACCGACAGGTTGAGCATCAGGTAGAAGCAGGCCAGCGCGGAGACGATCGGCAGCACCGGGGAGAACGGCACCCGGAACGGCCGCTCCAGGTCCGGGCGCTTGCGACGCAGGATCGGCACCGCGATCGACACCAGTACGAACGCGCAGAGCGCGCCGATGCTGACCAGGTCGGCCAGCGCGGACAGCGGCAGGAAGCCGGCCAGCAGCGCGACCGCCACCGTCATGATCGCGGAGATCCGGTACGGGGTGCCCCAGCGCGGGTGCACCTTCGCGATCGACGGCGGGATCAGCCCGTCCCGCGCGATCGCGAAGCCGATCCGGCCCATCGCGACCAGGTCGACCAGGATGACGCTGGTCAGGCCGGCGACCGCGGCGATGGAGACCAGCACGGCCGCCCAGCCCGCGCCGACCGACTCGAACGCCGACGCGATCGGGGCGCCCCGGTCGATCTCGGAGTACGGCACCATCCCGACCAGCACCAGCGAGACACCGATGTAGAGCACCGTGGAGATCAGCAGCGTGCCGAGCAGACCCAGGGTGAGGTCCCGCTTGGGCTTCTTCGTCTCCTCGCCCAGGTTGGCGACGGCCTCGAAGCCGGTGTACGCGAAGAAGACCACGGCGGCGGCGCTGAGCACCCCGACAAAGCCGAAGACGGACGGCTCCAGCCCGAAGAGCGCCTGCGTGACCGGTTGCTTGATGCCGTCGTCGCCGCTCCCGGCGGGCTCGGCCGGTGGGATGAACGGGCTGAGGTTCGCGGCCTTGACGAAGAAGAGGCCGGCCACCACCACGAAGACGCAGATGGCGACCTTGACCAGCACCAGCAGGTTGGTGATCCGGGACGATTCCCGGATGCCGACGATCGCCACGATGCCGAGGATCAGCACGACGGCGATGGCGCCGACGTTCACCGTGCTGCCCTCCTCGCCGAACCATCGGGTCGGCAGGTCGAGCAGCTCCGCGAGGTAGCCGGACCAACCTCGGGCCACCACGGCCGCGCCGAGCGCGAACTCCAGCAGCAGGTCCCAGCCGATGATCCAGGCGACGATCTCGCCCATCGTGGCGTACGCGTAGGTGTAGGCGCTGCCCGCGGTCGGCACGCTGGAGGCCAACTCGGCGTAGCAGAGGGCGGCGAGCAGGGCGACCACGCCGGCGATGGCGAAGGAGATCACCACGCCCGGTCCGGCACTGTCCCGGGCTTCGATGCCGGTCAGGGTGAAGATGCCGGTGCCGATCACGATGCCGATGCCGAAGCCGGTGAGGTCGAGCGCGCCGAGCCGTCTCTTCAGGCCGAGCGTGCCGTCACTGCCGTCGGCCTCCCCTTGGGCTATCACGTCCTTGATTGGTTTGGTGCGCAGCACGGACACGCGGTCACCCCTCCCACCGTGCGACCACCTCCGTGGCGGCCGGTGACCGCCGTTGCTACCCAGCGGCGCGATTGGTCAACCACGAACCCTTGCGGCGCTTGCCAAATTGTGAAAATTTTCTACCAGCAACGCGGACATCCACGGCGAATCTTGCCGCGCGCCGCGAACCATCCGGGAGCCCCAACGAAGGGACACACCGCATGAGAGCCACCCGACTCGGAGTCGCCGGGCTGGTCGCAGCCCTGCTCGGGACGACCGTCATCGCCACCCCCGCGAGCGCCGCGACCGATGCCGCCACTCTCACCACCACCTGCGTCACCGACCCGGCCACGCCGAAGCGCCAGTTCCGGGCCATGTGGATCTCGTCGGTCGTCAACATCGACTGGCCCAGCAAGGCGTCCCAGACCAGCCCCGACCGGGTCGCCACCCAACAGGCCGAATATCGGGAACTGCTCGACCTCGCCCAGCGGCTGCACCACAACGCCGTCGTGGTGCAGGTCCGGCCCACCGCCGACGCGCTCTGGCCCTCGCCGTACGAGCCGTGGTCGGAGTACCTGACCGGCACCCGCGGGCAGGACCCGGGCTGGGACCCGCTGGCCTTCCTCGTCGACGAGTCACACAAGCGCAACCTGGAGTTCCACGCCTGGTTCAACCCGTACCGCGTCTCCATGCCGGCCCCCGGCGGCGCCGGCGCCGACCTCACCCAACTCGCGCCCGGCCACCCGGCGCGGCAGCACCCGGACTGGACCTTCGCCTACCCGCCGGCCGGCGCGGCCGGCAGCCGGCTCTACTACAACCCCGGCATTCCCGAGGTACGCGAATTCGTGCAGACCGCGATGATGGACGCGGTCGAGCGGTACGACATCGACGGCGTCCACTTCGACGACTACTTCTACCCCTACCCCAGTGGCACCTACCAGGTGCCCGACGACGCCACCTTCGCCGCGCACAACCGGGGCTTCACCGACCGGGCGGACTGGCGGCGGGACAACATCAACCTGCTGATCCAGGAGATGCACGGCAAGATCAAGACGGCGAAGCCGTGGGTGAGGTTCGGCGTCAGCCCGTTCGGCATCTGGCGCAACAAGGCCGCCGACCCGCTCGGCTCGGACACCACCGGCAGCCAGTCGTACGACATCATCTCCGCCGACACCCGCACCTGGATCAAGCAGGAGTGGATCGACTACGTGGTGCCGCAGCTCTACTGGTACATCGGCCAGTACCCGGCCGCCGACTACGCGCGACTCGTCCCGTGGTGGGCCGAGACGGTGCGCGGCACCCGCGTGCAGCTCTACATCGGTCAGGCCGACTACAAGAGCGGCGACCCCGCGTACGGACCGTACTGGCAGAACCCGCGTGAGTTGTCCGACCACCTGACGCTCAACCGGTCGCATCCGGAGGTGCAGGGCAACGTGCACTTCTCGGCCGTCCAGGTGCGGGCCAACCGGCTCGGCGCCACCGACCTCTACGCCGCCGAGCACTACTCCCGGCCCGCGCTGGTGCCGGCCATGCCGCACCTGCCGGCCAGGCCGCTGCTCTTCCCGGTGGTCACCAAGGCGGTCCGACAGGCCGACGGGGTACGGCTGACCTGGCGTCAGCCGGCCGACGGTGTCCGGCCACTCGGCACCGCCACCTCGTACGCGATCTACCGGTTCGACGGCACCACCCTGCCCGGTCGGTGCGGCACGGCGGACGCCGCGCACCTGGTCGACACCGTCCGCGCCACACCCGGCGGCACCCAGTCCTGGTTGGACACCTCAGCCGTGCCCGGTGAGCACTACACCTACCAGCTGACCGCGCTGGACCGGTCGGCCAACGAGAGCCCGGCCAGCCCGCCGGCATTCGTCCGGCGCTGACCCATTCCCCGGAATGCCCCGGTCGCCCCCGAGCGGCCGGGGCATTCGTCTGTTTGAACCCCTGTCACCAATTGTTGGCGAGGCACATACCGAGCAGTTGATCAGTTGATCGAAACTTGTCGACATCCGGTGACCCACCGGTAACTTGCCGTCCCACCCGCCCACCCCCGCGGAGGTAACAAGTGCCCCGACGTCTCGCCACCCTGTTCGCCTCGGGCGCGCTCGCGCTGCTCGCCACCCTCGCCATCGCCTCCCCCGCCGCCGCCGTCACCCCCGCCCAGAAGCTGTCCGTGCTGTCCAGTTGGACGCAGACCAGCGCCTCCAGCTACAACTCCTGGAACAGCGCCCGGGTCAACCGGGCACCCTGGGCCGAGTACAACTTCACCTGGTCCACCGACTACTGCTCGTCCAGCCCAGACAACCCGCTCGGGTTCACCTTCAGCCTGAGCTGCTACCGGCACGACTTCGGCTACCGCAACTACAAGGCGGTCAGCCAGTTCCCCGCCAACAAGCCCCGACTGGACAGCGCCTTCTACGCGGACCTGAAGCGCGTCTGCACCACGTACAACACGGTCGTCCGACCGGCCTGCTACAGCCTGGCCTGGACCTACTACCAGGCGGTCAAGACCTTCGGCTCGGTAGCAGCCGTCCAGCAGGCCGACATCGACCGCGCCGCCCAAATGAAGGCCGAAGCCGAAGCCGCCGCCCGCGCCTAACCCACACCCCCACACCCCCGGCCCCGCCCCGCCCTCGTCCGCTCCCTCCGCCCTGCGCCCTACGCCCTCCGTCCCCGTTCCCGTTCCCGTCCGTTGATCATGGAGTTATTTGTCCGTCCGATCGGGGTCGCAGCAATAACCTCATGATCGACCACGGCGGGGCGGGAGCAGGGCGGGGTGGGGGTGGGTCTGGGTTAGGCGCGTTCGGTGCGGGTCGCTGGGTGGCGGTCGGGGTCGGCGGGGCGGCGGGGGGTGGGCTGGGACAGGCCAGTGCTGAAGCGGGTCGAATCGGCCGCCAGGTCCGGGTGTTCCACGTCCAGTGCCAGCGCAGCGGCCTCGTCCAGCCCCAACTCGGCACCCTCGCCGTACGCGTCGTCGAACACCGCGTCACCCAGCTGCGCGCGTAGTTCGGCCTGCTGTTCGGCCCAGTAGCCGCCGTAGATGCCCGGAGTCGCGCGCATGCTCGCCCGAGTCGCCTGCGCCGCCCCGAACAGACGAGCCGCGGTCAACCGGTCCCCGCCGATCGCGCAGCGCACCGCGACCGCGTTCAACGTGTCACACGCCCGACCGTGGTAGCCGTGGCCCATCCGCGAACGCAGTGCCACCAGCAGGTGCTCGTGCGCGGCGATCACATCGCCCCGGGCCAACGCGACCATCCCGAGCAGCATGTCCACCGACCGCCGACCCCGTTCCACCGGGCGGGCCGCCTCCACCGGACGCACCGCCCCCAGCAGATCCGCCGCCTCCCCCAGGGCGCCCCGCCGCCAGAGCAGCTCAGCCAGGCTGAACACCGCCAACAGCGCCTCGCCGACCACGTCCTGCCCGTGCGCCCAGTCGATGACCTCCCGGCATACCCGCTCGGCCTCGACGAACTGCCCCATGTCCACCAACGGCGCGGCCCGGCCGGCGAGCACCCGGGCCAACAGCCCGGCATCAGCGGCCTGTCGGGCGGCCGCCTCCGCCCGCTGGGAGTAGCGCAACTCCTCGGCGAACTCACCGTCCGCGCCGGCGTGCAACGAATGCATGTGGTAAACCGCCGCCAGCTCCGCCTCCGGGATCCGCTCACCCGTCTCGGCGATCCGCCCGTACAACCGGAACAGCCACAGCCGCCCCTCCCGGGCCAGGCCCCGCTCAAGCCACCACTGGTCCAGCCCACCGGCCAGACCGAGCCCGGCCCGGGCGCTACCGCCCGTGGCGCACCACCGCAACGCTGCGCGTACCTCCCCGGCCAACGGGTCGAGGGCGTACAGCGACAGCGTCACCGGGCGGCCGTCCTGACCCAGGTGTGCCCGGTCCACCGCATGGGCCGACCAGGCCACATGCCGATTCCGGGCGGCCCGCTCCTCACCCGCCTCGGCCAGCCGCCGCGCCGCGTACGCCCGGATCGGGTCGAGCATCCGGTAGGTGCTGCCGGTGGCCCGCGGCTCGGCCAACACCATCGATTTGTCCACCAGCACCGACAGTGGATCCAGCGGGTCGTCGCCCAGCAGCCACTCCACCGTCGCCAGGTCCACCGGCCCGGCGAAGACCGACAGCCACCGCAGCAGGCGGGCGGCCCGAGGCCCGAGCGTCCGGTACGACCAGGTGACGGTGGCCTGCATCGTCAGGTGCCGTTCCGTGGCCGACCGCTGCACCGCCCTGCTCGCCGCGGTGGGTGGGGACGCCCCGGACGCCGCGGCGACCAGGTCCACCGTGTCCTGCTGGTTGCCGGACCAGCCGCGCTCCACCGGTGGCGGATCCGGGTCCTCCCGACCGGCGTCCAGAGTGCCGAGAACGTCGTCGAGGCGTTCCGCGAGCTGGCCCACCGAGAGCACCCGCAGCCGAGCGGCGGCCAGCTCGATGGCGAGCGGTAACCCGTCCAGCCGCTGCACCACCCGACGGAGATCGGCCGACTCGGCCGGGTCCGGCCGCCGGCCGCCGCGCGCCGCCGCCGTACGGTCCAGCAGGAGCGCCACCGCATCGCTCTCCGCACCGTCCGCGCGCGGGTCGACCGAGAGCGGCGGGATCCGCCACACCACCTCACCCGGCAGGCTGAACGACTCCCGGCTGGTCGCCAGCACCCGTACGCCACCACCGCCGGACAACAAACGCGCGATCACCTCCGCACAGGCGGCCGGCTGGGTGTCACAGGTGTCCAGGACGACAAGCATGCGGCGGCCGGCCGCGTACTCGACAAGGGTGTCCAGCATCGGCCGGCCCGGCTCGGGTCGCAGGCCGAGCACCGCGGCGATCGCGAACGCCACCAACCCCGGGTCGGTCACCGCGGCGATGTCGACGAACCACACCCCGTCCGGGTACGCCTCGACGACCCCACTGGCCAGCTCCACCGCGAGTCGGGTCTTGCCCGCCCCGCCCGCGCCGAGCACCGTGATCAGGCGGTACTGCTTCACCAGCAGGCCCAACTCGACGCGCTCGGTCTGCCGACCGACGAACGACGTCACCTGGGTAGGCAGATTGTGCGCCACCGCGTCGGCGGTGCGGGGACGCGGGAACTGCCGCTCCAGGCCCGGCGCGACCAGTTGGAAGAGCCGCTCCCGGTCGTCGAAGCCGCGCAGCCGGTGCAGGCCGAGGTCGAGCAGGGTCGCACCGGGCGGCAACGGCTCGGCCCGACGGGCGGTGGGCGCCGAACAGAGCACCTGCCCGCCGTGCGCCGCGGCGGCCACCCGGGCGGCCCGGTGCACCTCGGGGCTGGCGTAGTCGCCGTCGCGCGGCTCGGCGTAACCGGTGTGCAGGCCCATCCGCACCCGGGGTGCGGCTTCGGCGGTCGGCCAGTCGTGGTTGGACAGCGCCCGCTGGGCGGTCAGGCAGGCGGTCAGCGCCGCTGCCGCGTCCTCGAAGGCCAGGAAGAACGAGTCGCCCTCGGTCAACAACTCCGCGCCGCCCGTGCTGGCCAGCGTCCGGCGCAACAGCCGTCGGTGCTCGGCGAGCACCGGGCGGTAGTCGGGGCCGAGCAACTGGGCCAGCCGGGTCGAGCCCTCGATATCGGTGAACACGAAGGTCACCCAACCGCTCGGGAGCTGGATCCGTGGCGACATGCGTGGAACCTCCGCCCGTGACGTCGGGTTCATGCTGCCTGAGTCCGAGCGGTAACGCATCGTGAGAACGGTCGGGCAGATGCCGCCTCAAAGTGCCACTCGGACCCGGTCACGGCAAGCCCAGCCCACCAGGTGGCGGGGAATTGGTCCGATCAGCAGCCGCAGGCGCCTCCGCAGCACCCACCACCGGCGGACGCCGGGGCGCCACCGACAGCCCCACCCCGACCGGTGACCGCGACCGCGGAGAGCAGCTTCACCGTGTCGGTGTGTCCCTGCGGGCAGGCGGCCGGGTCAGCGGCAGCCACCATCGGACGGTTGACCTCGAAAGTGTCGCCGCAGGCGCGGCAACGGAACTCGTACCGGGGCATGCGCCCAGGGTACGGGAACTGACGTCCGGCGGGGGATGGGTGATACTCGACGGGTGGTGGACGGCGAGGACGACACGCGTGTGCAACCGTTACGACCGGCCGCGCCGTTGGACGGGCCACTCGAAGGCTCGGGGGCCGCGCCCGACCCGGTACGCACGGTGCCCCGTCCCCGCCGGCCCTGGCTGAGCGGCCGGACCGCGAGTACGCCGGCCACACCTGCCACCACCTCCGGACCTACCGATCCCCCCTCGGCCAGGCCGACCGACGCCACGTCGTCCAGCCCGACCGACGTCCTCAGGTCCGGGCCGGGCGCGGCCGGCGCCGGCGCGAAAGAGACGGTCGAACCCGATCCGGTCGCCGACGACAGCGCTGACACGCGGGCAGCGGCCCCCCGGATCGAGAGCCCGAAGACCGAAAGCCCGAAGACCGAAGACCCGAAGACCGACGGCCCGAAGACCGAGAGCCCGAAGGTCGGAGACCAGGCGACCGGAGACGCGAAGGCGACCGGCAGCGCCACTGCTCCGGGCGCGCCGCAGTCCGCCACCGGGCCGAGTGCCGACAAGTCGACAGACGACACGAAGACCGGTGCGCCGGCCGACGACACGAAGACCGGTGTGTCCGCTGGCGGGACGAAGCCCGTCACCAAGGTCACCGCGGATCTGGCGAAGACCAGTGTGGACGAAATTCCCGCCGTGCCGGCGTCCGGCGCCGCCCGGCGACGGCGGGTGCCGTTCGCGCACGCGGTACGGCTGCCGCCGCGCCAGGTGGCAGCCTCGGCCGCCCGTGCGACCCGGGCCTGGGCTCGCCGACCGAGTGGCCGGCTCACCCTGCCCGGCCTCTTCCTGCTGGCGCTGGTGGCCGCGACCGCGGCGGCGGGCGCCCTGCTCGTGCCGGCCACGATCCGCGCACCCCGCCCGGTCGCGGCCGACGCCTCCGGCACGCCCACCGTCCCGCCGGGGGTGCCCGCCCGCCTGCCCACCGGCCCGGTGCCCGGGGGTGGCCCACCGGGTGGCGGACTGCCGAGCGGTGGACTGCCGAGCGGTGGACTACCCACCGGCGGACTGCCGACCGGCGGACTGCCCACCGGCGGACTGCCCACCGGCGGACTGCCCACCGGCGGACTGCCCACCGGCGGACTGCCGACCGGCGGACCCGGCATCGGCGGGCGGCCGTCGGACGCCCTGGCTGGCTGGGCTCAACAGGTCGGCGCCAAGGTGAATATCCCGGCCGTCGCCATGCAGGCGTACGGCTACGCCGAGCTGATGATCGCGCAGACGAACCGCAGTTGCGCGCTGAGCTGGACCACGCTGGCCGCGATCGGGCAGGTCGAATCGGGGCACGGGTCGGCCAACGGCGCGCGGTTGGGGCAGGACGGCAAGGCGCTACCGAAGATCATCGGACTGCCGTTGGACGGCAACGGCGGCCGGATGCGGATCATCGACACCGACCGTGGGGTGCTCGACGGGGACCTGACCCTCGACCGGGCGATCGGGCCGATGCAGTTCATCCCGACCACCTGGCAGGAGATCGGCGCGGACGCCGACAATGACGGGGTCAAGGACCCGCACGACCTGGACGACGCGGCCCTGGCGGCGGGTAACTACCTCTGCAAGGGTGGTCGGAACCTGAGCATCCCGGGCGACTGGTGGAACGCGATCCTGTCCTACAACGATGTACGGCGGTACGCCCAGGACGTCTACGACACCGCCAACAGGTACGGACGGGCCAGCCGCCCGTGACGTGATCGTCTCGATACGTTGGAGAACTGGACACTTCCCCCCGGCCTCTGTTAGCGGCAAGCTAGACGGGTGATGGTGCGCGAGTGGGACCCGAGGACCGCGTCGTCCGCCGAGATCGCGTCGCTGCTGGTCACGCTGAACGCGGTGCTGGCGGCCGACCTGCCGCAGGATCCGCCGTGGCGGGAGACCTCGTTGCGCGAATACCTCGCCGAGGTGATGCCCGGCGAGCGGCGGATCTCCTGGATCGCCCAGGCCGAGGCGACCGACCCCGGCGACCCGGGCGCGGTGCTCGGCCAGGTGCACGTGCTGCTCCTCGGTGACATCGGCGTGCTCGAGGTGCTGGTGCACCCGTCGGTGCGGCGCAGCGGTCTCGGTCGTGACCTGGTGTTGCGTGCTGCCCGCCGGGTCTACCAGGAGGGCTTCCGTTCGATCGGGGTCGAGGTGGTGGGCGACACGCCCGCGGTCGGGTTCTACGAGTCGCTCGGCTTCACCCGGGAGTACGTGGAGACGCGCAGCGTGCTCGACCTCACCGCGGTCGACTGGGCCGGGCTGACGCAGATGGCCACCGGCATTGCGGCGGGCTACCACCTGGAGTTCTTCCCCGGTGGGCCACCGGACGACCTGATCGAGGCGTACGCGCGGGCGAAGGCCGAGGTGCGCGACGTCGACGACGGTGAGCTGCGCCCCAGCTCCTACGAGCCGGAGCGGCTGCGCGACAGCCTCGACACCCTGCACCGGCGGGGCATGAAACCGTACATCGTGCTCGCCCGACACGAGCAGAGCGGCGAGGTGGCCGGCCTGACCGAGGTGGTGGTGCCCGCCCAGCATCCCACCCGCGCCGACCAGTACGACACGATCGTCGCGCAGGACCACCGGGGCTACGGCATCGACCGGGCGATCAAGGCCCGGATGCTGTTGGAGCTGCGCTCCGCCGAGCCGGAGCTGATCGAGGTGCAGACCTGGAACGCGCAGGCCAACGAGGCGATGCTGAAGGTCAACGCCGAGCTGGGCTACCAACCGGACCGCGACTGGTGCGAATACAGCGTCGACGTCGCCGAGCTGGTGCACCGGCTCGACCCGCCACGCTGAGGGAATTCACGCAACTGTCCACTGGGGGATGGACGGTGGACCACCGCGCACCTTAACGTGCGTTGACCCCCATCCACCCATCGTGGAGGCCCTATGCGCCCGCGCCGCTCAATCGCCGCGCTCGCGACCGCCACCGCCGCCGTGACCATCACGGCGCTCGGCGTCGCACCCACCGCGGCCAGCGCCGCGCCCACCGATCTGTTCATCTCGGAGTACGTCGAGGGTTCGTCGAACAACAAGGCGATCGAGCTGTTCAACGGCACCGGCGCCCCTGTCGACCTCGCCGCCGGCGGCTATCGACTCCAGCTCTACTTCAACGGCTCCACCACGGCCACCACGATCGCGTTGACCGGGAACGTGGCTGCCGGTGACGTGTTCGTGTTCGCCAGCGCGGCGGCCGGGGCCGCCATCCTCGCCCAGGCCGACCAGACCACCGGGGCCAGTCTGTTCAACGGTGACGACGCGGTCGTGCTGCTCCGGGGCGCCACCGTACTCGACTCGATCGGGCAGGTGGGCGTCGACCCGGGCACCGAGTGGGGTGCGGGCGCCACCAGCACCGCGGACGACACCCTGCGCCGGCTGCCGACCGTGACCAGCGGCGACACCGACCCGACCGACGCGTTCGACCCCGCGACCCAGTGGGCCGGCTTCCCGGTGGACACCTTCGACGGCGTCGGCGCGCACACCGTGGACGGCGGCGGCCCGGTCGACGTCCCGGCCACACTGACCTGCGGCGGCCCGCTGGTCACCAGCGCGGGCACCGCGGCGAGCCGGGAGGTCACCGCCACCGACCCCGATGACACGATCGTCGACCTGGCGGTGACCTCGGTCAGCCCGACCCCGTCCGCCGGCTCGATCACCCGCACCGCGTTCACTCCCGCCGGGGGCGTCGGCGGCACCGCCCGTGCCACGATCGACGTGAGCGCCGACCTGACCGCCGGGGCGTACACCGTCACCCTCACCGCGACCGACGCGGACGGTGGCACCGCGAGCTGCGCGTTGGCCGTGCAGGTGACCCGGGAGCTGACCGTCGGTGAGGTGCAGGGCCCGACCACCGACACCGAGTCCGGCCCCGCCGACCGGTCGCCGCTCGCACCGGCGAGCGGCAACGGCACGAGCAGCACGCTGTACGACGTACGCGGCGTCATCACCCAGTTGACCCTGGCCCGCACGTCGGCCGGCGCGGAGCAGCACGGCTTCTTCCTGCAGAGCCGTACCGGCGACACCGACGGCGACCCGACCAGCTCCGACGGCATCTTCGTGTTCATGGGCGCGTTCACCTCGCTGATCGGCGGTTACGTGCCGACGGTCGGCGACGAGGTCGTGCTGCGGGCCCGGGTGTCGGAGTACTACACCTTCACCCAGCTCTCCGGCGCGTCGCTGGTCCGCCGGATCGGCGGCGGGCTGGTCGTGGACACGGCGGTCGAGGTGGCCGACGCGGTGCCGCCGGTCGTGCTGACCGACGCGCAGCGCTTCTGGGAGCGGCACGAGGGCTCCCGGATGCGGGTTCGCGCGGGCAGCGGCGCGGTGAGCGGCCGGGACGTCTTCTCCTCCACGGCCGACGCGGAGCTGTGGGTGGTCGACCGCGACGACCCGCTGCTGGACCGTGCCGACCCGTACTCCCGGCGGGTCTTCCGGGACTCGCACCCGCTGGACAACGACCCGACCCGCCGCTTCGACGACGGAAACGGTCAGCGGACGCTGCTCGGCAGCATGGGCGTGAAGGCCACCGCCGGGGACAGCGCCGCGCTGCTCTCGCCGGCGCACACCTTCGACACGCTGCGGGCGGACGCGGTGGGCGGGGTCTACTACTCGTTCGAGAAGTACGGCGTCCAGGTCGAGCGGGCGGAGTTCGCCGCCGGGGCCGACCCGTCGAAGAACAACCCGCCGAAGCCGGCCGACCGGTCGCAGGAGGTGGCCGTCGCCACCTACAACGTGGAAAACCTGTACGACTACCGCGACGACCCGTTCGACGGCTGTGACTTCACCGGTAACGCCGGCTGCCCAGGTGTCGACCCGCCGTTCGACTACGTGCCGGGCAGCGAGGCAGAGTACCGCCAGCAACTGGCCGCGCTCGCCGACCAGATCGTCAACGACCTGCACGCACCGGACCTGATCCTGGTGCAGGAGGCCGAGGACCAGGACATCTGCACGGTCTCCGGTGCGGTGCTGAACTGCGGCGACACCAACAACGCGGACGGCGCTCCGGACAGCATCCAGGAGTTGGCGCTCGTGGTGGCGGCGGCCGGCGGACCGGCGTACGCCGCGGCCTATGACCGGACCGGCGCGGACGCCCGTGGGATCACCGCAGCGTTCCTGTACCGCACCGACCGGTTGTCGCTGACGGCTGCGACGGCCCACGACCCGCTGCTGGGCTCGGCACCGTCCGTCCAGTACCGCGCTGCCGGCCTGCCGGCCAACGCCGACGTGCAGAACCCGAAGGCCCTCAACGCGGTGCTGCCGGCGGATGTGGACACCTCGACCGGTCGGGACGGCACCAACGTCTTCACCCGCGCCCCTCAGCTCGGCAGGTTCAGCGTGGCGACGTCGCCCGGTTCGACCGAGCGGTTCACCCTGTACGCGCTCAGCAACCACTACTCCTCCGGCCCGGACAGCCGGGTGGGGCAGCGGCGGGAGCAGGCTCGCTACGGCGCGGCGATCGTCACCGCGATCGAGGCGGCCGACCAGAGCGCCCGGGTGGTCTACGGCGGGGACCTGAACGTCTTCCCCCGCCCGGACGATCCGTTGCCCTTCGGGCCCCCCACCGGCGAGCAGCCCACGCCGTCTGACCAGCTCGCGCCGCTGTACGAGGCGGGTCTGCACAACCTGTGGGACAACCTGGTCGCGGAGGTGCCGGCGTCGGCGTACTCGTACAGCTTCGAGGGACACGCGCAGACCCTCGACCACCTGTTCGTCAACGACGCGTTCTACGGCGACCTGGTGCAGGTGCGGGCGGCGCACGTCAACGCCGACTGGCCGGCGGAGTTCGCCGGCGACGGGTCGCGGGGTTCCAGTGACCACGACCCGCAGGTGGCCCGATTCCGGTCCCGTGCCTCGCTGACCGTCGCCGACACGACGGTGGTCGAGGGCAACCAGGGCACCCGGCAGCTCACCTTCACCGCGACCGTGTCCCGGCCGTTGTCCCAGCCGGTGCTGCTCTGTGCCACCACCGTCGGCCTGACCGCGCAGTCGGGTTCGGACTTCGACCCGTACGCCGGGTGCAAGGTGTTGGCCGCCGGGCAGACGTCGGTGGCGTTCCCGGTGACCGTGCGCGGCGACCGGAGGCGGGAGTCGGACGAGAAGCTGACACTGCTGGTGGCCGGCGTGCCCGGCCTGCGGCTGGCCGACCCGCTCGCGGTCGGTACGATCACCGACGACGACTGATCCGCCAGGTGCCGTCAGCGGCCCGCCGTCCGGGTTTCCCCCGGGCGGCGGGCCGCTCCTCGTCCGCCCGTCAAATCAACGCGGGAGGTCAGTAGTACTTCTGGACTATTGGCGGGGACGGGACGTTGCGGCGCTGCGCCACTCGCACCTCCCACTGGCTGCGCCGCCGTCGCGCCTCCCGATCGGCGGAGCTGCGATGGTAGGTCTCCGGAGGCCGGGCCAGCCCGTAGCGGTCCCCCCACCAATCCCTGTGGGTAAACCTGTGGATGACCCCGAGGGTCGGCGGGTTCCGGCGGGGCCGGTGGCGGACGTAGGGCCAGAGGCGGGGGCCTACTCCGCACGGGGTATCAGACCTCCGCGACTACCTCGCGGCCCGGCTCACCCGCGGCTCCCAACAATGCTGGCGGCGCTCGCGGATGTAACGCCGTATCACCGCCGAACCAAGGAAGGGGTGTAAGGACGGCCAACGAGAGGACGGCCTGTGAGTAGCCCGAGCCCAGGCGGGGACGACCTAGCCGCCATCGGTACGGACCCCGCGGCGTTCGAGCGGTTCTACCGCCGACACGTCGAGACGATCGGGCGGTTCGTCGCCCGCCGCGTCGATGACCCGCACACCGCCGCCGACCTCACGGCCGAGGTGTTCCTGGCGGTGATCGACTCCGCGGCCGGTTTTCAGCCGGAGCGCGGAAACGAGCTGGCCTGGCTCTTCGGGGTGGCCCGCAACGTCATCGCGGCCGAACACCGCCGGGCTACCCGTCATCTGCGGGCCAGCGGTCTCGTGGCGGGACGACGGCTGTTGGACGCCGACGACATCGCCCGGATCGAGGAGCGCATCGACGCGGAGTCGCTGGCACGCCGTACCTATCGCGCTCTCGGCGGTCTGCCGGAGCACACGCGCGCCCTGCTCGAACTCGTCGCCGTCGACGGCCTGTCCCTGACGGACGCGGCCGGCGCGCTCGGGATCTCCCCGGTCGCCGCGCGGGTCCGCGTGCATCGGGCCCGCCGGGCAGTACGCCTCGCTCTCGCACAGTCCGAATCCGCGCTCGTCTGACCGGAGGGAAGGTCACCATGAGCAGAACCCCGCAACTGGGCAACTTCGAGGCACGGCTTCTCGCCGAACTGAAGGAACACCTCGGCGCCCGAACCACCGAAAGCGCCCCCGCCGCCGACGCGGCCCCGACGACCGTCCGTGCGACACGGGGCGCACGGTGGCCTACGCCGGGCTGGCGGCTGGCCGGGGTCGGTGGGCTTGTCGTCCTGCTGACCGCCGTCGGACTGGTTACCCAGACGGTCGGCGACGCCCCACCGACGGCGAGCGCGGCCGAGATCCTGACCGAGGCCGCGGACACGGCCCGGCAGCAGCCCGACCTGGTGGCGCGTCCCGGCCAGTTCCTTTTCATCGAACTGCGGCTGACCTCCCGGGAGAAGCCAGCGGCCGGCCCGTACGTCGATGAGCGGCTCCAACGCTGGGTGCCGGTCGGCGACGATCCGACCTGGCAGCAGCGGCGGCGGTTGGAGAGCCGCCCGGACGAGTGGCGAACCGACAACATCTCGCACCTGCCGCCGCCGCCCGGCTATTTCCGGGGCCTGCCCACCGAGCCGGAGCAGATGGCACAGCACCTGCGGGATCACCCGATCCCCCTGGATCTACCCGCCGGCGCGGACCTGGAGGCCATCCGGAACGACCCGACCACGATCTTCGGCGACGGGATGTGGCTGCTGGAGGGCTACGTGCCGCCGCAGTCGCTCGGCGCGCTGTTCCAGGCGATGGCCCGAGTGCCGGGGGCGAGGGTGTTGCCCGGCGAGGTGCGCGACGCCGCCGGCCGACGGGGCGTGGCGCTGCGGACTCCCGGCGTGTTCGCCGCCCACGTCGACCTGATCTTCGACCGGGAGACCCACGTCTACCTCGGCACTCGCCAACTCACGGTGCGGGATGGCAAGGAGTCGCCGTACACGAGCACCGCCGTCACCCGGCTGGCCGTCGTCGATCGACTGGGACAACTGCCCTGATCGGCAGAACACGCCGATGATCGCGCTCGATCCTGGAAATGGTGGCCTCTCCTGCTGAGGAGGCCACCATTTCCCCGCCTCAGCGTGATCGCGCCGCGGGCAGCCCGTGATCGCGCCGTAGGCGGCCCGCCTCAGTAGCGCTGGCGCAGCAGGCCGGCGGCCTCGACAGCCCAGTAGGTGAGGATGACCTGCGCACCGGCCCGCTTGATCGAGGTGAGCGTCTCCAGCATCACCCGCTCCCGGTCGATCCAGCCGTTCGCGGCGGCCGCCTCGACCATCGCGTACTCGCCGGAGACCTGGTAGGCGGCGACCGGGACGTCCACCGCGGCCCGTACCGCCGCCACCACGTCGAGGTAGGGCAGCGCCGGCTTGATCATCACCAGGTCGGCGCCCTCGGCGACGTCGAGCGCCACCTCGCGCAGGGACTCCCGCAGATTGGCCGGGTCCTGCTGGTAGGTGCGCCGGTCGCCCTCCAGCGCCGACTCCACCGCCTCGCGGAACGGGCCGTAGAACGCCGAGGCGTACTTCGCGGCGTACGCCAGCACGGCCACGTCCTGGTGCCCGGCGGCGTCGAGCGCCTTGCGGACCACGCCGACCTGGCCGTCCATCATCCCGGACGGCCCGACCATGCCGACCCCGGCGGCGGCCTGGGCCACCGCCATCTCGGCGTACGCGGCCAGGGTGGAGTCGTTGTCGACCGCACCGTCCGCGGTGAGCAGCCCGCAGTGCCCGTGCGAGGTGAACTCGTCCAGGCACAGGTCGCTCATCACCACCGCGGCGTCGCCCACCTCGGCCACCACGTCGCGGATGGCGACGTTGAGGATGCCGTTCGGGTCGATGCCGCCGGAGCCGGTCGGGTCCCGCCGTTCCGGCACGCCGAAGAGCATGATCCCGCCGACGCCGGCCTGGACCGCCTCGGCCGCCGCCTTGCGCAGCGAGTCCCGGGAGTGCTGGAGCACCCCCGGGAGCGAGGAGATGGCACGGGGCTCGCTCAGCCCCTCCTTGACGAACATCGGCACGACCAGCTCGGCCGGGTCGACCCGGGTCTCGGACACCAGCCGGCGGATCGCCGGGTTGCGGCGCAGCCGGCGGGGCCGGATCTCGGGGTACGACATGGCAGGCCTCCTCGAACGACTACCGGAAGCGCAGAGCGGTCGGGCCCTGCACCTTCGAGCCGCGGCGCTGCTTGGCCGGCATGGCGGCCAGCTTCTCGCGCAGCTCGACGGCGTAGGCGGCAAGCGCCTCCACCAGGTCGGGCACCGAGGCGTGCGGCGGCTGAACGTCGACCCGCAGGCCGAACTCCGTCGCGGTCTCCGCCGTCTTGGGCCCAATAACCGCAACCACGGTACGCGCGTGCGGCTTGCCGGCGATACCGACCAGGTTCCGCACGGTGGAGGATGACGTGAACAAGACCGCGTCGAACCCGCCCGACTTGATCGCGTCCCGGATCTCGGCGGGCGGCGGCGCGGCCCGCACCGTCCGGTACGCGGTCACGTCGTCGACCTCCCAGCCGCGCTCGGTGAGCCCGGCGGCGAGCGTCTCGGTGGCGATGTCGGCACGCGGCAGCAGCACCCGGCCCACCGGGTCGAGGATCTCGTCGTGCGGGGAGAACTCGGCGAGCAGCCCCTCGGAGGACTGATCCCCGCCGGGGATCAGCTCCGGCTGGATACCGAACGCGCGCACCGCGTCCGCCGTGGCCTCACCGATGCAGGCGATCTTGACGCCGCCGAAGTGCCGGGCGTCCAGGCCGTGCTCGGCGAACTTCTCCCAGACCGCGCGGACCGCGTTCACCGAGGTGAAGATCACCCAGGCGTACCGGCCGTCGACCAGGCCCTTGACCGCCCGCTCCATCTGCGCCGGAGTACGCGGCGGCTCGACCGCGATGGTCGGCACCTCACACGGGATCGCCCCGTACGCGCGCAGCCGGGCGCTCATCGCGCCAGCCTGCTCCTTGGTCCGGGGTACGAGCACCTTCCAGCCGTACAGCGGGCGGTTCTCCCACCAGCTCAGCTTGTCACGCTGACCCACCCCGACACCGACGGTGAGCACCACCCGGCCGGTGAAGCCGAGCGCGGCAGCCACGAAGCTGTCCACGGTCGACGTGGTCGTGTACTGGGTCTCGCCGGTGCCGTCGCCGGTCACCCCGACGCCGGTGGTGCCGTCGACCCCGGCGGAGAGCAGCCCGTCCCGGACGGCGGCGAGGTCACCGGCGTCCACGGCCAGCGCGAGCGAACCCCGGCCGACGGCCGCGGCCAGCGCCTCGAAGTCCAGTGCGGTGACGTCCTCGACGTCGGCGGCGGTACGCACACCGGGCAGCGGAACTCCCGCGTAGGTGGCCACACCCTCGGCCTGGCCGACACCGGGCACCACCTCGAAGTGGGCGGCGGTGCGGGCCACCGCCTGCACCTCCTTCACCACCGAGTCGTGGCCGAACGGGTCGCCGGCGACCAGGTGCACCGCGTTCAACCCGGATCGGGCCGCGGAGATCAGCACCTTCGCCACGTCCCCCGGCGCGCCTTCGGCGGGGGTGAACTCGGCATCGTCGGAGGCCTCGGCGCGAACGACGGCGAGCAACGACTCCGGGACTCCCCGGTCGTAGATCACCTGGTCAGCGTCGACCAGGGCGTCGTGGGCCCGACGGGTCAGCAGCCCTGGGTCACCGGGGCCAGCCCCGACGAACGCGATACGGCCGACGGGCTTACGGGTGCGGGTCATTCTGTGCTCCCAAATTGCTGGGTCCCCGGGCCGGTGTGTCCATCGTGGCCGAGGATCGAGTCGGCGCCGAGGTCGAGGAGTTCGGCGGCGAGTGCCTTACCGATCTCCGTCGCGTCGGCGGGCGTTCCGGTGCGGGACAGCCGGAGGTCACGAGTGCCGTCCGGGCTGATCACCGCCCCGCGCAGGTAGATCTCATCGCCGGTATCGCCCTCGGCGAGTTCCGCGTAGGCGGCGACGGGTGCGCTGCACCCAGCCTCCAGGGTTGCCAGAAACGCGCGTTCCGCGGTGACCGCGGCTCGCGACGGTGCGTGGTCGAGCACCGCGAGCAACTCGACCAGGTTCTGGTCGTCGACCCGGCACTCCACGGCCAGCGCTCCCTGGGCGGGGGCGGGCAGCATCAGCATCGGATCCAACGTCTCGGTGATCTCGTCGGCCCGACCGATCCGGGCCAACCCGGCCCGGGCCAGGACGACGGCGTCGAGGTCGGCCTCGGGGCCGACCACCCGCGCCAGGCGGGTGTCGATGTTGCCGCGGATCGGGGTGACCTCCAGTTGGAGGCCGAGCGCGTTCAGTTGGGCGATCCGGCGCAGCGCGCCGGTGCCCACGGTGGCCCCGGGCGGTAGTTCGGCGAGCGTCCGGCCGCCCTGGGCGATCAGCGCGTCGCGCGGGTCCAGTCGGGCCGGCACCGCGGCGATGTGCAGCCCGGGGGCGACAGCCGTGGGCAGGTCCTTGTAGGAGTGCACCGCGAAGTCGATCGTCCCGGCGGTCAGCGCGTCGCGCAGCGCGGAGACGAACACCCCGACGCCGAGCCGGTGCACCGGCGCGTTGGAGCGATCACCCGCGGTGACCACCTCAACCAGCTCGACCGGGCGGCCGGTGGCGGCGGTCACCGCCTTGGCGACCTGGCCGGACTGGGCCATCGCCAGGGCGCTGCCGCGCGTGCCGAGGCGTAGGGGGGCGGTCATCGCGCACCTCCGGTGGGTGGGGTGGGCTCGGTGGCGTCGGCCCCGGACACCGGGTCGACACCGGGCAGCGCCATACCGAGGTCGGGGGTCAGCACGTCCGGGACGGTGTCCACCGGAGAGGTCTGCGGCACCTCGAGGTCGAACAGCTCGCGCAGCAGGGCCGCGTACTGGTCGCCGCCGGGCTCCGCGGCCAACTGGCGGACCTTGACGGTGGGCTGGTGCAGCAGCCGCTGCACGACCCGGTGCACGGTGCGGGCGACCTCGGCGCGCAGGTCGTCGCCGAGGTCGGGGCGACGTTGGGCGAGTCGGCGCAGCTCGGCGGTGACCACGTCGTCGGCCCGGCCGCGCAGCGCGGCCACGGTGGGCGCCACGTCGGCACCGCGCAGCCAGGTGAGGAAGCTCTCCACCTCGCCCCGCACGATCCGTTCGACGGCGGCGGCGTCCGCGGCGGCCGGACCGTCGGCGAGCAGCGCCGCCATCCGGTCGATGTCGATCACCTCGACGCCGGACAGCTCGGCGACACCGTCCTCGACGTCACGCGGGACGGCAAGGTCGAGCAGGACCAGCGGACCCCGGACCGGGTCCCGTTCGGCGAGCGCCGCGCTGACCACCGCCCGGGTGAGGACCGGTTCGGTGGACGCGGTGGCGGCCACTACGATGTCCACTGTGGAGAGGGTGTCGGCCAGCTCGGTCATCGGCGCGGCACTCGCCCCGTACGACTCGGCGAGCCGGACGGCCCGGTCGGCGCCCCGGTTGCTGACGGTGAGCGGGCCGGCGCCCCGCCGGGACAGCGTGGCCACCCCGAGTGAGCCCATCGCGCCGGCACCGACCACCAGGGCCGGGTGGCCGGCGAGGTCGCCGTCGAGGTGCCCGGCGGCCAGCTCGAGCGCGGCGGTGACGACGCTCTGGCCGGCACGGTCGATGCCGGTCTCGGCGTGGGCGCGCTTGCCGACCCGCAGGGCCTGCTGCATCAGCTCGTGCAGCAGGCGGCCGGCCGAGTCGGCGCCGGTGGCCCAGTGGTACGCGTCACGCAACTGGCCGAGGATCTGCGCCTCGCCGACCACCATCGAGTCCAGACCACTGGCGACCCGGAAGACGTGCTCCACGGCAGCGGTGTCGTAGTGCACGTACAGGTGGCTGGCGAGCGCCGCCGGCGAGGTGCCGGCCTGCTCTGCCAGGACGGCGCACACGTCGCCGAGCCCACCGTGGAAACCGGACACGGCGGCGTAGACCTCCACCCGGTTGCAGGTGGAGACGATCACCGCCTCGGCCACGTAGGGCTGGGCGACCAGGCGGTCCAGGGTGCGGGTGAGGTCGGCGGGAGGCACGGCCAGTTGTTCCAGCGTGGCGACCGGGGCGGTCCGATAGGACGCGCCGACGACGAGCAGCTTCACGTGCCGATCGCCTCCTGGTTGTCGGTGGCCGCGAACCCGCCGGGCAGGGCCGTGAGAGCGGACCCGCCGGTGGCGGGCAGCGCGGTCAGCGACGCCTTGCGGTGCTCGTGGAAGGACAGAATCTGCAGCTCGATGGCGAGATCGACCTTGCGCACGTCGACCCCCTCCGGAACCGAGAGTACGCACGGCGCGAAGTTGAGGATGCTCGTCACGCCGACGGCGACCAGCTGGTCGGCGACCTGCTGGGCGGCTGCGGCCGGGGTGGCGATCACGCCGATCGCGAGGGATTCCTCCGCGGCGACCGTCGCCAGATCGTCGACATGTCGGACCACCAGGCCATTGATCTCCTCGCCGACCCGGGAGGGATCGGCGTCGAGAAGTGCGGCGATCCGGAAGCCCCGGCCGGCGAAGCCGTCGTAACCGGCCAGAGCGTGACCGAGATTACCCACGCCAACCAGGGCGACCGCCCGGCGTTGGGTGAGGCCGAGCACATTCTCGATCTGCTCGATCAGCAGCGTGACGTCGTAGCCGACGCCCCGGGTGCCGTACGAACCGAGGTGCGAGAGGTCCTTGCGAAGCTTGGCGGAGTTGACGCCGGCGGCTGCGGACAGCTCCTCGCTGGAGACCGTCTCGTGCCCGGTGTCGGCGAGGTTGTGCAGCGCGCGCAGATATTCCGGGAGCCGAGCGACGGTGGCCTCGGGCAGATCCGGGAGCGCTGGTACGGCACCGGCGCGGCCGGGCGCGCCTGGGTGACGGTGCTGACTCATGAGACTCCGTGCGGTGCGATCCTCGGCCAACTCCGCTGGTCGGCCGCTTATGGACTCCCGCTGGCGACCGAGGTTGCCGGCTGTGCTAGCAGGGCGCGTCGGAGTCACAGAGTAGGCGCTTGTGAAGACGTGCACAAATCGCGATCTTGTCGCTGCGTGCCGCGACTCCACCAACAGCTCCATTCCGCAAGATCGATTTAGCGACTTTCGTCCGCGCCGCCCGGGGAATTATTGCTCAATACCGACTTCTCTGACCAATCCCGCGCTGAGCCTCACCGGGCCGTTCCGCAGCTGGTAGGGGCAGCACTACGGGGGAGAGGCAGGGCTTCGGGATGGGGACCGGAGGTCGGAATGCCTAGCCTTCTCCCATGACCGCCGTTGCCGCCACCAGCGACCCGCCGACGCTGGCACCGAGCATTCCCCGCCAACTCTTCGTCGACTCCGGCTACGTGCTGCTCGGTCTGCCTCTGGCGGTGGCCAGTTTCGTCGTCCTCATCGTCGGCACCGCGGTCGGCATCGGCCTGGTAGTCACGGTGATCGGTCTGCCGATCCTCAGCGGCACCCTGTACGCCGCCCGCGGGCTGGCCGACATCGAACGGCTACGGCTGCCCGCGGTGCTCCGGCAGCCCCGGATCCGGCCGCACTACCGGCTGCCCGAGCCGGGCGCGAACGCCTGGCGGCGGATCTTCGTGCCGATGCGGGACGCCCAGTCCTGGCTCGACCTGGCGCATGGCATCCTGCGGCTCATCGCGGCGGCCGGCACCTTCATGGTCGCCGTCATCTGGTGGGCCGGAGCGATCGCCGGCTCGCTGTACTGGGTCTACGACTGGGCCCTGCCCCGCGCCAGCGGTGAGGGTGACCAGGATCTCGCCCAACTGCTCGGCCTCGGCGACTCGACCACCGCCCGCATCGGCCTGAACACCGCGATCGGGGTGTTCTTCCTGATCACCCTGCCGATCGTGGTCCGAGGATGCGCCCTGCTACAGGCTAGTTTCGCCAAGGCCATGCTGACCGGGGTGGCCGAGATGCGCGACCGGATCACCGTGCTGGAGGAGCAGAAACGGGCCGCCGTGTCCGCCGAGGCGTCCGCGCTGCGCCGGCTGGAACGCGACATCCACGACGGCCCCCAGCAGCGCCTGGTCCGATTGGCCATGGACCTCAGCCGCGCCCGGATGCAGCTCGCCTCCGACCCGGAGGCCGCCGGCCGGACCATCGACGAGGCGGTCACCCAGACCCGGGACACGCTCGCCGAGCTGCGGGCACTGTCCCGGGGCATCGCCCCGCCGATCCTCGTCGACCGGGGCCTGCCCAGCGCCCTGGCCGCGATCGCCGGGCGCGGGCTGATCCCGATCGAGCTCCAGGTGGATCCGCAACTCGGCACTCCCGGCGGGCGGCTCGACCCGGCGGTGGAGAACACCGCCTACTTCGTGGTGTCCGAAGCCTTGACGAACGTCGCCAAGCACGCGCGGGCCACCGAGGCCGTGGTGGCCGTCGCCCGGCAGGACGCCCACCTCCAGGTGCGGGTGGGCGACGACGGTCAGGGCGGCGCCCACCTGGCCAAGGGGCACGGGCTGGCCGGCATCGCCGACCGGGTCCGGGCCGCCGGCGGTGAACTGGCGGTGGTGAGCCCGATCGGCGGCCCCACCGAGATCCGCGCCGAACTGCCGCTGTGAGCGCGCGGAGTGAGCCGGGTTTGCGAGCCCCGCAGTCGCGAACGACGGAGATGCTGTGAGCGCGCGGAGTGAGCCGGGTTTGCGAGCCCCGCAGTCGCGAACGACGGAGATGCTGTGAGCAGTCCCGCGCCGCCCCCGCACGACCGGCCGGACGTGGTAGACAACACAGCCATGCGCATCGTGATCGCCGACGACGGCGTCCTGCTCCGCGAGGGACTGGTCCGGCTGCTGACCGAGAGTGGCCACCAGGTGGTGGCCGCCGTCGGGGACGGCGACGCGCTCGTCGAGGCGGTGGTGGAGCACCAGCCGGACGTGTCGATCGTCGATGTCCGGATGCCGCCGTCGCACACCGACGAGGGACTCCGGGCCGCGGTGGAGGCACGCCGGCTGGTGCCGCGTACCCCGATCCTGGTGCTCTCCCAGTACGTCGAGGTCTCGTACGCCGATGATCTGCTGGCCACCACCGGCGGTGCCGGCGGCGGCATCGGCTACCTGCTCAAGGATCGCGTCGCCGCGATCGACGAGTTCCTGGACGCGCTGCGCCGGGTGGCGGCCGGCGGCACGGTGCTCGACCCGGAGGTGGTCGGCCAACTCTTCGCCCGACGCCGCCGCGACGACCCGCTGCGCGAGCTGACCCCCCGCGAACGTGAGGTGCTCGCCCTGATGGCCGAGGGACGTTCGAACACGGCCATCGCCCGTGCCCTGGTGGTCAGCGACGGCGCGGTGGAGAAGCACGTGCGCAACATCTTCACCAAGCTCACCCTTCCGCCGGACACCGAGCAGCATCGGCGGGTGCTGGCCGTCCTCACCTACCTGCGGAACTGACCTCCCGCGCCAGGTTGACCGCGTCGAGGAGGGTGTCGGCCACCGGGTGACCGGAGGCGCGCAGCCGGGCCGGGTCGGTGAACCCGCCGGTGTAGAGCACCGCTCGGCCGCCCACCGCGAGGGCGGCGTCCGCGTCGTCGATGGAGTCCCCGATCAGCACCACCGAGGCGCCGTCCACGCCCAGCTCCGCCAGGTGCGACCGGAGCGACTCGGCCTTACGGCCGCCGCCGACCGTGGCCCGCAGCCCGTCGACCCGGGTGAAGTGGCCGGCCAACCCGTACGTGTGCACGGTCGGCACCAACTCCTCGTGGAACCACATGGAGAGCAGACTCTGGCTGCCCGGCCAGGAGGCCATCGCGTCGCGCGCGTCGGCGGCCAGCTCACAGGTGGTCAGGCCGGTGCGGTACGCCTCGTGGAAGATCCGGTCCAGCCGGCCGAACTCGTCGTCGTCGACGGCCTGCCCGAGCACCTCGGCGTAGTACTCGGCGATCGGCCGCCGGAACCGCACCCGGTGCTCGTCCAGGGTGACGGTCGGCCCACCAAGGCTCGTGAACACGACGTTGGTGGCGGACACCACCAGGCTGAGGTCGTTGAGCAGGGTGCCGTTCCAGTCCCAGACAAGGTGCGGGGGTGCGGAGGTCATCGGAGCACCATAAATACCGCTCAGAGCTGAGGTGTGGTCAGGTCCCGCAGCAGCCGGTCCTCCTCGACCCGCCAGTAGCCGTGCTCCTTGCCGTCGAGCAGCACCACCGGCAGTCGGTCTCCGTACTCCCGCTCCAGCCCCTCGTCGTCGGTGACGTCCCACTCGACCCACTTGTCGCCGGTCACCGCCACCACCCGGTCGAGTGCCGCCTTGGCGTCGTCGCACAGATGACAACCGGGTCGGGTGATCAGGGCGAGCCGGGCGTCACTGGACATCGGTTACCTCCGTATGGGGTTTTCGGCGCTCGCCGGCAGTTCGGTCGGCATCGTCACCGGTCGCGCCGACGCCGCCACCACGTACGCCCGCACAGTCTCGCTGGTCCGTGGGTGCGGCACACCCGGTACCGCCGACTCGACCGGCGCGGTGATCAAGTTTGGCACAGCGGCCGACGACCCGGCCACGACCGACGGTGCGAACAGGTGCCCGAGCGGCGCGGGGGCGACCGTCCCGTACACGGGACTGTCAGGTGTGCCATCGGTGATCCGATCAAGTCCCGCCGATGGGATGGTCGGCGTCGTCCGCAGCCGTTTCGGCCACGCCCGCGCCACCACCCGCAGCGACCGCTCCAACCGAAAGGGCGACCCACCCCACCAGGGCATCCACCGGGGAACACCGGGTCGAAGGAAAGTCAATCGCACACGACGGACAACCGGTCCGGCACCGCGCCGAGGGAGCGGGAAATACTTCCGCCTTGTGTAACGGACTTGCCACGCGCGGGTGACGTTGGCCCTATTATCACTCGGGTCGGCTCACCCCATTTGCCGTGAGTCGACACCCCTCAGCCCGAGGAGGCCCCCGTGCCTGTTAGCGCATTGGACCAGCACCTCCAGGGGATTTGCCGCCCATCGGCAACCCCCGTGACCGTCCTGCCCGGCCGACTCCCCGGTCGGTCCGCCCCGACGACGCACAGACCGGCCCATCCGGCGACCGACGGGACGGGGGTAACCCGGTGACCACCTTCGGTTACGCGGAACGTCCAGTCGGCCTGACCGGCCAGCCGGCACGCTCGCACGTCAACGAGAGACCGACGGCCCGTGCCCCACTCGACGAACCACACGGCGCCGCCGTGCTCGGCGACGGCACAGCCCCCCGCACCCGCAGCCGGCCACACCACAACGAGCCGCCGCCGCGGCCCGTGGTGCCCGGCGGGAACGCGCGGCCGACCGGCGGCCGGGTCGCCGTTCCGCCTCGACCGACGATGCCGGCGCAGGGTCGACGGGTCAGCGAGACACCGACCGTGACCACCGATCCGGCGGCGGGCGAGACGGCGGTGATCCCGGCGGTGCCGGCCGTCACCGCCACGACCCCGACCGGCTTTCCGAGCCGCCCCGACCCGTCCGACCCGGCCACCGAGGTCTGGACGCTGATCGAGCGCGCCCAGGCCGGCGAGTCCGAGGCGTTCGGCCTGATCTACGACCGGTACGTGGACACCGTCTTCCGGTTCATCTACTTCCGGGTCGGCAACCGCCAACTCGCCGAGGATCTCACCTCGGACACCTTCCTGCGTGCGCTCAAGCGGATCGGCAGCTTCACCTGGCAGGGCCGCGACCTCGGCGCCTGGCTGGTGACGATCGCCCGCAACCTGGTCGCGGACCACTTCAAGTCGGGCCGGTACCGGCTGGAGGTCACCACCGGTGACGTGCTCGACGCCGACCGGGAGGACCGGGGCCCGGAGGGCAGCCCGGAGGCGGCGGTGGTGGAGCACATCACGAACGTCGCGCTGCTCACCGCCGTGAAGCAGCTCAACCCGGAGCAGCAGGAGTGCATCGTGCTCCGCTTCCTCCAGGGCTTCTCGGTCGCCGAGACGGCCCGTGCGATGGGCAAGAACGAGGGCGCCATCAAGGCCCTCCAGTACCGGGCCGTACGCGCCCTGGCCCGACTGCTCCCGGACGGCTTTCAGCCGTAGTTTGTGGTGGCGGGACCGATGGGCGTCGATCGACGTCCGTGCAGCTCAGGGTCGGTCCCGCCCGGTGACGACGATCACTTTCTGTAATTTCCGCCCCGCCCGGCCCGTAACCCGTGAACGGTCCGCCGCGTTTCTCCGGGTGCGACCGGTGGTTGTCCCGGCAGGCCGGGTCACCGAGGTGCGACCGGCATGCCGGCGGCGCCTCACCTCCGTGGTGTCACACTGCCGCCCGGTCTCCGGCAAGGACGGCGGCCGACCGGCCGTGACCAGCGAGAGGAGGTGCCTGCGGTGGACGACATCCTCATCTCCCGCCGGCGCGCCGAGCGCTTCGCGCAGCTTCTCGACGAGGCCAACGGCGCTCGGCGACACCACGTACGAGCCCGGGTGGACGGTCAACTCGCGCCCCTCGTCGCGGTGGGCCAACGGATCAGCACCGACCCCCCGACTGTCGAGGTGGACCAGGACTTCCGGACCGGCCTGCGGGCGATGCTGCTCGCCACCGCCGAACGGGAAGGGCTGGGCACCACACCGGCGGCCAGCGAACCGGCCGCCGCACGTCCGGCCACGACCACCCGCGGGCGGCTACTGCCGGCGGTCACCGCCCGGCGGGCCCGAGCCCGAGGCGCGATCCTGGTCGGCGTCGCCGCCGGCGCCATCGCCGTCTCCGGCATCTCCGCCGCCAGCGAGAACGCCGTGCCCGGTGACGCGCTGTACGGCATGAAGCGCTCGACCGAACGGGCTCAGCTCGCCCTGGCCAGCTCCGACATCAGCCGCGGTCAACTCTTCCTGGACTTCGCCCGGACCAGACTCGGCGAGGCCGCCGAGTTGCGCGGCGACCGGATCGGCTACAGCGCCGTCCTCGACGACATGGACGCCGACACCCGGCAGGGTGTTCGCCTGCTGACCACCGCCGCGGCACAGCGGGCGGAGCCGGCCAGCCTGGACACGCTCAACACGTTCGTCACCGGGCAACGCCGGGCGGTGAGCGGTCTGCTCGACGGGAGCACCCGCGTCGACCGGGAACGGACCCAGCGGTCCCTGCGCCTACTGGACAGCATCCGGGAGCGCTCGGACACGCTGCGCGCGGCGATCGCCTGCGGCCTGCCGGCCCCGACCGCCAGCGACACCCTCGGCCCCGACCCGAGCACCTGCCCCGGGGCTCGCTGACCTTCCACCCCCTATACCGCACGTCCGACCGGCCGCGCCACAGTTCGTTCTGTGCCCGGCCGGTCGACCGCGCACGGCGGCTACCCTGGCTGGGGGTATTCGTCGTATCGGTGAGGAAGGGAGTCGCGTGGCGCGCAGCCGTAAGGTGACGGTCGGTACCGACGCCGAGGGGCACACCGCGGGCTGGGCCGAGACCGACCTGACCCCGGTCGTCGCCTCCGCACCGGACCCGAGCGCTGCGGCCTTCTTCGACGTGGACAACACGATGATGCAGGGCGCGTCGATCTACTGGTTCGCCCGTGGACTCGCCTCCCGCAACTACTTCACCTCCGCCGACCTGGCCCGCTTCGCCTGGCAGCAACTCCGCTTCCGGTTGTTGGCCCGGGAGCACGCCGGTGACATGTCGCTGGCCAAGGAGGCCGCGCTGGCCTTCGTCGAGGGCTGGCGCGTCGACGACGTGGAGCACCTCGCGGAGGAGATCTTCGACGAGATGATGGCGCCCCGGATCTGGGCCGGCACCCACCAACTCGCACAGCGGCACCTGGCGGCCGGCCAACGGGTCTGGCTGGTCAGCGCCGCCCCGGTGGAGATCGGCCGCGTGATCGCCGCCCGACTCGGCCTGACCGGCGCCATCGGCACGGTCGCCGAGGTGGTGGACGGGGCGTACACCGGGCGGTTGGTGGGTGACCTGATGCACGGGCCGGCGAAGGCCGAGGCGGTCACCCTGCTCGCCGCGGTGGAAGGGCTGGATCTGGCCCGCTGCGCGGCGTACAGCGACTCGGCAAACGACCTGCCGCTGCTCTCCGCCGTGGGCCGGGCGGTGGCGGTCAACCCGGACGGCGCCCTGCTGCGGCAGGCCCGCCAGCACGGCTGGGAGGTACGGGACTTCCGCACCGGTCGGCGAGCGGTCAAGATCGCCGTACCGTCCACCGCGGCCGCCGGGCTGGTCGTCGGCGCGGTCACCGCCGGGCTGGCGTTGCAGCGCCGCCGCCGCACAGCTTAAAGATCAAGCTAGGACGCGTCAGGGACCGAACGGGTCGGGTCGACGCTCCAGCAGTGTGTGCAGGGTCTGCTGAATGGTCTCCCGCACCTGGTCGGCGAGGTTGAAGACCACCAGCGGGTCGTCCGCCGAGTCGGTCAGGTGCGCGGTGGGGATCGGCGGACAGAACTCGATGAGCCACTTGCTGGGCAGCGGCACCATGCCCAGCGGCCCGAGCCACGGGAAGGTCGGCGTGACCGGGAAGTAGGGCAGCTTGAGCAGCCGCGCCAGGGGCTTGATGTCGGCGAGCATCGGGTAGATCTCCTCGCCGCCGACGATGGCGACCGGCACGATCGGGGTGCCGGTGCGCAGCGCCGCCGAGACGAAACCGCCCCGCCCGAACCGTTGCAGCTTGTACCGGTCGGCGTACAGCTTGCCGATGCCCTTGAAGCCCTCGGGGAACACCCCGACCAGGTCGCCGCCGCTGAGCAGCCGCTCGGCGTCCGGGTTGCAGGCCACCGTGCCACCGGTCTTGCGGGCCAACTCGGAGACCACCGGCATCCGGAAGACCAGATCGGCGCCGAGCAGCCGAAGGTAGCGGTGGGCGGGATGCTTGTCGTGCAGCGCCGCCGAGAGGATCAACGCGTCCAGCGCCACCGTCCCCGAGTGGTTGCCGACCACCAGGGCTGGTCCGTCGACGGGCACGTGCTCGACGCCGCTGACCTCGGTGCGGAACCAGTCCCGATAGAGCAGCCGCAGCAGGGGGTGGAAGACCGCGTCGGTCAACTCCGCGTCGAAACCGAACTCGTCGACCTCGTAGTCGCCGGAGAGACGCCGGCGCAGGAAGGCCAGGCCGTTCGCGACCCTGCGGTCCCAGTGGTCCCCCGGCCGGTCCGGCACCGCCGGTTCGGTGCCACCTGACGTCGGAACGTCCACCAGGTCCCCGGCGGGCTCGTCGGTGGCCGCGGTGTCGATCTCGTCGGTCGGCGTCGGGCTCGGCGCGGCCTGAGCGGCCGGTCGATGTCCGTTCCGCCGCGCCGGCTCCACGTCCGCCGCCAACGGCTGCGGTACGTCGAAACGCCCGACCCCCCGAGGATCGCGCCCCTCCCCAGGCCCGGTCATGACGCCACCTCGGTTCGCGACTGCGGGGCTCGCAAAACCGGCTCACTCCTCGCGCTCACGACACCACCTCGGTTCGCGACTGCGGGGCTCGCAAAACCGGCTCACTCCTCGCGCTCATGACGACCGGTCCCGAACTGCGGAGCGGACCTGCCGGATGCCGTCCAGGACGAGTTGCTCGGCGGCCGCCAACTGCCCCCGGGTGACCACCACCCCACCGTGGTGGGCGCGAATGAAGTCGTCGAACGCCTCGGCGGTCGATCGGGGTGTGAAGCCGTACTCCTGCTCAAGCTGGCTGGTGTCGACCACCCGGCCGTGCACGAAGAGGTCGACCTGGTCCAGGCCGTAGCGGCCGAACCCCATGGTGCGGGCCAGCGCGGCGGCACCGGAGAGACTCGGCTCCAGCACCGGTACGGCGACCCGACCGGCCCGCCGGATCGCCTGCGACAGCGACAGCACCCCCGGACCGGCGACGTTGTAGGTGCCCGGATGGTCCTCCACGATCGAGAGGTGAAGCACCTCCAACGCGTCGTCGAAGTGCAGGAACTGCAGACGGGGGTCCCGGCCGAAGACGGTGGGCACGAACGGCTGCGCGAAGTAGCGGGTCAACGTGGTGTCGGCGGTCGAGCCGATGAACGGGGCGAAGCGCAGCACGGTCGCGGTGACGTCGGACCGGCGTCGCCGGAATCCCCGGACGTACCCCTCAAGGTCGAGAATGTCGCGGCCGAAACCGCCACGCGGCACCTCGCGGGGCTCGGTCTCCTCGGTGAAGACCGCCGGATCCCGGAACGACACTCCGTAAGCGGCAGTCGACGACCGGACCACGAGCTTGCGCAGCCGGGGGGCCCGTTGGCAGGCGGCCAGCAGGTGCATGCTGCCGATGACGTTCTGGTCCTTCATCGCGGACCGGCCACCGTGCTGCTTGTCGGGGGAGCTGACCAGGGCGAGGTGCACGACGGCGTCGACGTCCAGGTCGGCGAGCAGGCCACCGAGCGAATCGTTGTCGACGCGGATCCGTTCGACCCGGTCCAGCAGATCGGTGAACTCGGTGCCGGAGTCTGGTGCGTCGACGCCGATGACCCGCTCGATCCGCGGGTCGGCGGCCAGTCGGGCCGCCACGTGGGCACCCAGGTAGCGACCAACTCCGGTGACGAGGACGACCCCCGGGGCACCTGGGGTGCCACCGAGGGTCATCTGACGCACCTACCCCGGCAGGAAGAACCGAGCCGGGACGACCACGGCCTGATCACCTGAGCCTCCGGGGGTCGACAGTTTGGCAAGTGCCGCCGAATGCCGGGCTCAGCGCCCGGCGGCGATCACTTGCCGAGACGGCGACGCTGGACGCGGGTCTTACGCAGCAGCTTGCGGTGCTTCTTCTTAGCCATGCGCTTACGGCGCTTCTTGACCACCGAGCCCATACGACAGCCTTTCGATACAACGTGCGGGGCGGACCGGATGACACCACGCAGGTGGCGACGGCGACCGCTTGCGGACAACGGACCGGACCAGTCTGGGCGGCGGGGCGCACCGGTGGGGTCTCGGCCGGGCTCCAGGGTAGCCGGAGGGCCTCGGCCGGACCAACGCGCCCCCGTCGATGCCGGTTGGACGGCACCCGGGAAGCCGAACGACGACTCAGGCGGTCTCTTGGAAAGCGCCCCGGAGATATTCGTGTACCGCGTGCTCGGGAACCCGGAACGACCGGCCGACCCGGACGGCGGTGAGCTCACCGCTGTGCACCAGGCGATAGACAGTCATCTTCGAGACCCGCATGACCGTCGCCACCTCCGCGACGGTCAGGAACCTGACCTCCGACAGTCGCCCGTCGGACTGTGACCCGGCCATGGCTCACCAACCCATCCCATGCCCGGCGCGTGCCAACCCGACGGATGCTCCGGGCCGGGCGGCGACGCGCGTGTTACCAGTACGGTAGCGGGGCGGCTGTGACCGGCGCGATCCCTTCGTACAACTGATCATGTTTCTTCTCGCCGTTCACCCGATCCACACTCCCGGAATCTCCCCGCCCGCGCCCGGTGTCCCGGCTTGCTCCGACGCTTTTCACTCGGCGCGTAGCGCGACCACCGGGTCGAGTCGGCCGGCGCGCTGCGCGGGGACGACCCCGAAGACGATGCCCACCACCGCGGACACGCCGAAGGCGAGCGCCAACGACCACCAGGTGATAGCGGCCGGGATCGGTGACAGCCCGTTGATCAGCAGGGCGGTGCCCACGCCCAACGCCATTCCGGTCACCCCACCGATCGTGGTGAGCAGCACCGCCTCCAGCAGGAACTGCACCCCGATGTCGCGGGGGCGGGCCCCGACGGCCTTGCGCAGCCCGATCTCCCGGGTCCGCTCCCGAACACTCACCAGCATGATGTTGGAGACTCCGACACCGCCGACGAGCAGGGAGATGCCGGCGATGGCCGCCAGTACGCCGGTGAGAACGCCGAGGATGTCGCCGAGCACACCGAGGATCTGCTGCTGGGTGACCGCGCTGAACTCGGTCTCCGGGTGCCGGCGGTTCAGCTCCGCGACGATCCGTTCGCCCAGCTCGTCGATCCGTTCCCGGTCCGGAGCCTTCACGGCGATGCCGTCCACCCGCTGGGTGCCCCAGAGCCGCTGCGCGGCGGTCACCGGCACGTGCACCTCGTCGTCCCGGTCGACGCCGAGGCTCTGCCCGAGGGGCGCGAAGACGCCGATCACCCGGAACCGCACCCCGGCCAGCGTCACCTGCTGGCCGAGCGGGTCCCGGTCGGGGAAGAGCGTGCGGGCCACCGAGTCGCCGAGCACCGCCACCCGGCGGCTGGTGTCCACGTCGGTGCCGGTGAGGTAGCGACCCCGGGCCAGCGACCGCGTGAACACCGTCGGGGTGGTCTCCAGCACCCCCTGCACGGTGGTGAAGTCGGAACGGGCGCCGGCTCGCGCGGTCGCCCCCGAGGCGACGGTGACCGCCACCCGATCGGGGTCGCCGACCACCCGGGTGACGGCGTCGACGTCCTTCAGGGTCAGCGGCGAGACCACCGGCGCGTTGCCCACCTCGATCCGGCCGGGCACGACCAGCAGCAGGTTGGAACCGAGGCCCTCGACCTGCTGTTCGACCTTCTGTTTGGTGCCGGTGCCGATGGCCACCAGCAGGACCACCGAGGCGACTCCGATGATCACCCCGAGCATGGTCAGCGCGCTGCGCAGCCGGTTGGCCCGCAGGGCGTCCAGCGCCACCCGCCACGCCTCGGCGACCCTCACGGCGCGCCCCCCGGCCGCTCGACCTCGGGCCGGCCCGGGTCCACCTCCTGCGGAAGGCGCCCGGTGGCTCCGGCGGCGCCACCGGAGCCACCGGACGGGTGCCCCGGACCGCTTCCGGACGCGGACCGGGGCTCCGCGCTGGGAGCGGAGACCAGTGTCGCAGGTCGACCGGGATCGACGGACGGCGGTCGATCATGAGGGTGGTCGGTGTCCGCCACGACCACTCCGTCGCGCATCGTGATCCGCCGCTGGGCCCGGGCCGCCACCTCCTGGTCGTGGGTGACCATCACCAGCGCCACCCCGGACTCCACGTTCAACTGTTCCAACAGCTCCAGCACCGCCGCACCGGTGACGCTGTCCAGGTTGCCTGTCGGTTCGTCGGCCAGCAGCACCGTCGGCTCGGTGACAAGCGCGCGGGCGATCGCCACCCGTTGCTGCTCGCCACCGGACATCTGGTTGGGCCGGTGGTCCAGGCGGTGCCCGAGGCCAACCCGGCCAAGCATCGCCGCCGCCCGCTCCCGACGCTGCCGCGCCGGCACGCCCCGGTAGACGAGCGGGAGGGCCACGTTCTCCACCGCCGAGGTACGCGGCAACAGGTGGAACGCCTGGAAGACGAAGCCGATCGTCTCGTTGCGCAGGGCGGCCATCTCCGGCGGCGTGAGCGCGTTGACGTCCCGACCACCGATCACCAGACGGCCACCGGTCGGCCGGTCCAACCCTCCGAGGAGGTGCATGAGGGTGGACTTACCCGAGCCGGACGGACCGACCAGGGCCACGTAGTCCCCCGCCTCGACGACCAGCGACACCCCGCGCAGGGCCTCGACGGACACACCCTCCAGTTGGTACGTCCGGGACACCTCCACCGCCTCGATCGCCGGCGGGGCGTCGGTCACCGCACCTCCTGGCCGTCGCGCACCTGATCGGTGCCGCGCACCACGATCCGGTCGCCGGGCTGCACGCCGTTGAGGATCTGCACCAGATCCGACCCCTGCACGCCCACGGTGACCGCCGCCCGCCCGGCCCTGCCGTCGCGGACCACCCAGACCGCGTCCCGGCCGTCGGCGGAGAACACCGCCGAAGCGGGCACGGTCACCGCGTCGGCGGCCTCACGCACGCGCAAGTGGACTATCGCGTTCATGCCCGGGCGGGGCGTCGGAGCCGGCACGTCCTCGGCCAGCTTTCCGGCACCCAGCGCGAGGCGCACCCGGTAGGTCACCCCGCCCTGGGCGGAGTTGGTGGGCAGCACGTCCACCGAGCGCACCGTCGCGTCGTAGCTGGCGCCGCTGACGGCGTCCAACTCGACGGTGGCGGTCACCCCGGCCTTGACCAGCAGCACGTCGGTCTCGTCCACCTCGGCCAGCAACCCCAACTGCCCGGTGTCCACCACGGTCAGCACCGGTGTGCCGGCGGTGACCTGGCCGCCGACCGCGACCGCGTCGTCCACCCCGGGAGGCGGCCCGCCCTGGCCGGACGTCAGCGCGGACGGGTCGAGACCGGCGGCCCGGGCGCCACCGGCCTGCTCCAACAGCCCGGCGAGGCCACCGGTCGAGCCACCGCCGGCCCGGGTGCCGCCCGGCTGCACGATGCCGGCGATCGGGGCGCGCAGGGTCAGCGCGTCGACAGTCGCCTTCGCCAGGTCGTACGCCTGCTGGGCCTGGAGCCGTTGGGCCGCGGAGAGCGCGCCGACGGCCGAGCTCAGCCCGTTGATCCCCCGCTGCACCGCGCGGACGGCCTGGTCGGCGCTGCGCGCGGCGGCCGCGTACTGCCGCTGCGCGGACGTCACCTGGGTCAGCAGGGCGTCCCGCAACTGCGGGTCGGCGATTTTCTCGGCGGCCTTGCGGGCGGCGTCGAAAGCCTCGTCGGCCGCCTTGTCGGTGCCACGTCGACTGCTTGCCAGGTTGCCCGTGGAGACACCCCGACCGGCGCGCTTGGCCGCGTCCAACGCCTCCTTCGCCTGGTGCAGCCGCTGCCGGGACGAGGGCGAGTCGACCACGGCGAGGACCTGGCCGGCCTTGACCCGCTGTCCGGGCTGGACCCGCAGGCTTGCCAGAGAGCCGTCGGCGGGGGCGGTGAGGGTCGCGGCGGCGCGGGCGGTGACGGTCGCCGGGGCGTCGATCAGCTCGCTGACCGGGTTGCGGGCCGCCGACGCCAGCGCGAGGTCGGGGCCGTCATCGCCGCACGAGGCGGCGGTGGTGGCGGTGAGGACGACGGCGGCGGTCAGGGCGACGAGCAGGCGGGGCCGGACGGTGCTGCCCGGCCGAACTGACTGAGGGCGGCGCACGCATCGATGGTACGGCGCGCCGTCCCGCCACCCGCGAGCACGTCAGGCGGTGGCGGCGCGGATGTACGCGACGCACTCGTCGTGCAGCGTCGACCACTGCTCGCCGAACGCCTCCTCGGCAGCCACCTCGAGGGTCTCGCGCTCGTGCACCACCGCCTTGAAGAAGGTGAGCAACCGCTGCGGCCCGTACCTGTCGACGAGGTGCCGGACGGCCAGGTAGCCGACGCCGTAGCTGCCGGCGACCTGCTCGGCGGAGGCGTCGTCGGCCGGGTTGACGCCCGCCAACTTGCCGTCCCAGCCGGCCCGGACCAGTTTGCGCACCTCGGCGAGCCCTTCGTACCTGTCGACCGCCTGCCCTCCGGCGCCCGCGAACTCGGCCAGCCCCTCCACCAGCCACCAGGTGGTCTTGCCCGGGTAGCCGCGTTCCGGAAGCGAGGCCGCGTGGGTCAACTCGTGCCGGAGCAGGTCGTCGGTGCCGCTGCTGGAGAGCCCGTCGGCGTTGAGCACCACCTCGTGGTGGCCGCCGCCCACGGTGACCGCGTAACCGCCGGTCCACCCTGGTCGGTCGCCGCCGTACCAGCGCTTCCACTCGGCGCGGCCGGCGTAGAAGATCCGGTAGCGGTCCGGCGGCGAGCCGGCGACCGCGTACCCGTCGGCGACCTTGGCGGCCGCCTCGGCCTGGGCGAGCAGGCCGGGCAACCTGCCGCGCAGCGCCGGGGTGGTGGCGACGATGGTCCGCGCGCCGATCGCCACGGCCAGGTCGCTGATCTCCCACGGTCGGGTGCCGGTCTCCACCGACTTGGATTCCTCCATGGTGACCAACCGGGGCTGGTCGCCGGACTCCCGCCAACGGGTGCCGATCAGCACCGGGCTGGGCCGGCAGTTCGGGGCGACGAAGCAGTACTGGAAACGTACGAGGAGCCGCCACTCCCCCGGCTTGCCGACGATCGGCGCGGGCAGGCCGCTCGGTTCGGCCCGCCAGACGGTCACCTTCAGCTCGCGTAGTGCCGCGAAGCGTCGGCGCAGGTCGGTGTGCGCGGCGGGTTCGGCGATCGCGAGGAACCCGGCGCGGTCGCCGCCGAGCAGCGCCGTGGACTGCCGGTCGAGCTGGGCGGTGATCCGGTCGGTCAACTCCCGGGCCGCCGCGGTGGCGGGGTCGTCGGCCGTCGACGCACCAGCCCGGCTGATCGTGGACCGGGCGCCACTCTCCCGGATCACGCCCGCGACGAGCAGGGCCGGCAGGCCGCAGCCCAGCAGCAGGACGACCACCACGAGCACCGTCCACAGCGGCCAGAGCCGCCGTGGTGCTGGCTGCTGCACCCCGTCAGTCACCCGCCGAAGGGTACGACCATTCGCCGGCCGGGGCGAAGCCGCCCCGGCCGATCGGTCCGGCCCGTCGGCCGGGGCGGAGGAACTACTTCTTGGAGATCAGGGCGCGGCCGAAGAAGACCAGGTTGGCCGGGCGCTCGGCGAGCCGGCGCATCAGGTAGCCGTACCACTCGTCGCCGTACGGGACGTAGGTGCGCACGGTGTAGCCCTCACCGGCCAGCCGGGCCTGCTCCTCGGGGCGGATGCCGTAGAGCATCTGGAACTCGAAGCGCTCCGGTCCCCGGTCGAACCACCGGGCCCGGTCCTCGCCGATGGCGATCATCCGCGGGTCGTGGGTGGCCAGCATCGGGTACCCGTCACCGGACATCAGGATGTTCATGCAGCGCACGTACGACTTGTCCACCTCACGGGCCGACTGGTACGCCACCGACTCCGGCTCCTTGTACGCGCCCTTGCACAACCGCACCCGCGAACCGGCCGAGGACAGCTCCCGGCAGTCCGACTCGGTCCGGCGCAGGTAGGCCTGGAGCACGGCACCCGTCGACGGGAAGTCCTTGCGCAGCCGGCTCAGCACCTCCAACGTCGAGTCGGTGGTGGTGTGGTCCTCCATGTCCAGGGTGACGGTGGTGCCCGCCGCGTCCGCCGCCGCGCAGATCGCCCGCGCGTTGTCGTACGCCAACTGCTCGTCGAACATCTGGCCGAGAGCGGAGAGCTTCACGCTCACCTCGGCGGGTGGGGTGAGCCCGGCGCCACCGAGCATCTTGAGCAACTTCAGGTATTCGTCGCGGGTGGCGATGGCCTGCTCGGGGGTGACGGTGTCCTCACCGAGGTGGTCGAGGGTGACCGCGAGACCGTCGTCGACGAGCCCGCGGGTCGCGCGCAACGCGTCGTCGGTGGTGGCGCCGGCGACGAACCGGCGAACGACGTCCCGGGTGTACGGGGCGGTCGCGACGAGCCGCTCGACCTGGGTTGACCGGGAGGCGGCGAGGATGACGGAACGGAGCATGAACCGAGCGTATCGCCCCTGCCAGGAGCCCCGCCGGGGGGCGGGGAGAGCCGCCTCGCGCGGGGGGCGGGGCGGCGGCGGTGGCGTCGATCGGCTACAACGATGCCGTGGACCAACGCCCCCGCCGCCGGCTACGGTCGGCCTCCGTGCAGCTCGGCGCGCTCACCGCTCTCGCGCTCGCCCTCTCCGGCTGCAACATGACCTCTGACGACGACGATGACGACGACTGCGCCCTCGGGCCGGTCGGCGGCGGCGACACTGTCGCGTTGGCGATGCGGGTCCCCGACCCGGCCACCGGCCGCGCCGCCCCGGAGCCGACCACAGCCGCCGTGCCCGACCGAGGCGGGTTCGGCACCCACCTCGCCTCCTGCGGCGGCTGAGGTGCGCCGCGAGAGGGTCACGCCCCGCCCCGACTGGGACACCACGATCCGGGCGCAGGGACTGGTCTACGTCGACACCGAGCTGCCCGATGGCGACATGATGTCGTACTGGGACGAAACCGGCGCGTACGCCTTCGACCTCGACGAGGTGCTGCGGCTGGAGGAGGCCACCGAGGAGCTGCACCGGATGTCGGTGGCCGCTGCCGAGCACGTGGTGGCCACCCGCCGGTACGCCGAGTTCGGCATCCCGGAGTGGGCGGCCGAAGCCGTGGCCCGGTCACTGCGGGAGGCCCCACCCACCCTCTACGGGCGCTTCGACCTGGCGTACGACGGCACCTGGCCGCCGAAGATGCTGGAGTACAACGCGGACACCCCCACCGCGCTCGTCGAGGCCAGCATCATCCAGTGGTACTGGCTGGAGCAGACCCGACCGGAGCTGGACCAGTGGAACAGCCTGCACGAGCGGCTGGTCGGCGCCTGGGCCAAGATCGGGGCCGGGCTGCACGAGCGCCGGGTCCACGTGCTGTGGTCGAACGAGGAGGAGTCCGGCGAGGACCACATGACCGCCGGCTACCTCGCCGAGACCGCCCGTCAGGCCGGCCTGGACGTCGAGTTACAGCCCATCCAGAAGATCGGCTGGGACGGCCGGCGTTTCGTCGACGCCGACGACCGCCCGGTGACCACCTGCTTCAAGCTCTACCCGTGGGAGTGGATGCTGGCCGAGCCGTACGGGCCGGCGGCGCTGGCCCCGGGCACCCCGACCACCTGGATCGAGCCGGCGTGGAAGCTGCTGCTGTCGAACAAGGCGCTGCTCGCCGTCCTGTGGGAGCTGTACCCCGACCACGACTACCTGCTCCCGGCGTATCTCGACTCGCCGCGCGGCATGACGGAGTACGTCGCCAAGCCGCTGCTCGGTCGGGAGGGCGGCTCGGTCCGCATCGTCACCGCCGACGAGGAGATCACCAATCCGGGGATCTACGGCGACGAGGGCTGGTGCTACCAGGAGTTCCGGGCGTTGCCGCAGTTCGACGGCAACCGGATGGTGCTGGGCAGCTGGATCGTCGACGGTGAGTCGGCCGGCGTGGGAGTGCGGGAGAGCGCCAGTCTGATCACCGACGGCTACGCGCGGTTCCTGCCGCACTACATCGACGCGCCGCGTACCGCATGAGTCGTCTACCGTTGGGGGCGTGAACTTCGACGCGTACGCCCGGACCGGCGTTGACCTGGTCAACGCCCGCCTGGACGACCTCGACGACCTGCGGGCCCTCTTCCCCGACGACAACGCCTGGATGCGCGACGAGGTCGCGGACCGGGACGTCGCGATCTTCCGGCGGGCACAGAAACGGTTGCGCGACGTCTTCGAGTACGGCACCTCGGGGCGGGACGGCCAGGCGGTCACCGAGCTGAACGCGCTGCTCGAGGCGTTCCCGGTGCAGCCGCGCATCTCCGGGCACGACTCCAGCGACTGGCACGTGCACGTGACCAGCCGGGGCGCCTCGGTCAGTGCCGAATACCTGGCCGGCGCGGTCTGGGGGCTGTCGGTCTGGCTCTGCGAGTACGGCAGTGCCCGGTTCGGGGTCTGCGCCGACGAGCGGTGCGGCAACGTCTACCTGGACACGTCGTCCAACTGCTGCCGGCGGTTCTGCTCGGAGCGCTGCGCCACCCGTTCGCACGTGGCGGCGCACCGGGCCCGCAAGCGGGCGGCGGTCGGTGAGCAGATGACTGTCGCCCCGCAGCCGACGAGCGCCGCGGACTCGCTCTCAGCGGTCAGCTGACTCCGCCGCCCGTCGTGGGCGGACGTCATCAGGCGTCGACCGGGGACGACGCGGTCAGGTGCTGACGGGCGAACTCCAACGCGGCGCGCAGGTCCGCCTCGCGTACCGCGCGGCTCTTCGCGCCCCGGGTGGCGACCTCCACCGCCACCGCCCCGGTGAAACCCCGACCGGCCAGCGAGGAGAGCAGCTCACCGCAGGGCTGGGTGCCGCGCCCCGGCACCAGGTGCTCGTCGCGGCCCTCGCCGGTGCCGTCACCCAGGTGCACGTGTGCCAGCCCGGCGCCCATCCGGTCGGCCATCTCCAGGGGGTCGCTGTGCGACGCCGCGCAGTGCGACAGGTCAAGGGTGTACGACGGGTAACCGGTGTCGGTGGGATCCCACCCCGGCACGTACGGGACGAACTGCCGACCCGCCATCCGTACCGGGTACATGTTCTCCACCGCGAACCGCAGCCCGTTGAACCGGTCCGCGACGCCTGCCAGCCCTTCGGTGAAGTTGCGCGCGTAGTCACGCTGCCAGGTGAACGGTGGGTGCACCACCACCGTCGGCGCCCCCAGCGTCTCGGCCAGCTCGGCGGCCCTGCGCAGCCGCTCCCACGGGTCCGGGCTCCACACCCGCTGGGTGACCAGCAGGCAGGGCGCGTGCACCGAGAGCACCGGCATCCCGTAGTGCGTGGAGAGGCCGCGCAGCGCGCCCGTGTCCTGGCTGACCACGTCGGTCCAGACCATCACCTCCACCCCGTCGTAGCCGAGGGCCGCGGCCAGTTGAAACGCCGCGGCGGTCGGTTCGGGGAAGACCGAGGAGCTGGACAGGAGCACGGGAACGCGGGAAGTCACATCAGCCAGCGTAGCCGGGCGGCGCTGTCGTCATTGCGACGAGCGCCGGCAAATCGGCCGAAACCGGCCGCCGGGTCAGATCGGTTCGAGTTGATCGAGTCGACGGAGGATGACGCCCTCGCGCAACGCCCACGGGCAGATGTCGAGCGAGTCCAGATCCAGGCGGCGCATCACCGCCTCGGCGACCACGGCACCGGCCAGCAACTGGTGGGCCCGACCCGAGCTGACCCCCTCCAGCTCCATCAACTGCGCCGGTGGGATGTGCCGGATGAAGCCGATGACCTGCCGCAGGCCCGCCCGGGTCAGGCTGCGTCGCGCCCAGAGGCCGGCACCGGAGGGCGCGGCCCCGGCGAGTCGGGCCAGGGTGCGGAACGTCTTCGAGGTGGCTACCGTCCGGTCCCAGCCCACCTGGCTGATCTGGTCGACGACCTTGTCCAGCCGGCCGTCCACGTACTCCCGGAGCTTCTCGACGGCCTCCGCCGACGGCGGGGCCGCACTGGCCGGATCGACCCGCAGCCGCTCGCGGGTCAGCCGCCCGGCCCCGAGCGGCAGCGAGACCGCGACGTCCGGTTCCTCGTCGATGCCGGCGGCGATCTCCAGCGAGCCGCCGCCGATGTCGAGCACCAGCAGCCGGCCCGCCGACCAGCCGAACCACCGCCGTACGGCCAGGAACGTCGACCGCGCCTCGTCCGCCCCGGAGAGCACCGCCAGGCGTACGCCGGTCTGGTCCCGGACCCGGGTCAGCACCTCGGCCGCGTTGGTGGCGTCGCGCACCGCGGACGTGGCGAAGGCGATCAGGTCGTCGGCCGCCAGGCCGGTGGCCGCCGCCTTGGCCATGCCCACGGCCTTGACCAGGCCATCGGCACCCGCCTCGGTCAGCGCGCCGTCGGGGCCGATCTGCTCGGCCAGCCGGAGCACCACCTTCTCGGAGTGCGCCGGCCACGGGTGCGCGCCGTGGTGCGCGTCCACCACCAAGAGGTGCACCGTGTTGGATCCAACGTCGAGAACACCCAGTCGCATGGTGAAGACCCTAGGTGCAACACGTTTGCGCGGCTCGCCGGCCCGCGCCGCACACCGCGCGTACGCTGGGCCGGGTGACGATGGAGCTCCGTGTGCTGGTGGACGACCCAGGCGACCCGCGCAGCCGCGAGGTGGCACTGGACTTCCCGCGGGAGTGGATCGAGTTCACCGATCCGGCTGACGAGACGCACCTGATCCGCGCCGACCTGACCTGGCTGCTCTCCCGCTGGACCTGCATCTTCGGCAAGGGCTGCCACGGCATCATCGCCGGGCGGGCCGCCGACGGCTGCTGCTCGCACGGGGCGTTCTTCACCGACTCGGACGACGAGAAGCGGGTTCGCAACGCCGTCAAGCGGCTCACCCCGGCGACCTGGCAGCACTTCCGGCGCGGTTTCAAGAACTGGACCGACGAGGACACCATCGACGGCAAGAACCCGGCCCGCCGCACCGCCACCCAGGGCGCCGACGGCCCCTGCGTGTTCCTCAACGACGCCGACTTCGTCGGCGGTGGGGGCTGCGCCCTGCACGGCCAGGCGTTGCGCGACGGGGTGCACCCGTTGGAATACAAGCCGGACGTCTGCTGGCAGCTACCGATCCGCCGCGATCAGGACTGGGTCAAGCGGCCGGACAACTCCAAGGTGCTGGTCTCCACCCTGTCCGAGTTCGACCGGCGCGGTTGGGGCGCCGGTGGGCACGACCTGGACTGGTGGTGCACCTCCTCGACGGACGCGCACGTCGGCACCGAGCCGATGTACCTGTCGTACGCCCCGGAGTTGGCCGCACTGATCGGCGCTGCGGCGTACGAGCGGCTGGCCGAGCTGTGCGCGGCCCGGACGAAGCAGGGCATGGTCGCCCCGCACCCCGCCGACCAGCTCTAGCGGATCCTGGTAGCAATCCGGTCAGCGTAGGGCGTCGTCGACCAGGGTGCGGGCGCTGCGCCGAGCCGCCTCGGCGATCGCCGGGTCGCCGTCCAGCACACCGCTCGCGAGCCCGCCGTCGAGCAACAGGGTGAGCTGCCGGGCGAGCAGTTCCGGTTCGGCGGCGCCGGACTGCCGGGCCAGCTCGGTCACCCAGGCACGGACCACCGTCTTGTGCTCGACCGTCCGGGCATGCACCGGCCCGCCGGCAGGTGACTCGGCGGCGGTGTTGATGAACGCGCAGCCGTGGTAACCATCCCGGCGACAGGCGCCGACCAGCGCGTCGAACATCCCGACCAACTGGTCGCGCGGCGCGTCGCCGGCGTCCCGGGCCGCCGCCCGCAGCGCGCCGAACCACGCCTGGTCAACCCGATCGAGGTACGCCAGCACGAGATCGTCCTTGCGCGGGAAGTGCTTGTAGAGCGTCGCTTTCGCCACGCCGGACTCGGCGATCACCGTGTCCACGCCGACGCCGCGCGGCCCGTGCGCATAGAACAGCCGGAACGCGGTGTCCAGGATCCGGTCCCGGGCCGTGCCGGCCGGGGTGCGGGGCGCGGGCATCGACACTCCCTCGATCTGCTGGTGGCGGCACAGATCCTACCGACAGTTCCGTCTGCACATCCCACCGCGTCATCCCCCGCCTCGCCCCCGCCCCGGCACGTGGCCGTGATGCGCACCACGCTGCTCAAGGGGGCAGCAGTAGACAGACCTGTCTGTTAGCCTGCTGGCACTCGGCAGGAGTTCACTCGGCATACCGACGGAGGATCGATCGACATGCGTATCGCAGTTCTCGGAACCGGCTCGGTCGGGCAGGCGATCGCCGCTCGCACGGCGGAGCTGGGCCACCAGGTGACCATCGGCACCCGCGACGTCGCGGCCCTGCGGGCCGGCGCGCAGGCCGCCTGGGTGGCGCAGCACCCCGAGGTCGGCCTGGCCACCCTGGCCGAAGCCGCCAGCGCCGCCGAGCTGGTGGTGAACGCCACGAACGGCAACGGCTCGCTTCCCGCCCTGACCGCGGCCGGCGCATCGAACCTGGCCGGCAAGATCCTGCTCGACATCGCCAACCCGCTCGACTTCGGTGCGGGCTTCCCGCCCACCCTGTCGGTGCACAACACCGACTCCCTCGCCGAACGCATTCAGCGCGAGTTTCCACAGGCCTTGGTAGTCAAGTCGCTCAACACGCTGACCGCCGAGCTGATGGTGCATCCGCGTCAGTTAGCCGGCGGCGAGCACAGCGTCTTCGTCTCCGGTGACGACGCCGAGGCCAAGCGGATCGTCACCGGGCTGCTCGTCAGCTTCGGGCACACCGACGTGATCGACCTCGGCGACCTCTCCACCGCGCGGGGCACCGAGATGCTGCTGCCACTCTGGTTGCGGCTCTACGGCCGGCTCGACACCGCGATCTTCAACCTCAAGGTCGTCCGCTGACCAAGCGCGAACAGCCCGAAGGGGGCCTGCGTCGAACGCAGACCCCCTTCGGGTACGCCGATCACGGCTCGAACTTGTAGCCCAGGCCCCGGACGGTGACGATGAAACGCGGCGCGGACGGCTCCGGCTCGATCTTGGAACGCAACCGCTTGACGTGCACGTCCAACGTCTTGGTGTCACCGACGTAGTCGGCGCCCCAGACCCGGTCGATGAGCTGGCCGCGGGTGAGCACCCGGCCCGCGTTACGCAGCAGCAGTTCCAGCAGCTCGAATTCCTTCAGCGGCAGCTGCACAGTCCCGCCCTCGACGGTCACCACATGCCGTTCGATGTCCATGCGCACCGGGCCGGCGGCCAGCGTCGGCGCCCCCACCTCGGCCACCTCCGGGCTCTGCCGGCGCAGGACCGCCCGGATCCGGGCAACCAGTTCCCGCGGCGAGTACGGCTTGGTGACGTAGTCGTCGGCGCCGATCTCCAGCCCGACCACCTTGTCGATCTCGCTGTCCCGAGCGGTGACCATGATGATCGGCACGGCGGACCGCTGCCGCAGTTGCCGGCAGACCTCGGTCCCCGACATCTCGGGCAACATCAGGTCGAGCAGCACGATGTCGGCGCCGGTCCGGTCGAACTCGGTGAGGGCGTCGGTGCCGGTCGCAGCGACCGAAACCTCGAAGCCCTCCTTACGGAGCATGTACGACAAGGCGTCGGAGAACGACTCCTCGTCCTCGACCACCAGAACGCGGCTCAACGGGGATTTCCTTTCATTGCTGTCAGACCTGCCGTAGCCCAGCCGGACCGGACTCGATCCCAACCGGCGGCAGTGTCGCCAGCAGGTCGTCCGGTGGGCTGGCGGGCAGCCGGAGGGTGAACGTCGATCCACCACCAAGAGTGCTCGACACCTCGACCCGTCCGCCATGGTTGCTCGCGATGTGTTTCACGATTGCCAGGCCGAGTCCGGTGCCGCCGGTGGCCCGCGAACGGGCCTGGTCGGCCCGGTAGAACCGCTCGAAGATCCGGTCCACGTCGGTGGGGGCTATCCCGATGCCCTGGTCGGCGACGGCGATCTCGACGTGCTCGTCGTCGCCGCGGAGGGTGACCCGCACCACTGTGTCCTCACCCGAGTAGTTGATGGCGTTCTCCACCAGATTCGCCACCGCCGTGGCGAGTTGGGAGTCGCTGCCGTACACGGTGAGGCCCCGCTGACCGTCGACTGTCACCTCGACACCCCGGGCGGAAGCCGTGGTGCGGGTCCGGTCGACCACCTCGGCGATCACCCAGTCCAGCGCGACCGGCTCGGGTGGCGGTTGCGGTTCGGCGCCCTGCAACCGGGTCAACTCCAGCAACTCCTGCACCAGCCGACCCAGCCGGGTCGACTCGTGCTGGATCCGCTCGGCGAACCGGCGCGCGGCCACCAGGTCCTCGGAGAGATCGGGCGCCGCCGCGTCGGCCGGCTCGGTGGCATCGAGCAACGCTTCGGCGAGCAGTTGGAGCGCCCCGATCGGAGTCTTCAACTCGTGACTCACATTGGCCACGAAGTCGCGCCGTACGCGGGTCAGCCGGTGCGACTCGGTCACGTCGACCGCTTCCACCGCGATGAAGCCGTTGCCGAGACCCATCGCCCGCAGGTGCACGCCGAGCGGGTTCTCCCCCGCGCTGTCGCGACCCCGGGGCAGGTCGAGTTCGATCTCGCGTCGCACCCCGGTGCGTCGCACCTGGCCGGCAAGAGTACGGATCAGCGGGTGCGCGGCGATCGAGCCGGGGGTGCTGCCGGTACGCAGGAGCCCCATCGCGCGGGCGGCCGGGTTGATCAACACAGGGACGTCGTCGTTGTCCAGTACCACGACACCGGCCCGGAGTGAGTCGATCGTCCGGCGGCCGAGCCCGGCCTGCTGCTCGTCGGCTATCGCGGGCCTCCCCCTGCTTGAGCGGGAGTTGGCACTCCCCGTCGACGTGGAGCGACCGTCCCGCGAGGGCAGGAACCGGGGCAGCAGGAGACCGGCGACCAGTCCGGCCACCAGTGCCACGGCCACCACGACCGCCACCGTCCACTCCACCCGGCGATCGTAGGGTCATTGTTAACCTGGCTACCACACAGAACGGGACGAACCACCCTCACTTTCAGAAGTGTTCACTTCCGCGTCCGGCGTCGTTCACCGTGATTCATCCGAGGTCCGCCCGCGCCCCATACCGTTGGCGTCGCACCTGCTCAACCCCCTGCGCCGGCACCCGCCGGCGGCGACCGACCACAGGACGTGATGATGCGCGACGAGTTCCGGGCCGACCTCCAGATCGTCAGCCAACTGCTGGTGGACATGGCGGAGGGCGTCCGCGCCGCCATGCGCCAGGCCACCCGGGCCCTGCTCACCGCCGACCGGCAGGCCGCCGAGACGGTCATCGAGCGGGACGGCGAGATCGACGACCTCTACCGACACGTCGAGGAGCGGGTCTGTGACCTGCTGGCCCGACAGGCACCGGTCGCCTCCGACCTCCGGGCGATGATCACCGCGCTGCACGTGGCCGCTGATCTGGAGCGGATGGGCGACCTCGCCGAGCACGTGGCCAAGACCGCGCTGCGCCGGCACCCCTCCCCCGCAGTCCCGGCTGAGCTGCGGACGGTTTTCACCGAGATGTCCGAGATTGCCGACCGGATGGCTGTGAAGATCGGCTCGGTGCTGGCGAAGCCCGACGCCGACCTGGCCGGCGAACTGGACCGCGACGACGACGCCATGGACGAGCTGCACAAGAACCTGTTCGCGGTGCTGCTCGGCGACGACTGGCCGTACGGGGTGGAGACCGCGATCGACGCCACCCTGCTGGGCCGCTTCTACGAGCGCTTCGCCGACCACGCGGTCAACGCCGGCGAGCACGTGATCTACCTGATCACCGGGCAGAGCGGGCCCTCCGCGAGCTGAACCAGGCGCGACGAAGGTCCCCGGAGTCCCGGGGACCTTCGTCGTCGGCTCAGCGGCCCTGGTTCGCGACCGCGGCGGCGGCTTCCTTCGCTGCCGTCGGGTCGAGGTAGGTGCCGCCCAGGGTGAGTGGGCGCAACTGCGGGTCGAGGTCGTAGCGCAGCGGGATGCCGGTCGGGATGTTCAGCTTGGCGATCGCCTCGTCGGAGATCTGGTCGAGGTGCTTGACCAGGGCGCGCAGCGAGTTGCCGTGCGCGGCCACCAGCACCGTCCGGCCGGCCAGGATGTCCGGCACGATCGAGTCGTACCAGTAGGGCAGCATCCGCTCGACGACGTCCTTGAGGCACTCGGTACGCGGCATCAGCTCGGTCGGCAGCAGCGCGTAGCGGGGGTCACCCACCTGCGACCACTCGTCGTTGTCGTCGATCGGCGGCGGCGGCGTGTCGTACGACCGGCGCCAGAGCATGAACTGCTCCTCGCCGTACTCGTCGAGGGTCTGCTTCTTGTCCTTGCCCTGCAGTGCGCCGTAGTGGCGCTCGTTGAGCCGCCACGACCGGCGCACCGCGATCCAGTGCCGGTCGGCGGCGTTGAGCGCCAGCTCGGCGGTGCGGATCGCACGGCGCATCACGCTGGTGTGCACGACGTCCGGCAGCAGGCTGTGCTCGCGCATCAGCTCGCCGCCGCGCCTCGCCTCGCGCTCGCCCTTCTCGGTCAGGTCGACGTCCACCCAGCCGGTGAAGAGGTTCTTGGCATTCCAGTCGCTCTCACCGTGTCGCAGCAGGACCAGCGTCCCGACGGTGGGCCCTTCGCTCGCAGTCATGCGGATCATCCTGCCTCAACCGCCGAGGGGACACGCGGGCAGCCGTCGTGACGACCACCACGTGAATATGCGGATGACCAGCGACTGCGCCCGCCGCTAGGGTTGTAAGGCGCGACAGTCACATCGGTCATTACTTGCAAGCGGGGCGCCATATGCGGACGATGCGGAGCTGGTTCCGGGACACCACCGGAGGCCTGCCCACCACCTTCTGGTACCTGTGGTCGGGCACCCTGATCAACCGGCTCGGCTCGTTCGTCCTCGTCTTCCTCGCCATCTACCTCACCCAGGAACGCGGCTTCTCGGCCTCTCAGGCCGGCCTGGTGATCGGCCTGTGGGGCGTCGGCGGCGCGTTCGGCACCACCGCCGGCGGCACCCTCGCGGACCGGTGGGGTCGCCGGCCGACACTGCTCACCGCCCACGTGGGCGCGGCCGTGATGATGCTCGGCCTCGGCCTGGCCCGGGACCTCTGGGCGGTGGCGCTGGGCGCCCTGCTGCTCGGCATGTTCGCCGAGGCGGCCCGGCCCGCGTTCGGGGCCATGATGATCGACGTGGTGCCGGCGAAGGACCGGCTGCGCGCCTTCTCGCTCAACTACTGGGCGATCAACCTGGGCTTCGCCTGCGCCGCCGTCCTCGCCGGCCTCGCCGCGCAGGCCGACTACCTGCTGCTCTTCGTGGTCGACGCCGGCACCATGCTGATCACCGCGCTGATCATCTTTACCCGGGTGCCGGAGACCCGGCGGTCCGGTATCGCCGCCACCGCCGCGGCGAGCGCCCCGCGCGGCGCCCTGCGCACGATCCTCACCGACCGCGTCTACCTCGGCTTCGTGGCTCTCAACCTGTTCGCCGCGCTGGTCTTCCTCCAGCACATCTCGATGCTGCCGATCGCCATGGGCGACGACGGCCTGAGCCCGGCCACCTACGGCTCGGTGATCGCGCTCAACGGGGTCCTCATCGTGGTCGGCCAACTCTTCGTGCCCCGGTTGATCCGGGGTCGGAGCCGCTCCCACGTGCTCGCGCTGGCGTCCGTGGTGATGGGCGTCGGTTTCGGGCTGACCGCGTTCGCCGGCACCCCCTGGTTCTACGGGCTGACCGTGCTGATCTGGACGGTCGGCGAGATGCTCAACTCACCGTCCAACTCCACGCTCATCGCCGAACTCTCCCCGGCCGAGCTACGCGGCCGCTACCAGGGCGTCTTCTCCCTGTCCTGGCAGATCGCCGGGGCCAGCGCGCCGATCCTCGGCGGCCTGGTGCGCGAGCACGTCGGCAACGACGCGCTCTGGTACGGCTGCGCCGCGCTCGGCGTCCTGACCGCCGTGGCCCACCTGGTGTCGGGACCGGCACGGGAGCGGCGCGCCGCCGCACTGCGCCGATCCGGCGAGGCACTGGCACCTGTCGACACCAGCCGGACGCCGCAACCCGCCGAGGCAGCCGCCTGACGATTGGCGCCGGGACGGCCCGATTTCCTACCCTGCACTCGGACAGTTAAGAAAGCGAACTGTATGGAGGTCGGGTGCACGCCCTGCGGCGCTGGTGGCACGACACCGCGGGCGGGCTTCCCGCCACCTTCTGGTACCTCTGGGCCGGACTGCTGATCAACCGGGCCGGCGCATTCGCCATGCTGTTCCTCTCGCTCTACCTCACCGACGTACGCGGAGCGAGCATCGGGCTGGCCGGCACCGTGGTCGGCGCGTACGGGGCCGGTGGTGCGGCCGGCGTGCTGCTCGGTGGCGTCCTCGCCGATCGCTGGGGCCGCCGGGCGACCCTGCTCGCCGCGCACCTGAGCACGGCCGCCCTGATGGTGGCGCTCGCCTTCAGCCAGCACCTGCTGCTGATCGCGGTGCTCTCCGCGCTCGTCGGCGTGGTCCACTCGATGCCCAGTCCGGCGTTCGTCGCGGCCATCGTCGACGTGGTGCCCGCCGCGCGCCGCTCCCGCGCGTTCAACCTCCAGTTCTGGGCGTTCAACCTGGGCATGGCGGTCGCCTCGCTGCTCGCCGGGGTGCTGGCCGAGGCGAGCTTCACGGCGCTGTTCCTCGTCGACGCCGGTGCCACCCTGACGGCGGCCGCCGTGATCGCCTGGAAGGTGCCGGAGACCCTGCGACTGGCCGCCCCGCCTGCCGACCCTGCGCCGGCCACCCGCGCGTCGGTCCGGCCCCGTCGGCAGGGGCTGCACACCGCGCTCACCGACCGCACCTTCCTGATCTTCGTCGGGCTCACCTTCGTGCTGGCCGTCCTCACCATGCAGACGTCCACGATCATGCCGCTGGCCATGCGCGCGGACGGTCTGGGTCCCTCGGCGTACGGGCTGGTGGTGGCGCTCGGCGGCGCGCTGATCGTGATCGGGCAACTGTTCGTGCCACGGCTGATCGACCGACACCGGAAGGACGTCGTACTGGCCGCGTCCACCGCGCTGCTCGCGCTCGGCTTCGGGGCGCTCGTCGTCGCCGACGAACTGGCCGTCTACCTGGGTGCCGCGGCGGTCTGGACGATCGGTTCGATGCTCGCCGCCCCGCCCAACGCGCAGATCAATGCCGACCTGGCACCGCCGCAGCTCCGTGCCCGATATCAGGCAGTGTTCTACCTGACGTTCCCGGCGGCGGCGTTCGTCGCTCCCACCCTCGGCGGGGTGAGCCTGCAACACCTCGGCGACCGGCACTGGCTGCTCGTGGGTGGGCTGGGCATGGCAGCGGCGGTCGGGCACCTGGTCGCCGGACCATCCCGGGAACGGCACGTCGCCGCGCTACGGCGGGAGCAGACATCGTCCGCCGACCGGGTGCCCACCGCATGAGCCCTCAACACGGCAAAGCGCCCACCTCGACCCTGAGGTCGTGATGGGCGCCCGCCGGTGGGGCCGGCGGCGGCGGGCAAACACTCACCCCCGTAAGCATCGCCCGCTCGGCCGCCGGTCCAAACAGGTGGACCACCGTCCCCCAACGGTAAATCCACCCGTCCCCTCGCGCCTCGCCTGGTGCGCGGATCTGATCGATCCGCCGCTCCCCCGAACGTTTCCAAGCGTGGCGCGGTGCAATAAAGTTAGTTCGCCCGGATTCTGGATTCAACCCAGAACGCCTGTCTCGCCGGTCACAACTGACGAGTATCCGCTGCTCGGGCCTCGATCTCTGGCAACAGCCGCATACCCGTCAGCCATTCCCGCAAACGCCTCAACCGTCCTCCCGATCGGGTGACTCGGTCCGGAAGAAGCTGCTCTGCCGACCGCTGCGCAACTGTTCCTGATAGATAAGGTTCAGTCGGCGCAGATCAAAGGTATGGAACCACTCATCCCAGGTGATCTCGCGAATTCGGCTACTTTCCCGGTAACCGGGGATGTTGAAGGTCAGCACGCCCGCCCGACCGTCGCGCTCGGTGCCCGCGATGGTTGCCGGCTTGGCCCCACGCTCCCGGGCCCACCGCTGGATCACCTCGTGATTCGTGGTGATCAAACTGCGCCCCGGCCGCTCCGGCCGGTCCATCACCGACGAGATCACCTGGGAGCTGCTGACCGAGCGCCCGGTGCCCCGTCCGGTCCGGATCCCACCGGCCGTCGTCCCGCCACCGGTCGACGGCGTCAGCGTGCGCTTCGCCGACGTGCTCTTGGCCGGTGCCGTGCGCTTCGCTGTCGTGCTGTTGGCCGGTGCCGTGCGCTTCGCTGTCGTGCGCTTGGCCGCCGCGCTGTTGGCCGGTGCCGTGCGCTTCGCCGCCGGACGGGCCGGTGCCTTCTTCGCCGGCGCCTTCCGCGCGGGTGCCGTACGCGCCGTCGCTGTCTTGCGGGCGGCCGTGGTCTTACGGGCCGCCGTGGTCTTGCGGGCCGCCGTGGTCTTGCGGGCCGCCGTGGTCTTGCGGGCCGCCGTGGTCTTGCGGGCCGCCGTGGTCTTGCGGGCGGCCGTCGACGAGGCCGCTGTGGTCCGCTTCGCGGCGGTGGCCTTCGTTGCGGCGGCGGACGTCTTCGCCGGCGCCCTCTTCGCCGCCGCCGTCGACTTCCGCGTGACGGTCGCCTTCGTTGCGGCGGCCCGCTTCGCGGGAGCGCTCTTGTTCGCCGGTGCGGCCTTCCCGCGGCTCGATGCCGGTCTGGCCGCCGACTTCTTCGTAGCGGCGGCACGACCCGCCGACGCCCGGGTGCCGGTGGCCCGGCCCGTCGGGCCGGTGCTGCTCCGACCTGCGCCGGCCCGCATCGAGCGCACCAACTGTTTCACCAGGTCGGGCTTACGCAGCGCGGAGATCCCGGAGACCCCGCGTTTGCGCAGTTGCCCCCGGATGTCGTCCACCCGCATCCGGGAGATCTCCGACTCGGAGACTCCCGGGGTACCCGGCGTCTGGTTGCCGGCCTGTCGCTTCGTCCTGGTCGCAGTCGCGCCGCGACCTGAGCTGTTCCGCTGAGCCATGGGACGCTCCGCTCCTTGACACTCCGTCCTCGGCGCGCGGGGGTCCCTCGCCGCACCGCGCGGAGCGGCATACCCGTCAGGAGCAGTCCGAACCACCGACGACTCGCCATGATCGTGCTCGATCCAGGATCGGGTGGCATCGGGGCGAGGTGAGGCCACTACTTCCTGGTTCGAGTGCGATCTTGGGGAGCGCGGGGTGCGGGGTGCGGGGCGCGGGGCGCGGGGCGCGGGCGCGGGGCGCTGGGCGCGGGCGCGGGGCGCTGGGCGCGGGCGCGGGGCGCGGAGCGCGGAGCGCGGGGCGCGGGGCGCGGGGCGCGGGGCGCGGGGCGCGGGGCGCGGGGTGCGGGGCGCGGAGCGCGGGGCGCGGGGTGGTCAGGCTGCGTCGGGGCCGGAGCCGGAGGGCTCGAAGAGGTGGGCGAAAGCGGCCAGATTGGCGGTCGACTCGCCGCGCTTGACCCGCCACTCGTACTCGCGGCGGATCGAACTGCCGAAGCCGATCTCCAACATCGTGTCGAACGACTCGTCGGCGTACGTGAGCACGGAGCCGAGCAGCCGGTCCAACTCGTCGGCGTCCACGCCGGCCGGGTTGACCCGCCCGGTCAGGTACACGTCGCCGACGGCATCGGTGGAGAAGGAGACGCCGTACATCCGGGCGTTGCGCTGCAACAGCCAGGCCCACAGCTCCTCGCGGCGCTCGTCCGGTTGGCGCATCACGAACGCCTCGACCCGCAGTGCGTGCTCCCCGATGATCAGGTTGCAGACCGTCTTGAGTTTGTGCGTGCCCGGCAGGGTCACCGCGTACGAGTCGGGGCCGGTCGACTCCCAGGCCAGCTCCCGCTCGGCGCAGACCGACTCGATCAGGGTCGCAAGATCGCTCTTCGGGCTCACCGGACCCACTCTACGACCGACCCGCCCGGCGCACCCGTTGACGGCTTCGCCCCTCGGTCACCAGGAGCAGGAGAGCGCCGGGTCGGCCGCCAGGTCGGCCGCGAGCCGGGCGCGGTGCGCGGCGATGGCCTCGCCGTAGACGCCGAGCAGACCGGCGACCGTACGGTCCCAGGAGAAGTGCCGGGCGTGCTGCTCGGCTCCTCGGCCGAGGGCCGCCCGGAGGGCTCGGTCCGGCAGTAGGCGGCCCAGCGCCCTGGCCCAGTCGACCGGGTCGTGGCCGTCGATCAGTACGCCGCTGACCTGATCCCGCACGGCGGTGACCAGTCCTCCGACGGCGGCGGCCAGCACCGGCGTACCGCAGGCCTGTGCCTCCAGGGCGACCAGCCCGAACGATTCGTTGTGGGATGGCACCGCGACCAGATCCGCCGCCCGGTACAGGGCCGGGAGGTCGTCTCCGGTGAGCGGCGGCAGGAACCGCACCCCGTCGGTGACACCGAGGGTGCTGGCCAGTTCGATGAGCGCGGTAGGCCGATCCAGCCCGCTGCCGCTGGGTCCGCCGCAGATCACCACTGTCACCTGGTCGGCCAGCGCCGGGTCGCGTTCGCGCAGCGCGGCGATCACGCGGATCAGCACGTCGGGGGCTTTGAGCGGCTGGATCCGACCGACGAAGGCGACGACGTACCCGTCGGACGGCAGCCCCAGCCGGCGGCGAGCCTCGCGGGTGGCCACGGGCCGGTTGCCCGGCGCGGGCCGGAACCGACCCAGGTCGACACCCGGCTGCACCACGGTGACCCGGTCCGGGTCGGCGTCGTAGCGGGTGAGGAGGTCGCTGGCCTCGACCCTGGTGTTGGCGACCAGCCGGTCCGCCTCGGCGACGACCTGCTCCTCGCCGATCACCCGGGCCTTGGGCTCGGGCCGGTCACCGGCTGCGAGCTGGGCGTTCTTGACCTTCGCGAGGGTGTGCGCGGTGTGCACCAGCGGCACGCCCCAGCGTTCCTTGGCCAGCCAGCCCACCTGGCCGGAGAGCCAGTAGTGGGAGTGGATCAGGTCGTAGTGCCCGGGTGGGCGGGACGCCTCGGCGCGCAGCACCCCGGCGGTGAACGCGCAGAGCTGGCCGGGCAGCTCTTCCTTGGTGAGGCCCTCCAGGGGGCCGGAGGTGATGTGCCGGACCTGCACGCCGGGCGCCATCTCGACCACCGGGGGGAGGTCGCCGGAGGTGGCCCGGGTGAAGATCTCCACCTCCACGTTGGCCTCGGCGAGACGCCGGGCGACTTCGAGGATGTAGACGTTCATTCCGCCGGCGTCACCCGTGCCGGGCTGGTGCAGGGGGGAGGTGTGGACCGACAGGGTGGCGATGCGGCGAGGCCGGGGCCACGGTTGGGCACCTCGCTGACGCCCGACACCGGTGTGCATTTCCGCCACATCCGCTCCTTTGTCACGGTTGATGCCGTCTCGCACGACCGGCGCTTCTCGGTCAACCTGTACGCCGGATGTCATCTTCCCCATCGGGCTTCGGAAATTCCCCGGCGCGGCCCCTCGGCGTGACGGACCTCATCACCCGACGCCCACCCGCGCCCGCCGTACGCCCGGTCGGGGCGGGTCGTACGCCCGGGGTGACAATGTCGGGATGACCTCAGTCGCCATCGTCACCGGAGCGTCCAGCGGGATCGGTGCGGCCACCGCCCGCCGGCTCGCCGCCGAAGGCTTCCACGTACTCGCCGCCGCCCGCCGCGCCGAGCGGCTCGCCGAGCTGGTCGCCGAGATCACCGCCGCTGGTGGGCAGGCCACCGCAGTGACCTGCGACATCACCTCGGACGAGTCGGTGGCCGGGCTGGCCGAGGCCGCCGCCCAGGCACCCGGGCCAATCACCCTGCTCGTGAACAACGCCGGCGGAGCGCGCGGGCTGGACCCGGTGGAGTCCGGCTCGGTCGCCGACTGGCAGTGGATGTACGACGTCAACGTGCTCGGCACCCTGCGGGTCACCCAGGCGCTGCTGCCGGCCCTGGAGGCGTCCGGCTCCGGCACCATCGTGGTGGTCTCCTCCACCGCCGGCCTGACCGTCTACGAGGGCGGGGGCGGCTACACCGCCGCGAAGCACGCGCAGACCGCGATCGCCGGCACGCTCCGCCTGGAGCTGTGCGGCCGACCGCTGAGGGTGATCGAGATCGACCCGGGCATGGTGAAGACCGACGAGTTCGGGCTGGTCCGCTTCGAGGGCGACGCGGAACGGGCGGCCGCCGTCTACGCCGGGGTGCCGGGGCCGCTCGTCGCCGAGGACGTCGCCGACTGCATCGCCTGGTGCGCCACCCGCCCCGAGCACGTCAACATCGACCGGCTGGTGGTCCGGCCCCGGGCACAGGCGGCCCAGCACAAGGTGCACCGGGTCTAACGAGTGGTGAGCCGGCTCTTGAGCCCCGCGGTCGCGAACGGAGACTGGCCTTGAGGTTGACATGAGCCCTGTGGCGCGGCGCCGGCCGCTCGGCGTGGTCACCCGCGGGACGACGAACCCGAACCGACTCCGTCGGGTGGACAACTGGATCGTCGCCACCTGCGCCGACCGGCTCCTGGCGGCGGAGGACCCCCTGGTGGTCGACCTCGGCTACGGCGCCACCCCGGTGACCGCGGTGGAGTTGCGCGCTCGACTGGCGGCCGGGGTCCGTCCGGACGTACGGCTGGTCGGGTTGGAGATTGACGCGGCCCGGGTGGCGGCCGCGGCCCCGGCCGCCGACCCACCCGGGCTGACGTTCGCTCGGGGTGGGTTCGAGTTGGCCGGGCTCCGGCCGGTGCTGGTCCGCGCGTTCAACGTGCTGCGACAGTACGACGAGAGCGAGGTCCCGGACGCCTGGCGGACGATGACCGCCGCGCTCGCCCCGGGTGGGGTGCTTGTCGAGGGCACCTGCGACGAGTTGGGTCGGCTCGCCAGTTGGCTGCTGGTCGACGCCGACGGCCCTCGGACGCTGACCCTGGCCGCGAAGCTCACCACGCTGGGCAGCCCCGCCGAGTTGGCCGAGCGGCTGCCGAAGGCGCTGATCCACCGCAACGTTCCCGGGGAGCCGGTGCACGATCTGATCCGCGCCCTGGACGACGCCTGGCAGGCCGCCGCCCCGTACGCCACCTTCGGCCCCCGCCAACGCTGGCGGAGAGCGGTGACCCGTCTCCGCGAGACCGGCTGGCCCGTCCTGGGCGGCCCCACCCGCTGGCGGCAGGGCGAGGTAACCCTCCCCTGGCCCCTCCCCTGGCCCCTCCCCTAAGCCGTGCCCCGCCCGTCCCCCCGCCCGCCCTCATCGATCTTGCACTTTCTGTCGCCGAATTGCCCTTTTGAGCCCCTTATGCCCCGACAGAAACTGCAAGATCGCGTGGGGGTGGGGTGGGGTGGGGTGGGGTGGGGTGGGGGTGGGGGTGGGGTGGGGTTGGGTTGGGTGGGGGTGGGGGTTAGAGGGCGCAGTTGATGAGGACCGGTTCGGGGTGGAGGGTCACGCCGAAGCGGTCGTGCACCGTGTCACGGATGTCGCGGGCCAGGGCGAGCAGGTCACCGGTGCTGGCTGCGCCGCTGTGGTTGGTCAGGGCCAGCGTGTGCTTGCTGGAGATCGACACTCCGCCCTCGCCGGGGTGGCCCCTGGTGAAGCCGGCCTTGTCGATCAGCCAGGCCGCGCTCACCTTGACCAGGCCGTCGGCTCCCGGCCAGGCCGGCGGGTCGCCCAGCTCGGCGGCGCGCTCCAGGAGCAGCTCGTACGTCGCCTGGTCCAGCACCGGGTTGGTGAAGAAGGAGCCGACCGAGCGAGTGTCCGGGTCGGTGGCGTCGAGCACCATGCCCTTGCCCGCGCGCAACCGGAGCACCGCCGCGCGGGCGTCGGCCAACGGCACCTGGTCACCCACCTCGACACCGAGCGCACGAGCCAGCTCGGCGTAGCGCACCGGGCCGGAGAGTGGGGACCGGGTGAGCCGGAAGTCGACGGAGAGAACCACCCACCGGTCCCGGTACTTGAAGATGCTGCCCCGGTAGGCGAACCCGCAGTCGGCGGCGGGGATGCTGTGGCGGGTGCCCTCGGCCCGGTCGTACACCTCGACGCCGCTGATCGTCTCGGCGACCTCCTGGCCGTACGCGCCGACGTTCTGGATCGGGGTGGCGCCGGTCGAGCCGGGGATGCCGGAGAGGCACTCCAACCCGGCCCAGCCGTTGGCCACCGTGGCGGCGACCAGGTCGTCCCACGGCTCGCCGGCGTCGACCCGTACGGTGACCGATCCGGCGTCCTCGCCGATGACGCGCAGCCCACGGGAGCGCACCAGCACGACGGTGCCGGGGAAGCCGGAGTCGCCGATCACCACGTTGCTGCCACCGGCCAGGACCAAGACCGGCTCGTCCGCGGCGCGGACGGCGCGAATGATCTCGTCGGCACTGTCGGCGACCACGATCCGCTGGGCCGCCCCACCCATTCGTAGAGTGGTGTAGCTGGCCAGTGGACCAGGGATGGCACGATCAGCTTCGGTTGTCGGCTGGGCGGAGGCGTCTGGCACGCCCTTCACCTTAGGCTGACCGATAGCCGTGGCACCCACTGGTCGTCCGGCACCCCCGGGAGGATGGCGATGAGCAGACTGCAGGGCAGCAAGGATTTCTGGGTCGGGGCGCTCCGAACGGAGGGTCCCGCGTTCGCGGCGGCGGTGGCCGAGGCGCCGCCGGAGACACCGGTCCTGTCCTGTCCGGGCTGGACGGTCGGCGACCTCACACTGCACCTCGCGGGCATCTACCAGTGGGTTTCGTCGTTCGCCGGCGCCGGCCAGACCACTCAGCCGGCCCGTCGGGAACCGCTTGAGGCGGCCCCGGGGGTGCTCCCACTGCAGCTGTGGCAGCAGGGGTACGACCGGCTGATGACGGTCTTCGACGGGCTCGACCCGGAGGCGCCGGCGTGGAACTGGGCTCCGCAGCCGAAGAAGGCCGGCTTCTGGCCGCGCCGGATGGCGCACGAGACGGCTGTGCACCGTTGGGACGCCCAGCTCGCCATCGCGGCCGGCGAGCCGGTGGAGGCGAAGCTCGCGGCCGACGGGGTGAGTGAGGTGCTGGACACCTGGCTGCCGGCGGGTCGGCGGCGGACGCCGGGCGACTGGCGCGGGGTGGTGCAGCTCACCGCGACCGACGCGGCTCAGGAGTGGTATTTGCGGCTGCGCGGCGAGGGGGTGGCGTTGCTCGACACGGCGACCATTCTCGACCACGACGATCATCACGCGCGGGCGCAGGTCAGCGGCACGGCGAGCGACCTGCTGCTGGCGCTCTGGGGTCGGGTGAGCTTCGAGACGCTTGACGTGGCTGGCGACCGCGCCCTGCTGGACGGCCTGCGGGCCAAGTGATTTTTGGATCGACGAGGGCGTCACCCCGACGGGTGGCGCCCTCGCCTGTTCCGGGGCCAACCCCAGGAAGGCGAGAGAGCGCTCTCTTGACAGGGTGGGAAGCGCCGGTCACGCTGTCGTGACCCAGCGGCGCACACTGAAGGTCACGTGCCGGCGTTGAGCACCCGGCACGGGCGGTGACGAGCGTGAGGAAGGCGCGATGACGACGGTGCAACGGCCGACGCTCGAAGCGGTGGCGGCGCGGGCCGGGGTGTCCCGGGCCACCGTGTCCCGTGTGGTCAACGGCTCCACCACCGTCGCCGAGCCGATCCGGGAGGCGGTCACCCGGGCGGTCGCCGAGCTGGGCTACGTGCCGAACCTCGCCGCCCGCAGCCTGGTCACCCAACGCACCGACTCGATCGCCCTGGTCATGCCGGAGGCGGCCACCCGGGTCTTCTCCGACGACCAGGTCTTCCCCGGCATCATCCGTGGCGTCAGCCAGGAGTTGGAGGCCGCCGACAAGCAACTGGTGCTGATGCTCGCCGGCTCGCCGGCCGGACACCACCGGGTCGAGCGGTACACCACCGGCCGGCACGTCGACGGGGTGCTCTTCGCCTCGCTGCACGGTGCCGACCCGCTGCCCGGCACACTTGCCCGGCTCGGCATCCCGGTCGTGGTCAGCGGCCGGCCGCTCGGCGACGGGCCCGTGCCGTACGTCGACGTCGACCACGTGGGCGGGGTGACCGCAGCCGTCCGACACCTTGTCGCCAGCGGTCGGCGGCGGATCGCCACCATCGCCGGCCCGCAGGACATGATCGCCGGAATCGAACGACTCACCGGTTACCGCAGCGCGGTCCACGACGCGGGGCTGCCCGAGTTGGTCGCCGTCGGCGACTTCACCAGGGAGTCCGGGTCGGCGGCGATGCACCGGCTGCTCACCGAGCACCCCGACCTGGACGGTGTCTTCGCCGCCTCCGACCTGATGGCGCACGCCGCCCTGCGGACGCTGCGCGAAGCCGGCCGGCGCGTGCCGGAGGACGTCGCGGTCATCGGCTTCGACGACATCGAAACCGCCGCCTACACCGAGCCACCGCTGACCACCGTCCGGCAGCCGATCGTGGAACTCGGCCGGCGGATGACCCAGCAACTACTCCGCCTCGCTGCCGGCGAAACGATCGAACAGTCGGTCATGCTCCCCACCGAACTGATCCGCCGCGCCTCCGCCTGACCAGTCGCACCCGCTGCCAGTTAATACCTCGCTGCGGCGGGCGATCATGGTTAGTCTCGCCGCCATGCCGGATCATGTCGCGCTGCTGCACGTCCCCGCACTCTCCGACGTTGCCGAATACGCCTACGCGGCCACCGTCGAACCAACCGCGCGACTGGTCTTCACCGCCGGCGCCTGCCCGCTCGACGCCGAGGGACGTACCGTCGCGCCGGGCGATCACGCCGCGCAGGCCCGGCAGGTGATGGCGAACCTGGAAACCGCCCTCGCGGCGGCCGGTGCCACCCCCACCGACGTCGTCAAGACCACGGTGTACGTGGCGTCCTCCCGGCAGGCCGACCTGGTGAGCGCCTGGGAGGTGGTGCGGGACTTCTTCGGCGACCATGACCCACCCAGCACCCTGCTCGGTGTCACGGTGCTCGGCTATCCCGACCAGCTCGTCGAGGTCGAGGCTGTCGCCGCCGTACGGACAGGGGCCTGACATGCGGATCCGGGTGGCAACGCCGGACGACGCCCCGGCCGTGGTGGCCCTGCGGGCGACGGTCTTCCCGTACCTGGTGCGCGGAGTCGAGTCGACCCGGAAGATGATCGCCGAGCCGCCGCCCGAGGAGGACTGGACCGCCTTCGTGGCCGAGGTCGACGCGCGGGTGGTCGGTTGGGTGTCCGCCGAACGCATCGGGACGACCTCGACGGCGAACGTGGGTGGCATCAACCTGCTGCACGTGCACCCGGAGCACCGGCGGCGGGGCATCGGGACGGCGTTGCTGACCGCCGCGAGCGATTACCTCCGCCCGTTGGGAGTCCGCCGGGTACGTGCCATGGCACTGCCGGACGCGCTGCCGTTCGCCAGTCGACACGGCTACGAGCCCAGCCGTGAGGTGCGCTACTCGGCGCTCGACCTGAATCCGGCGCCGGCGCTGCCCGAGCCGCCCCCGGGCGTACGGCTGCGCCCGATCGCCGAGGTGGACCCGCACCTGCTGTACGTGGCGGATGTGGCCTCGGCCGTCGACGAACCGAGCGACGTGCCGGTCGACGCGAAGAGCTACGAGAGTTGGCAGTACGACGTGTGGGACAACCTCGGGCTGGACAAGACGGCCAGCACCGCCGCCGAGGTAGCCGGTGAAGTGGTCGCCTTCAGCCTCGTGAAGCGGGACGGGGACCGGATGTGGTCGGACTACACGGGCTCCGTCCCCGCGTACCGGGGGCGTGGGCTGGCCCGGCTGACCAAGACGGCGGCGCTGCACCGAGCCGCCGCCAACGGCGTACGCGTCGCGTACACCTCGAACGACGAGGCCAACGCGCCGATGTTGGCGATCAACGCCCGGCTCGGCTACCGGCCGGTGGCATCCCAGTGGTCCTGCCTGGCCAACCTGACCTGACCAATCGGGCCGACCTCATCGGGGCAAGGTGATCAGGTGATGAAAAGTAGGTCAGAACCGCCTCGGAGACCTTCTTCCCATCCCTTGATCGAGGCGGGAGCGGTGGCTGGGACCGACGTCAGGCGGTGTCGAAGACCTGGCGGGCGACAGCGTGGGTGTCGGCGCCGAAGAGCACCAGGCGTGCCTCGGTGACGGCGACCGGCGTGGCCGAGCGCAGTACCGACAGCGCCTGCCGGACCGCGTCGTCGATCGGCCAGCCGTAGCTGCCGGCGGAAATCAGCGGGAACGCCACCGTCGACGCGGCCAACTCGTCGGCCACCCGCAGGCTGTTGGCGTAACAGTCGCGCAGCAACGCCGACCGATCCTCGCTCGCCGACCAGACCGGGCCGACGGTGTGGATCACCCAGCGAGCCGGTAGCTCTCCGGCGGTCGTCGCCACCGCCTGACCGGTGCGCAGGCCCCTGCCGTAGTGGGACGCCCGCAGCGCCCGGCACTCGGCCAGGATGGCCGGTCCACCGCGCCGGTGGATCGCACCGTCGACTCCTCCGCCCCCGAGCAGCGACGAGTTGGCGGCGTTCACGATGCCGTCCACCCGCTGGGTGGTGATGTCCCCCTCGACCAGGGCGATCTCCATGTCAGTCCTTCTCGATCGACTGGCCCATCGAGCGGCGGGCCAGTAGGGTGGCACCGGCCACCGCCGCCGGCATGACCAGCACCGCGCCGAGTGGGATGAGGAAGCAGAGGAAGACCGCCACCCCGAAGCCGAGCGAGGTGGCCCGGTCGGCCTTCAGGATCGTCCGGCGTTGCGGCAGCCGCATCCCGCGTCGGTAGAACGGCGCACCCACCAGCTCCACGGCGAGGAACCACCCGCCCACCGCCGCCCCGACGACCGGGACGACAGTCTGACCGATCACCGGAATGAAGCCGGCGAGGAACAGCGGAATTCCCACCAGCACCGTGAGCGCCACCAGCCGTACCGAGTCGGCGAGGCTGCGGCGCAGCGACGACCAGAACGGCACCTCCACCGCGCCGGGCGTGCCGCCGTACCGCTGCTCGACCCGCTCGGAGATCTTCTCGTAGAAGGGGTCGCCGATGACCAGGGTCACCGCGGTGAAGGTGAGCACTCCGAGCAGGCCGCCGACGCCCAGGAAGGCCAGCCCGGCGATCACCCGGACCAGGCTGCGGGACGTGGTCGACCAGTCGTCGGCGAACGGGGTGACAAGCGCGGCGAGGTCGTCCACGAAGTACACCAGGGTGCCGAGCGCGGCCAGGAACAGCGCGCCGGAGATCAACGCCGGCACGACGCCGAGCAGCATCAGCCCCGGGCTGCGCACGTAGAGGCCGAGCCCGCGCAGCAGCAGCCCCGCTCCGGCGAGGAAGCGTCCGACGACCCCGGTGACCGGGCTGGCGACTCTGCTGACATCCACGATCGAGCAGCCTAGCGAGCGGTGATCGAATCCGCCGGGCAGCGCGCTAGCAGCGACCCGCACCGCAGGCATCAACCGGTTGACGGACGGCAGCGATCAACCGGGGCCACCGGCGATCATCGCCGACCGGTCGATTCGCCGCCGGGTCACCCCGACGACCCTTGAGGGGTACGAGGCCAGCGGCGGGAGGCGGCACGATGTCGGTCATCGAGGTGACCCACCTGAGGAAGCGGTACGGCGATCTGGTGGCCGTGGAGGACGTGTCGTTCGCGGTGGAGCCCGGGGAGATCTTCGGCGTGCTCGGCCCGAACGGCGCCGGCAAGACCACCACCGTGGAATGTGTCGCCGGGCTGCGTGTCCCGGACGGGGGCGAGGTGTCGGTCCTCGGGCTCGACCCTCGCCGGGACGCGGCCCAGCTACGCCAGCGGGTCGGGGTGCAACTCCAGGAGAGTCAGCTGCCGGACCGGCTGCGGGTGGCGGAGGCACTGGAGTTGTACGCGTCGTTCTATCGCAACCCGGCCGACCCTTCCGTTCTGATCGACAAGCTGGGTCTCGGCGAGAAGCGGGACACCGCGTACAAGAAGCTCTCCGGTGGTCAGAAGCAGCGCCTCTCCATCGCGCTGGCCCTGGTGGGCAATCCGGAGATCGCCATCCTCGACGAGCTGACCACCGGGCTGGACCCGCAGGCCCGCCGGGACACCTGGGGCCTCATCGAACAGGTCCGCGACAGTGGGGTGACGATCGTGCTGGTCACCCACTTCATGGAGGAGGCCGAGCGGCTCTGCGACCGGGTCGCGGTGATCGACCGGGGCCGGGTCGTCGCGCTGGACAGCCCGGCGGGCCTGGTGTCGACGGTGGCGCCGGAGCAGCGGATCCGGTTCCGGCCGTCGGTCCCGGTCGACGACCGGCTCCTCACCGACCTGCCCGAGGTCTCCGCCGTGCAGCGCACCGGCAGCCAGGTGGTGGTGACCGGCACCGGGGAGTTGCTGCACGCGGTCACCTCGGTGCTCGCCCGTCACCAGATCGCCGCCGCGGACCTGCGGTTGGAGCGGTCCACCCTGGACGACGCCTTCGTGGAGCTGACCGGGCACCGGTCCACCAACTGAGAAGGGAGCCACCATGCACGCCTTTCGCCAGATCCTGAGGATCGAGGCGCGGCTCTACCTACGGGATCTGCCGACGCTGCTCACCACCGTCGGGCTGCCCACCCTGATCCTGACGGTGTTGGGGCTGATCCCGGCGCTCCGCGAGCCGGATCCGAACTTCGACGGGCAGACCTTCGTCAGCTACTTCGCGCCATCGCTGCTGGTGGTCACCCTCGCCATGGTGGGGGTGAACACCCTGCCCGCCGTGTTGGCCACCTATCGGGAACGCGGGGTGCTGCGCCGGCTGGCGACCACTCCGGCGCACCCGGCGGCTCTGCTCGCCGCCCAACTGGTGCTGGCCCTCGCCGGGATCCTGGCCAGCGCGCTGCTTCTCATCGTCGTCGCCCGGTTGGCCTTCGGGGTGCCGCTGCCCCGGCACCCGCTCGGCTTCGCGCTGGCGTTCGTGCTCGGTGCGGCGGCGCTGCTGGCTCTCGGCCTGCTGGTCGCCGCCGTGGCCCGGACGACGAAGGCGGCCCAGGCCCTGGCCGTGCCGCTGTTCCTGGTCACCATGTTCTTCGGCGGCGTCTATCTCCCCCGCTTCCTGCTCCCGGACGTCGTGGCGCGGATCGGCGACTACACGCCGCCCGGTGTGCAGGCGCTCCTCGACGCCTGGACCGGCACGCCGCCGCAGCCGCTGCACCTGGGGATAATGGCGGTGATCGCCGTGGCGGCCGGGGCCGGTGCGGCGAAACTGTTCCGCTGGGAGTGAGCGGTGTTGTGATGACCTGCAACGATGGGCACGACCGTCTGACCAGTTGGCGAGAGCGCGAGGCGAGCCTCTATCGGGTGTTCCCCTTCGGCGGGCTGGCCCTGGGCACCCTGCTGGCCCTCGTCGCACCGGCACCTCATCATGTCGGGGCGCTGCCCACCCTCGCCGTCGCCGTGGCTGCCGGCTGCTGGGTCGCCTGGTTCGTCACCCTGCATCCCGGCTGGCAGGACCGGCGCAGGCTGATGGCGGTCTACTACGCCGGGCTGCTCACGTTCGCCGCCGCGCTGGTGGCAGCCAGCCCGTGGTACGGCTTCTTCGCCTGGATCGGCTACATCCACGCCTTTCCGGTGCTGCCCGGGCGCTGGCGGGTCGCGGGTGTGGTCACCACTGCCTCCCTGGTCGCCACGTCTCAGGGTGGGGGCCTGTCGGTGGTGGTGTCGCACCTGCCGCTCTGGCTGGTGCTGGTGCTCTTCAACCTGGTGGTGGCCGGCTCGGTGAGCTGGTTCGCGATGGTCGCCGAGCAGGAGGACGCCAAACGCAAGCGGTTGGTGGCGGAACTCGGCGAGGCCAACCACCAACTCACCGAGACGGCCCGGGAGAACGCCGGGCTGCACGCCCAACTGCTCACCCAGGCCCGGGAGGCCGGCGTGCTGGACGAGCGGCAACGGATGGCCCGGGAGATCCACGACACCCTGGCGCAGGGGTTGACCGGCATCATCACCCAGCTGGAGGCGGCCGAGCAGGGCCGCGACCGGTCCGCCGACTGGCGCCGGCACGTCGACAACGCGCTCGCCCTGGCCCGGGAGAGCCTCACCGAGGCCCGCCGCTCGGTGCAGGCGGTGCGCCCGGAACCGTTGGAGACGGCCCGGCTGCCGGACGCCCTGGTCGAGCTGGGCGGCCGCTGGTCGGCCCTCAACGGGGTACGGGCCGACGTGGCCACCACCGGCACGCCCCGTCCACTGCACCCGGAGGTCGAGGTGACCCTGCTGCGGGCCGCCCAGGAGGCGCTGTCAAACGTCGCTCGGCACGCCGCCGCGTCGCGGGTCGGGCTGACCCTGTCGTACATGGCGGACGTGGTCACGCTCGATGTCCGTGACGACGGGGCCGGCTTCGACATCACCGACCGGCCTGCGCCCCGCGAGCCGGGCGGCGGGTACGGGCTGACCGCCATGCGGCAGCGGGTGACCCGGGTCGGCGGCGAGTTGGCTGTCGAATCCGAGCCGGGCAGCGGCACCGCGATCTCGGCCTCCGTCCCCGCGCTGCCCGGAGGTGTCGGTTGACCGCCCCGGTACGACTGCTGATCGTCGACGACCACCCGGTCGTGCGGGACGGCCTGCGGGGGATGTTCACCGGCGACCCCGATTTCGAGGTGGTGGGCGAGGCCGCGGACGGCTCGCAGGCGTTGGCCCTGATCGGGACGCTGCGGCCGGACGTGGTGCTGATGGACCTACGGATGCCCGGGATGGACGGGGTGACCGCTATCGGCCGGCTGGCTCGTGCCGGGAGCACCGCCCGGGTGCTGGTGCTCACCACCTACGACACGGACGCGGACGTGCTGCCGGCGATCGAGGCCGGTGCGACCGGTTACCTGCTCAAGGACACCCCTCGGGACGACCTGGTGCGCGCGGTCCGGGCGGCGGCCCGTGGTGAGTCGGTGCTCGCGCCGAGCGTCGCCGGCCGGCTGATGGGTCGGCTGCGCGCTCCCGCCGAGGAGCCGCTCAGTCAACGGGAGTTGGAGGTGCTCACCCTGGTCGCCCGGGGTGCCTCCAACCGGGAGGCGGCGACCCGCCTGTTCATCAGCGAGGCCACCGTCAAGACCCACCTGCTGCACGTGTACGCCAAGCTCGGGGTCAACGACCGCGCTGCCGCGGTGGCCACCGCGTACGACCGGGGGTTGCTGACGCCCGGCGGGCGGTGAGCGGCACCGGGCAGGATGGGCGGGTGCGCGCGTCCCGGCTGATCTCGTTGCTGTTGTTGTTGCAGGCGCGCGGGTCGATGACCGCGAGCGAGCTGGCGCGGGAGTTGGAGGTCTCCGAGCGGACCGTCTACCGGGACGTGCTGGCGCTCTCCGCCGCCGGGGTGCCGGTCTACGCCGACCGGGGTCGGGCCGGCGGTTACCGGCTGCTCGGCGGCTACCGCACCCGACTGACCGGGCTGACCCGGGACGAGGCGGAGGCGCTCTTCCTCTCCGGGCTGCCCGGCCCGGCCGGGGACATGGGGCTCGCCGACGCGGTCGCGTCCGCCGAACTGAAGGTGCTCGCCGCCCTGCCGCCCGCCCTGCGCGACGCCCCGGCCCGCGCCGGGCAGCGGTTCCACCTGGACGTGCCGGGCTGGTTCCGGGAGACCCCACCGCCGCCGCGGCTGGCCGAACTGGCCCGGGCGGTCTGGCGCGACCGGGTGGTGGAGTTGCGCTACCGGCGCGGCGACCGGGAGGTGACCCGGCGGGTCCAGCCGTACGGGCTGGTCCTCAAGAGTGGGGTCTGGTATCTGGTCGGCCGGGTCGACGACGACACGCGCACCTATCGGGTGGACCGGGTCACCGGGGTCGAGGTGGGCGAGGAAAGCTTCGAGCGGGACGAGGGCTTCGACCTGGCCGGGCACTGGCGCGAGCAGGCCGGGTCGTTCCTGCGGACCATGCTGCGGGCCGAGGTCGCCGTCCGGCTGAGCCCCGCCGGCCAGCGCCAGCTCCGGCACCTGGTCGATGCCCCCAACGTGTACGACGAGGTGCTCGCCGCCGCCAGTGCGCCCGACGGACAGGGCTGGGTGGTGGCCCGGCTGCCGGTCGAGTCGGTCCCGGTGGCGTACCGCCAACTGCTGGGGCTCGGCCCCGAGGTCGAGGTGCTCGATCCACCCGAGTTGCGGCAGTTGTTGGCCGACGCGGCCGACCGCCTCGGCGCGCTCTACCGGTAGCCGGTGACATCCGCCGGCTTGCCCGCGTCGACCACCTCGGTGATGTACCGGAAGCCCTCCGGTTGGCTGCCGTCGAGGTCGGTGAAGCCGTACACCTTGGACAGCGCGCCGGCGTCGACGGACTCGCCGTTCCAGCGGGCCTTGTCCTCGTCGGCGGCGAGCGCGGCCACCGCCCGGCCGACGAAGGCCGGGGTCTCCGAGATGAGGAAGTTCGGGTCGGTGGCGGCGCCGTCACGCCAGTTCTCCTCGGTCACGCCGAAGTGCTCAAGCATCGCCTCGGAGCGGATCCAGCCGGGGGTGAGCGCCACCGCCGTGCAGCCGTGCGGCTTCAGCTCGTGCGCCTGACTGAAGGCGAGCCGGTTGACCGACACCTTGGCCAGGTCGTAGAAGACCGACAGCCGGTAGTTCTCGTCGTTGTACGCCTTGGTGCCGTCCCCCATCTCCACCACCAGACCGCCGGGCTTGCGGATCAGCAGCGGCAGGGCGAAGTGGCTGGTGATGATGTGCGTGTCGATGGCCAGCCGCAGGGTCCGGAAGCCAGCGTCCAGGGGCTGCTCCCAGACCGGCTTGTCCCAGGTGACCAACGGGTCGCCGCCCCAGATGTCGTTGACCAGCACGTCGAGTTGGCCCTGCTCGGCGTCGATCTGTGCGACGAGGTCGCGGACCTGCTCGGGCACCAGGTGGTCGACCTGGACGGCGATGCCCGTGCCTCCGGCCTCGGTGACCAGCTCGGCGGACTCCTCGATGGTCTCCGGCCGGTCCATCTCCGAGCGACCGGTGCGGCTGCTGCGACCGGTGGCGTACACGGTCGCGCCAGCGGCGCCGAGCTGGACGGCGATCTGCCGACCTGCGCCGCGGGTGGCACCGGCGACGAGCGCGATCTTTCCTGCGAGCGGTTGTGTCATACCTGCGAGGTTGTCAGCGATACCTGACAACGGGCGTCCGAATTCCCGGACCGCTCCGGCGAACTGCGCGGAGACCTTTCGCGACCGGTCCAGCCCGAGCCGTCTCAGTCCACCAGCCGGACGCGGACCCGGCGGTTGGCCCGGCCCTTGCTCTCCACCTTCACGACCTGCACCTTGCCGATCTGCGCGGTGGACGCGACGTGGGTGCCGCCGTCGGCCTGCACGTCCAACCCGACGATGTCGACGATCCGGACCTCCTGCTCATCCGGCGGAATGAGGTTGGACTGGGTACGGATGATGTCCGGCAGGGCCAGCGCCTCGGTGCGCGGCAGCACCCGGGTGGCGACCGAGCGGTCGGCGGCCACCTCGGCGTTGACCAGCTCCTCGATCCGGCTCTTGAAGTCCGGTGGCACCTCGGGGAGGTTGAAGTCCATCCGGGCCTCACCCGGCTCCATGGAGTTGCCGGTCACCAGCGCGCCGAAGTCGCGGAACACCACACCGCAGAGCACGTGCAGGCCCGAGTGGGTACGCATCAGCCGGGTGCGGCGCTCGTCCTCCAGCGCGCCGACGACCTCGGTGCCGACCGGAGGCAGCGGGTCACCCTCGGCGGGGATCAGGTACGGGTCGTCGCCCTTGCGGGTGCCGACGATCCGGGTCTGCACGCCCTGCCACAGCAGCACTCCGTGGTCCGGCGGTTGGCCGCCGCCGCCCGGGTAGAACGCGGAGCGGTCCAGCACGATGCCCTGCTCGGCGTCGGCGTGCAGGACCGTGCACGTCCACTCGCGCAGGGTCGGGTCGGCGAGGTCGAGCCGGTGCGTGCGGCCATGTTGTGTGACGCCCATGACAGGGCAGGTTACTCGTTCAGGAAGCCGGCGATGCGGTCCCGCAGGTCGGCGCGTTCCGTCCAGAGGACGCCGGGCCTGTCGTACACGTGCAGGGTGGCCTGGGGCAGCGCCGTGGCGAGCCGTTCGGCGACCTCGACCGGATGCAGGTCGTCGCCCGCGCAGCCGATGACAAGCGCCGGCGCGGTGACCGCCGCCAGGTCGCCGATCTGGCGCAGCGACGTCTGCTCCGCAAGCGTGGCCAGGCCCTCGGCCAGACCGTCGCGCAGCAGCTGGTCGAGCCGCTGCCGCAGGTACGCCCAGCCGGCCGGGGTGTTGCGCACCGCCGCGGGCAGCTCCAGCGCGACGACGTCGGCGACCGCCGAGGCCTCCCCGCTCTGCACCGCCGCCAGCAGATCCGTGATCCGTTCTTGGGCGACCGGCCCGCGCGGCTCGTCGAGCACCGCCGGCAGAAAGAAGACCAGCTTCTCGAAACGCTCCGGGCTCTCCGCGAGCAGCCGGCAGAGGGCACCAGCACCGAGGCTCGCCCCGAACGCCCGGCTGGCCCCGCCGAGGTCCGCGATCGCGCGCAGATCCCGGGCCAGGTCCAGGTAGTCCCACGACCCGTCCGGGGCGTCGGAACGGCCGTGCCCGCGGAACTGGAAGAACACCTTGCGGCCGGTCACGCCACTGCCGAACGGGCGGGTGGTGGCGATGCCGTTGCCCAGCCCGTGTGCGAACACGGTCACCGGATCACCGGTGCCGGTGACCAGGCGTTCCAGGCGTACGCCGTGCGGGGTGGCGACCAGGTCGGTCTCCGGCTCCGGCAGCGCCGGTCGGCCGGTACGCGGCCCACCCGGGCCGGGACCCCAGGTGCGGGGTCCACTGTCCGGTGGGGGTGGCCAGCGAAAACCTCTCACCAGAACCCTTTGCCGTCGCTCAGGTCGCGCAGACCGACCCGAACGTCGAGGAGATAGATCAGGCCGGCGGCGATCCCGATCAGACCGAAGAGGCTGATCGGGCCGAAGCCCAGCAGGGTCAGCACGAGGCAGACGGCGAGGATGGCGATCCAGCCGCCCTTCGGGAGGGTGCCAATGGCGGGGAAGGCGTCGGAGCGCTGGGTGATCGCGTGCACCAGAGCGACGCCCTGAACGATCAGCGCGAAGACGAGCAGGATCAGCTCGATCACGTAGCGGACTTCGAACGCGAAGATCGGCGCGGCGTTGGCCATGTCGGCAAGCTTATGTCGAGGACCCCGGCTACGTCCGACAAGGACGCCGCCGGGGTCGTCGACCTGACGAACTACTCGGCCGCCGGGCGGGTCCGCTTGGTGGCCCCGGGAAGCTTCGCCGACGGGGTCGCGGCCGGCTTGGCGGCCTTCGGCGCACGGGCGGCCTTCTTGGCGGCGGCCGGCTTGGCCTCGACGATCTCGGCCACGTCGGCCGGGGTCGGCACGTCGGCGGGGGTCGGCACGTCGGCGGGGGTCGGCACGTCGGCCGGGGTCGCGACCGGGGCGGCCGGGGTGGCGGTGACGGGCGTCACTGTCTCGGTCGCCTCGATGTCGGCGTTGACCGTCTCGGCGGCCTCCAGCACGCCGGCGCCGACCACCCGCTCGCCGCGGGCGACAAGCGCGCCGTACGCCGCGTAGGCCCGCTCCTGGGCGGCCTGCGCGCCCGCGAAGACCATGATGGCGTTGCGGGTCGCGGCAGCCCGCAGCTTGTCGAGGTCGGCGGCCTCGCGCAGTTTGGCCAACTCGGCCGACTCGCGGAGCTTGGCCAGGTCCAGGTCGCGCAGCGTCCCGGCGGTCTCGTTGGCGGTACGCAGCGTCTCGGTGGCCTTCTGCCGCAACTCGAAGCCGGTCAGCACGGCCCGGCCGCCCAGGTCGGCGACGACCCGGGTGCCGAGGACGCCCACCACGGCCGGCAGCTTGCGCAGCTGCTCGATGGCCAACTCACCGGCGCCAGCGGCGGCGTAGATCGGGGCGGGGATGCGGTTGGTCTTCGGCTCGCTCATGAGGTCTCCTCTTCGGCCACCGGGGCGGCCTCGCGGGCCGCCGGACCGGCGGCCTTCTTCTCGGGGGTGCTGGTGCTGCCCGGGGCGGGTGCGGTGCCCGCCTCGGTGACGGCGACCGACTCGAGCACGGCCTCGGTCGGGGTGCCGCCTGCGGTGGTGGGGCCGGTGGCGGCCAGGTTTGCCACGTCGGCGGGCTGGTCGGCGACGTCGGTCGGGGTGGTCGCTCCGGTCGCTCCGGTCGCTCCGGTGCCCGCAGCCTCGGCCAGCCGGGTGTTCTCCCGGCGGAACGTCTCGTAGATCTGGCTGAGCGACTGCTTCTGGGCCATCGTCAGGTCGGCGTCCACGGCGATGGCGGCCAGCACACCGTGGCCCTCCTTGTCGTCGAGCAGCCCGGCGCGCAGGTACATCGCGGGGGTGGAGACCCGCAGCGCGCTCGCCAGCTGCTGAAGCACCTCGGCGCTCGGCTTGCGCAGCCCGCGCTCGATCTGGCTCAGGTACGGGTTGCTGACCCCCGCCTGCTCGGCGAGCTGTCGCAGCGAGATCTTGGCGTTGCGCCGCAAATCACGGATGAACCCGCCGACGTCGGGAAGGTCCTTGGGTGTGGCCATGCCAGCGACGCTAACCAATCGCGCTAGCTCTTGCAAGCAAAATGCTAGCCGTAGTTAGCAAGGTCTCAGCGTCCTGTTTGCGCGCCGCTACGCCGATCCGTACGGTCCGAGCGTGCACACGATCACAGTCAACGGAGCAAGCATCGCGTACGACGAGGCCGGCACCGGTTCGCCGGTCGTGCTGCTGCACGCCGGCATCGCCGACCGGCGGATGTGGCGGGGGCAGGTGCCCGCGCTCGCCACTCGGCACCGGGTGATCGTTCCGGACCTGCGCGGCTACGGAGACTCGGAGTTGCCCCCCACCCCGTTCACGCACCACGACGACGTGGCCGGGCTGCTGGACGCGCTCGACCTGCCCCGGGCCGCCCTGGTCGGCTGCTCCTTCGGCGGGTCGGTCGCCATCGACACCGCGCTGGCCCACCCCGACCGGGTGAGCGCGCTCGCGCTGTTCGACACCGCGGTCTCCGGCAACGAGTGGTCCGAGGAGGCGAACGACCTCTGGGACAGCCTGGTCGGAGAGGTGGACCCGGACGACTTCGTCGCCGGGGCGGCCGGCGAGGTGCGGTTCTGGGTGGTCGGCCCGGCCCGCCAGCCGGAGGACGTCGACCCGGAACTGCTCGCGTTCGCGCAGGAGATGGACCAGCGCGCCCTCGCCGCCGAGCTGGCGCTCGGCGCGGTCGAGGTGGGCGAGCTGACGCCACCGGCGATCGGTCGCCTCGGCGAGCTGAAGATCCCCGTCCTGGTCACCGCCGGCGCCGCGGACGTGCCGGACATCAGTCGACTCGCCGACCGGATCGCCGCCGAGGTCCCCGGCGCGGTACGACTGCCCGACGTGCCGGACGCCGGGCACCTGCTTCCGCTGGAGCGTCCGGAGCCGGTCAACGCCGCCCTGCTCGACTTCCTGAGGTAGCTAGCAGGACACGCGGCGAGCCACCCGACCGGTGGCGTTACCAGAGCGGGCGGACCGCGCCGACTGGAACGCCGCCGCCGAAGAGCGGCACCTGGGCGTACTCGGTCAGCACCGGGGCGTCCACGCCCAGCCGGCGCAGCGCGGAGACCAGCACCGGCATCCGGGCCCGGTCGGCGCCGTCGTCGATCTTCAGTGCGACGGCGCCGACGCCCGGCAGGGCCACCGCGATCACACCCTCGGCACCAATCTTGGCCAGCAGGCCCGGGACCCCACGCATGAGCCGGGTGTCGTCGGCCTGGGTGCCACCGACGATCTCCGGGTACGCGCGCATGGCGTCGGCCACGGCGCGGGGCACCGAGCCGGGCTCGGCGTCGACCAGCCGGAGGAACGCCCCGGCAAGGCCGGTCAGCGAGACGGCGAGCACCGGGGCGCCGCAGCCGTCCACGCCCACCGCCGCCGTCTGTTCCCCGGTGAACTCCTCGATGGCCGCCCGCAGCCGCTGCTGCAACGGGTGCTCCGGCCGCCAGTAGCCATCCCGCGGCCACCCGGCGGCCTCGCAGGTCAGCAGCATCCCGCTGTGCTTGCCGGAGCAGTTCATCTGCACCCGGGTGGGTCCGCCACCGGCGCGCAGCACGGCCTCCCGGGCCGCCGCGCCCGCCGGCAGGTCGGGTGGGCAGTGCAACGCTTCCGCGTCCAGCCCGGCGCGCTCCAGCAGCGCACCGACCCGGGCCAGGTGGAAGTCCTCACCCGCGTGGCTCGCCGACACCAGGGCCAGGTCGGCCGGGTCGGTCAACGACAGGCCGGCGCGAAGCATCCCGATCGCCTGCATCGGTTTGCTGGCCGAGCGGGGGAAGATCGGCGACGTCACGTCCCCGGCGGCGGCCACCGGCGCCCCGGTGCGGTCCAGCACCACCACCGAGCCGCGGTGCGCACCCTCCACGAACCCGGACCGGACCACCTCGGCGAGCGGCGCGCCGCCCTCGTACGTCTTCGTCACGCGCTGGACGGTACCGACGGTCCCGGGGTGCCCGTCGGCGGGGTGACCAGGTGGTCCTCCACCCGGGTGACAGGAGCGCGGGACAGACCCGGCCTTACAGCCCGAGCAGCTCGCGGGCCTCGGTGGTGGTCAGCGGCGGGCGCTGGGCGAGCTGGGCGAAACCCACCGCGCGGGCGACCAGTTGCATGTTGGACTCCACCGGACGCCCCTTCGCGTACGTCACGGTGTCTTCCATGCCGACCCGCAGGTGCCCGCCCGTCGACAGTGCGGCCAACAGCACTCCGAGGGTGCTGCGGCCGACGCCGGTGGCCGAGAAGGTGGTGCCCTCAGGCAGGTCGCGCAGCATCCGGTGGGCCGCGACAAGGGTCTCGGTGGTGCCCGGCATGCCGCCCGGCACGCCCATCACGAAGTCGACGTGCACGTGCCCGCCGGCCGGCAGCCCGTACTTGCCGAGCAGTCGCTGCAGCGCGGACAGGTGGCCCAGGTCGAAGATCTCGTACTCCGGCACGATCCCGCGCTCCTGCATCCGCGTGTGCAGGTCGACGATGAACTCCCAGCGGTTGAGGAAGACGTCGTCGCCGAAGTTGACAGTGCCCATGGTGCAGGAGGCCATGTCCGGCCGGGCGTCGAGCACGGCGAGCCGGGCCGCCTCCGGGTCGGTCACCGCGCCGCCCGAGGAGAGCTGCACGATCAGGTCGGTGCTGTCCCGCAGCGCCGCCACCGTGTCGGCCAGCCGCACCGGGTCGAGGGTCGGCCGGGCCTCGTCGTCGCGAATGTGGACGTGGATCACGGCCGCGCCGAGCGCCTCGCACTCCTTGGCGGTGAGCAGCAGCTCGTCGAGGGTTACCGGCAGCGCCGGCACCTCCGCCTTGGCCGACTCCGCGCCGGTCGGGGCCACCGTGATCAACGTCCCTGTCGTCATGCCGGCGATCCTAGACGCCCCGCTCAGGACGGGTCGATCGCCGCCGCCGTCTCCCCGATCCGCAGCGCGGCGTCGTCCGGGACGTTCCGCTTCAGCACCGCGAGGGCGACCTGCCCCAGCTCGTGGTGCAGCACGGCACTGCCGACGAAGCCGACCGCCCGGCCGTCGAGGGTCACCGGCGTACCGGCCGCCGGCGGCTGGTCGGTGGTCACCCCGTCCAGGTGCAGCAGGACGAGTCGACGCGGCGGTCGGCCCATGTTGTGCACCCGGGCCACCGTCTCCTGCCCCCGGTAACAACCCTTGTCGAGATGCACCGCCGGGCCGATCAGATCCACCTCCGCCGGAATGGTCCGGTGGTCGGTGTCCACTCCGACCCGGGGCTGCCGGGCGGCCACCCGGATCGCCTCGTACGCCCACAGCCCCGCGACCGGCACGCCGGCGCCGCGCAGTTCCGCCACCACCTGGTCCATCGCCGAGCGGGGCACCAGCAGGTCCACCCCGAGCAGGCCGCGCCGCGCCCAGCCGCCGATCGGCAGCGGTTTGACGTCGTACCGGATGCTCGCCCGCGGTGGCACGGCGCCGGCGGCGAACTTCGGACCCGGCACCGCGACCAGGTCCGGTGCGGCCAGCCCGGTCACGCCGAGTGTGGCCAGCGCCTCGGTCGCCGCCGGCCCGACCAGCGACAGCAACGCCCGTTCGGCGGTCGCGTCGCGCGGGTCGACCCGGCTGAAGAACCGCATCTTCTCCAGGTAGGTCAGGAGGCCCTCGGTCGCACCCGGCTCGGTGTCCAGCCAGGCGGTCTCGCCGTCCTCCGCGACAAGTGCGTGCTGCTCCACGTGGCCGTGCGGGGAGAGCACCAGCAGCTCGGTGCCCTCACCGGCGGCAAGCGTCGTCAGGTGCTGCGAGGTGATCGTGTGCAACCAGCCGGCGCGCTCCTCCCCGGGCACCGCGACGACCCCCCGGTGCGACCGGTCGACCAGGCCGACCTCGGTGTCGAGGGTGCGCTGCTCGCGCAGCGGGTCCCCGTAGTGCGCGGCCACTCCCCGCACCCCGGCCGCGACGTGCGCCGGATCCGGCTGGTCGCGGCTCGCCTCGTCGATGCTCTCGACGGCCACCGCACCCGCGATGTCGATCATTTGTTGTCCCCGTTCTCGCAGCGTACGCAGACGCCGAAGAGTGACACGTGCCCGATATCCACCCGGAACCCCCGCTGCGCGGCCAACTCGTCGGCGAGCGGCCGGAGCAGCCCCGGATCGATCTCGTCGATCGCCCCGCACTCCCGGCAGACCAGGTGGACGTGTTGGTGCTCACCGGCGGCGTGATAGGTCGGCGAGCCGTGCGACAGGTGCGTGTGGGTGACCAGGCCGAGCCGTTCCAGCAGCTCAAGCGTGCGATAGATGGTGGTGATGTTGACGCCGGCGGCGACCTCCCGGACGGCGGTGTGCACCTGCTCCGGGCTGGCGTGCCCCAGATCGAGCACCGCCTGGAGGACGAGCTGCCGCTGGGGCGTCAGACGCAGCCCACGGGCTCGCAGCATTTCCGCGAGGGAGGATTCGGACACCGTCCGATCATAGTTCGGCCACCGTGCCGGTCCGGGCACCGCGATCGACCGCCGCTACGCTCGATGGTCATGGTGATGTCCCCCGCCGGAGAGATCTGGGCCGATCCGACCGCGCGGACCGTCGTCCTCGGGCGCGGCCCGGTGCCGACCGGTGACCCGATGCTCCGCGGTGACGACCTCGGCGTACTGCACGGCGACGGCCTCTTCGAGACCATGCACCTGCGTCAGGGCCGGCCGTGGCTGCGCGACGAACACCTCGCCCGGCTGGTCGCCGGGGCCGCCGCCGTCGAACTGGCCGTGCCGCCCACCGCAGCGCTGATCGACCTGCTCGACGAGGTGTGTGCGGGCTGGCCAGCGGCTGTGGAGGGGGCACTGCGGTTGGTCTGCACCCGAGGCCCCGAGACCGGCGGCCCGCCCACGGTGTACGCCACACTGGCGCCCGTACCGGCGGCCTCCCGGGCCGCCCGGCGGACCGGAATCAGCGTGGCCACCCTGCCGCTGGGGATGCCCGCCGACGCCCGCAGCGCACTGAGCTGGCTGCCCGCCGGGATCAAATCGACGTCGTACGCGCTCAGCAGCGCCGCCCGCCGCTGGGCCCGCCGGACCGGCGTGGACGACGCGCTCTGGATCTCCTCCGACGGGTACGCCTTGGAGGGTCCCACCGCGAATGTGGTGTGGCTCACCGACGACACGCTCCGCACGGTGCCGGCCGCCACCACCGGCATCCTCGCCGGCACGACCGTGGCCTGGCTGCTCGCCCACGCCGCCGAGGTGGGCCTGCGCGCCGCCGAGCGGATGGTCACCCCCGCCGAACTGCACGCGGCGGACGGCGTGTGGTTCACCTCGTCGGTACGCGGGGCCGTCGAGGTCCACACGCTGGACGGGGTGCGTCGGGTCCGCTGCCCGCGCACCCCCGCCCTACAGGCTCTGCTGGGTTTTCCCGGCTAGTCAGCCACCGACTCGGACGAGCCGGGCGGAGAGGTGCGGGCTGAGCCCGTGCCCCACGGCGGCCAACTCCTGGGCGTAGAGCAACGCGCCCTCGACGATGCCGAAGAGTCGGTGCCCGCCGGTGACCTCCTTGGCGGTCGGAGTCCGGATCACCGCGTCGGTGGCGAACTCCACCTGGGTGCCGGTGCGCTTGCCCAGGTGCAGCTCCATGATCCCCGTCGGGGTGGTCAGCAGCGCCTCCAGCTCGTCGGTCGCCCGACCGTCCACCAGCACCGGCCGCCACCAGCCAACCTCACGGCCGGCCGGACGGACCGGCTTGCTCTGCTCGTCCAGGATCCAGGCACGGGACTCGTAGTGCAGGAACGGCCGGCCGTCGTGGCTGATCCGGATCTCCTGCGCGTAGTCGAAATCCTCGATGGTGGGGAAACCACCCTTGCCCCGGCCGCGCCAGAGGCCGATGTAGGGCAGCAGGCCATCCAACGCCGGGTGCAGCTTCGGCCCGACCCGCAGGTCGTGACTCTCCTCGAAGGGGTACTCCTCGACCGGCGGCGCGTTCAGCCACGGCGGCTGCAGCGGGTTCTCGTCGCTCACAGTGCCACCTTCGTTCGCGACTGC
>NZ_JBIAKV010000002.1:163689-329137 GCF_042872705.1 Micromonospora sp. NPDC005203 | reverse complement strand
GCGGGGCTCGCAGACCCGGCTCACTCCTCGCGCTCACAGTGCCACCTTCGTTCGCGACTGCGGGGCTCGCAGACCCGGCTCACTCCTCGCGCTCACAGTGCCACCTTCGTTCGCGACTGCGGGGCTCGCAGACCCGGCTCACTCCTCGCGCTCACCAGCGTCACCAACGTCCTCTCGAAATCCGTACGGCAAGGTAGACCAGGCCGCCGGCAAGCCCGCCCAGGCCAGCGACCAACAGGCTGACAAACCCGATCTCGGTAACCATCCCGACCATCCTATGCTGGGCCACATGGCCCGCACTCTCGTCGTCAAGGCCACCGCTGGGGCGGACGCCCCGGAGCGGTGCGCACAGGCATTCACGGTCGCCGCGACGGCGGTCGCGGCCGGCGTGGACGTATCGCTCTGGCTGACCGGTGAGTCGACCTGGTTCGCCCTGCCCGGTCGCGCCCAGCAGTTCGAGCTGCCGCACTCCGCGCCGCTGGCCGAGTTGCTGCACGTCATCCTGACCAGTGGCCGGGTGACCGCGTGCACCCAGTGCGCGGCCCGACGTGAGATCGGCCCGGACGACGTACTGCCCGGGGTCCGGATCGCGGGCGCCGCCGTCTTCGTCGAGGAGGCGATGGCGGAGGGTGCACAGGCGCTCGTCTACTGACCGCTTCACGCGGTTCGTCGATTCGAGCGGAGTGCGGATACTGGCCCGACAACCCGGGCAGCTGCCTACGATTCGGATGTGACCGAGGCGACGGAGAGGTTCTTCGAAGCACTGCCGTCCCGCGCCCCCGACATCCTGGGCGGCCTGGCCGACGGAACCCTGCAGATCGACCTCGACGACGACCACCAGACCGAGCACTGGCTGGTCCGGATGCGACCCGGGTCGGTGCAGGTCAGCCGCGGGCGCGGGCCGGCCGACGCCATCTGGTACAGCAGCGTCGCTCTCTTCGACCGACTGATCGTCGGCGAGGCCCAGGGCGTCGCGGCGGTGCTCCGCAACGAGAGCACGTTCAGCGGCGACGTGGTGCTCTTCCTCGCCTTCCGCCGGTTCTTCCCGGACCCGCCCGGCACCCGCGACCCCCGGGAAACGGCACGCCGGACAGCCGGACGACCGGCGTGAAGGAACTCGTCAGCATCCTGGACGGCAACACCTTCCTGGTCAGCGACCGGCGGGGGGACATCGAACCGTCCTTCGACTTCCCCACCGGGCTGTTCTCCTTCGACACCCGATTCCTGTCCACGTGGGTGCTCACCCTGGACGGCGAACGGCTGCACGCCCTCTCCGTCGACGACGCCGAGTCGTACCGCACCAAGTTCTTCCTCGCCCCCGGGGAACCCACGCACTATCTGGACGCGAAGGCATCGGTGATCCGCAGCCGGGCGATCGTGGGCAGCTTCGAGGAGGAGCTGACCGTGCTGAACCACCTCGGCGCGGACGTCGAGTGCACCGTCCGGATCGAGATCGGGGCCGACTTCGCCGACCTGTTCGAGATCAAGAACTCGCGGGAAGAGCGGGGCCGGACCACCGTCTCGGTCGCCGAGAACGAGCTGCGGCTGACCTACCGGCGGGAGGCGTTCCACCGGGAGACGGTGGTCAGCACCAGTGCGCCGGCGCAGGTCGATGCGACCGGGATGACCTTTCGGATCCGGGTGGCCCAGAACAGCAGGTGGACCACCCGGCTGCACGTGTCAAGCGTCGTCTACGGAGCCCGTGGTGAGGACATCCGGGCCACCCTGCCGTACGGGGGCAGCCGCAGCGCGGACGTCATCCGGGCGGAGCAGCAGGAGCTGATCGACCGGGCGCCGAAGCTCGGGTGCGACTGCGAACCCCTGGCCGGGGCGTACCGGCGCAGCCTCAACGACCTGGCCGCCCTGCGCTACGAGTCGATCGCCCTGGGCGTGCGGCTGATCGCCGCGGGACTACCCTGGTTCATGACCCTGTTCGGCCGGGACAGCATCATCACCTCTCTACAGGTGCTGCCGTTCCTGCCGGAGCTGGTCCCACCGACCATCCTGATGCTGGCCGGACTCCAGGGGCACCGGGTGGACGACTTCCGGGACGAGGAGCCCGGCAAGATCCTGCACGAACTGCGGTACGGGGAGACCGCCGGCTTCGAGGAGCAGCCGCACTCGCCGTACTACGGGTCGGCCGACTCGACACCACTGTTCATCATCCTGATCGACGAGTACGAGCGTTGGACCGGTGACTCCGCACTGGTGCGCCGGCTGGAGCCGCAGGTCCGCGCGGCGTTGCAGTGGATCGACACGTACGGCGACCTGCTCGGCACCGGCTACCTCTGGTACCAGACCCGCAACCCGGAGACCGGCCTACAGAACCAGTGCTGGAAGGACTCCTGGGACGCCATCTCGTACGCCGACGGCCAGTTCCCCGGGTTCCCCCGGGCCACCTGCGAACTACAGGGGTACGCGTACGACGCGAAGATCCGGGCCGCGCGGCTGGCCCGGACCGTCTGGAACGACCCGGAGTTCGCCGACCAACTGGAGAGGGAGGCCGCCGACCTCAAGCGGCGGTTCGACCGCGACTTCTGGATCGCCGACCGCGAGTACTACGCGGTCGCGCTGGACGCCGACGGCCGGCAGGTGGACGCGCTGACCTCGAACATCGGGCACCTGCTGTGGAGCGGAATCGTGGACGAGTCCCGTGCCGGCAAGGTGGTCGAGCACCTGCTCGGGCCACGGCTGTTCTCCGGCTGGGGGGTGCGCACGCTCGCCGCGGACGAGGGACGGTACAACCCGATCGGCTACCACGTGGGCACGGTCTGGCCGTTCGACAACTCGATCATCGCCTGGGGGTTGTGGCGGTACGGCTTCCGGGACGAGGCGGGGAAGCTCTGCGACACGTTGCTGGCGGCCTCCCGATACTTCGAGGGGCGACTCCCGGAGGCGTTCGCCGGCTACGACCGGGATCTCACCGACTACCCGGTGGAGTACCCGACGGCGTGCAGCCCGCAGGCCTGGTCGACAGGCACCCCACTGCTGCTGCTGCGGGTGATGCTGGGGCTCGAGCCGCAGGGCGAGCACCTGATCATCGACCCGGCCGTGCCACCGGGGATGGGCCGGCTCGAGCTGCTGGACATCCCGGGCCGGTGGGGCTTGGTCGACGCGTTGGGGCGCAGCCGCGAACAGCCGGATGCACCGGGTGAGGGCTGACCCGAGGACCTGCCCGGTTCAGCTCGGACAGCCGACGGTGGCGGCCAGCCGGGTGTCGTCCGGGACGAGCTCGGCGAGCACCGTGACCGCGCCGGTGCGGTACGCGTACACCGGGGGGTTGTCCAGCAGTGGGGCGGCGTCGGCCAGTGGGGCGAGGGCGGCCGGCGACGCGGCCGGGCCGGGACCGCCCGCGGACCGTGCGGTGCGAGCCGACCCGCCGCCCGGGCAGGGCGCGGTGACCAGCTCCGGCGCGGTGTCACCGGGCCGGCCGAGGGCCGCCAGCGCGGCGGTCAGTGCGGCGGCTTCCGGACCGGCGGCGGTCGGCTGGGCTGGTCGGTAGCCGGAGCCGACCGGCCGGCAACCGGTGTCGACGAGCAACAGCACTCGGCCGTCCACGGTCGGCCGCCCCTCGACGGCCACGAACTCACCCGCGTCGGCGTACAGCTCGGGGCCGTCCAGCCCGGAGCCGACGCCGGCCCGCCAGGTCGCCGGCAGCCGATCGGCGATGCCGTCCAACACGGCCCTCTCGGTGCCGGCGGGCGCGAGTACGCCGATCTCGCGTCGCAGCCTCGCCCCCTCCGCGAACGGGGTGACCCGGCAGCCGGCAGCGATCCGCGGCGGGCTCAGCTCCAGCAGGCCGGCGGCACCGGCGGCCCGCGCCAGCTCACCTATCGCCCGGTCGACCACCGGGCCGGCCTGGTCGAGGGAACGCTGCTCGCGAACGGTCGGCGGGTCGCTGCGGACCGACATGGTGGTGAGCACGGCCAGCAGCACGGCCCACACCACGGTCGCGGCCAGCAGCCAGCGCCGCCGTCGCCGGGCGGGTGCCGGCACGGTGGGACCGGCCGAAGAGGCCCGACCCGTCTGGACAGCACCGCTCACCCGGTCATGGTGTCACGCGCCCGCCGCCGGCCCGGCGGCGGAGGCGGTTGGCGGTACGGTCAGTGGTCGTTCAGCCGCGGCGGCGGGTCGAGTCGATAGCCGACGCCGCGCACCGCGTGCACCTGCGGTCCGCCCGGCAGGCCTCGTAACCTGCGCCGGAGCCGCTTGATCGTGGACTGCAGCGCCGCGGTGTCGGCGCCACCCAGCGCGGAGGCGCAGAGCTGTTCGTAACTCCACACCACCAGCGGCGGGCCGATGAGCCGGGCCAGCAGTTCCCGTTCGGTGCGGGAGAGCGGCAGCGGGTCGCCCCGCCAGGTCACCAGTTGTGCGGTCGGGTCGACGACCAGCTCACCCCAGCGGACGGGTCCCTGCGGCGTCGCGGGCGCGGCGACCGGCCCGACGACCGACGACGAGCCACCCGGCGACGGGGACAGCAGCGCCCGCAACTGGGTCAGGTCGGCGCAGTTCACCACCGAGCCGACCCCGTCGAGCCGGCGCAGCACCCGACCGAGCACCCCGGCATCCGCGCTGACGCAGACGACGATCGGAACCTCCGCGCCGGACTCGCCGCCACCCTGCGCACCAACCGTGATTTCCACCAGTAGATAGTGACGTACGCCAATGAATTTGATTGGCCATCCGCACTCCTGGCGCCACTGAAATTCTCCCGCCTACCACAAGGTCCACCCGCTCGCGGCTTGCCCGGCCGCACCACTCGCACACACTGTCGTGAAACCGACACCAACGCGACCCAACAGCCGGTGCCGTCGATTGACGGTGGGTAGTGGACTAGTGACGCGAGGATCCGCAACGCGGTCCGCGTCGTCGGAGGGAGGCACTAGGGTGACGCCAACAGCGACGTCGTCGACGGCGAGAGGACCAGCAATGGGCACCGCCATCGTCAAGACCCCGCAGGAGCTGCGCGAGTGGCGAGCTCGGCTCCTGGAGCGCGTCCACATGAGCAAAGAGACGCTGTATGACCTGGGGCGCAACTTCGAGCTCCGCGCCGACGAACGCGGCGTCTACGAGATGGTCCGCTCGATCGACTACCTGCTCGGCGATGACGACTGACGGGACTCCCGTCTCTCCGGGCCTGATCGCCCGAGCCAGCGCCTTCGCCGACGACATCACCAGCCGAGTGCAACGAGTGGTGAGGACAGACAAGCACCTGTCCGCGCTGCTGATGCCCGGCAGGAACGGCGGTCGCGTCATGGTGGGCATCGTCGAGGGAGACGACTTCGGAACGTTTCCGCTGTACATCGACAACAAGCACCGCCTTGACCTGCTAATCAAGTTCAACTGCTGCATGGATTCGAGCGGCAGGCACCTGGCGACGGACGCCTCCTGGCTCCATGTCACACCCAAGGGCGAAAAGGCACCGTTGTTTCGCTACGAGTACGTCCGCGAGTTCCAATCCGGCGTGCCATGCGCGCACCTCCACGTACACGGCCACCGTGACGAATTCGCCTTTGTCATGCAGGACGGGCCGAGCGGGCGCCCAAGAGCCCGTAAGCGCAGGCACGAGGTCCCACGGCTTGCCAAGTTCCACTTCCCGCTCGGCGGACACCGCTTTCGACCTTGTGTGGAGGACGTCCTCCAGGCCGTGGTGGAGGAGTTTTCCGTCGACACCGTCGAGGGATGGCGGGACGCAGTCGGGGAAGGTCGGGAGGAGTGGCGCAAGCTGCAGTTACTGGCCGCGGTACGTGATGCTCCGGGCATCGCCGCTCGAGCGCTGGAGGAACTCCAATACAAGGTGGTTCCGCCCGACTCAGCCCCCGCCGACAACCAGAGCAGGATGCGAGCTTACTGACCCTGCCGACGAACGACCGGGGCCGGCCACCCGCGTGGGTGTCCGGCCCCGGTCGATCGGAGCAGTGGGTCAGGCGACGGTGACGCCAACCTCGTTGACGCCCCGGCCGGCGGTGACGGCGGTGTCGCCGTTGCCGTGCCGGGACAGGGCCCGCAGCGTCCAGGAGCCCGGCGCGGCGAAGAACCGGAACTGGCCGGCCGCCGAGGTCACCACCTCGGCGGTGAACTCGCCCGTCGAGTCGAGCAACCGGACGTACGCACCCGGCACCGGCTCGTCCTCAGCGGAGCGGACGATCCCGGTGATGACGGTTTCCTTCTCCAGGTCCAGGCTGGCCGGCAGCGGCGCGGCCTGGTCGGGCGCGGCGCAACCCGCGGCGATGGGGAGGGTCATGATCAGGCCTCCCCGGGTTCGTCACCGAGCGCGACCGGCACGCCGACCAGCGAGCCGTACTCGGTCCAGGAGCCGTCGTAGTTCTTGACGTTGCGGTGGCCCAGCAACTCCTGGAGCACGAACCAGGTGTGCGAGGAGCGCTCACCGATGCGGCAGTAGGCGATGGTCTCCCTGCCGTCGTCGAGGCCCGCGTCGCCGTAGATCCGGCGCAGCTCGTCGTCGGACCGGAAGGTGCCGTCCTCGTTGGCCGCCTTGGACCACGGGACGCTGATCGCGGTCGGGATGTGACCGCCCCGCTGCGCCTGCTCCTGGGGCAGGTGGGCGGGGGCGAGCAGCCGGCCGGCGAACTCGTCGGGGCTGCGCACGTCGACCAGGTTCTTGGTGCCGATCGCCGCCACGACCTCGTCCCGGAAGGCCCGGATCGAGGTGTCCGGCTCCTGCGCGACGTACTGCGTCGCCGGGCGGGTCACCGAGTCGGTGACCAGCGGGCGGGCATCCAGCTCCCACTTCTTGCGACCGCCGTCGAGCAGCTTCACGTCGCCGTGGCCGTAGAGCTTGAAGTACCAGTAGGCGTACGCGGCGAACCAGTTGTTGTTGCCGCCGTAGAGGATGACGGTGTCGTCGTTGCTGATGCCCCGCTCGGAGAGCAACGCCTCGAACTGCGTCTTGTTGACGAAGTCCCGGCGGACCTGGTCCTGCAGGTCGGTCTTCCAGTCAATCTTGATGGCGCCGGCGATGTGGCCGGTGTCGTAAGCCGAGGTGTCCTCGTCGACCTCGACGAAGACGACGCCCGGGGCGTCGAGGTTCTTCTCGGCCCACTCGGCCGAAACGAGTGCGGTGTCGCGACTCATCGAATCACTCCCTGGTGAGGATGGATGGTGAGCCAACGCGCGAGCATTGATGGGTGTAACTGTCGCACCACGCGCGGGACCCAGCGGAAGGACGGGATCACGGGTTCGTGCGACGGCGCCGCTGCCGGGCATTCGGTGGGATCACCGGAGGGTGCGAGAACCCTGTGCCGATGGCCGCCGTCAGGCGGCCGGAGACAGCCCCGCCGTCAGATGACGGGGCGACACAGGCAGGTGGCCACGCGGCACAGGTCGACCGCGCGCCGTTTGGTGAGGTGGGTCCCCATGAGCAGGGAGCCTACCAGCCGGTGACCGTGCTGCCACTGGGCCGACCACCATCCGGGAACGACCCGGGCCGTCGTCCGACCCGGGTCGCCACTCAGCTGACGGAATTGATGGGCACGTTCTTCGCGTCGGCGGTGACCGCCAAGCCTTCCGGCAGCGGACGGACCTCCCGGACGGCGAGTTGGAACGGCAGCTCCGGCAGGGGCACGTCGATGGAGATGCTCTTGGCGAAGTTGTTCAGGAAGGTGCGGGCCAGCGGCAGGTTCGGCAGACCCGCGGCGTCCAGGTCGTTGAACCGCAGGGCGACCGCGCCGTTGTCGGCGACGGTGACGTCGGCGGTGCCGCTGATCGTGATCTTCTGACCGAGGATGTCGGCCGGGCCCGTGACGGCGAGCTTGCCGTTCTGCTCGCCGAGGACGAGCCCCGGGCGCTTCAGCAGCGCGGTCAGACTCTCGTAGCTGATCGTGCCGGTGCCGTTGACGGTGTCCGCCACGACGTCGCCCTGGCCGGTGCGCAGGGTGTCCACCGAGGCCCGCACGTTACGAGCGTCCACGTTGAGCACCGGCAACCGCACGGTGTCACCCTCGACCGGGGCCTGCACGTCCCGCAGTCTGATCGAGATCCGCTCGTAGCGACCGTCGAGCACCTGGGTGAGGAACGGGACTCCAGCGACCTCCACGTCCGGCTTGGTGGCCTGCCCGCCCTGCTTGGCGACCTCCTGCTGGACGCGCTCGCCGATCATCCGCTCGGCGACCCCGACGGCCACCCGGTCGGCGACGACCAGCAACCCGGCCAGCAGCAGGAGCAGCACGAACAGCCCGATGAGCAGCTTGCGGCCACGCCGTCGGGGTCGCGCCTCGTCCACCGGATAGTCCTGCGCCACGCCGCCTCCTGTCTCCGCCCGTCGCGCCGCGACGGGTCGTTCATGCCGACGCCGCAGGCCGACGCACCCGTTGGTACCCGAGCGGCTCCGCGCTCAACCGTGACTCAGAGGAAGAGCATGCACATGGCGTACGCGGCCGGTGCCGCGAGGGCGAAGCCGCCGAGCGGACCCTGCATGTGCCGGGCCACCCACATCGTGGGCGTCTCGCCGGCCATCAGCCGCCCCGCCTCCGCGTACCCCACGGCGAGATCGGAGAGGACGGCGGTGACCGCCGCGACCAGGCCGATCACGGCGGCTCGGGTCGGCGTGAAGGGTGCCACCAGGTAGCTCCCCAGGAGTGCGCTGGTGAGCGTGCCGACCATCGCGCCGGCCACCACGCCAGCGGCGCCCCGCGGCACCTGCGGAGCCAGTCGGGGCCAGGGCAGCACGGCGTCGGTCAGCCGGGCGACGGTCAGCGCGACGCCGCTGGCGGACAGGCAGACGGTGATCGCCTGGGTGCCGGCCGGGATCCGGCTGAGCACGATCAGCGTGCCGAAGGCCACCACCCCGACCACGATGAGCAGCGTGGCGCCGAGTGAGTCGGTGACCCGGACCCGGTCGACCCGACGGACCAACTGGCCGAGAACCGCGGCGAGGAACCCGCCGGCCGCCAGGTAACCCAGCGGCGCCAGTCCGGCGACGTCGGTCTGCACCGCGGCGATGTCGACGAGCGCCGCGACCACGGCGCTGATCCCGGCGACGACCAGCAGCGCGGGCGGTCGCATGGCCATGGTCCAGGCCAGTACGAACAGCAACTGGACGCCGAAGATGATGAAGGCGAACGGCAGGCGGTGACCGGGACCCGAGGTCTGTGCGCCGAGCACCAGACCGAGTCCGAGCAGCGCGGCGAAGCCGGCGATGGTCACCGCCAACTGGCGGCGTACCTCGACCGGGGGTACGACCTCCTCCTCCGGCTCGTCGACCTCGTCCTCGGATCGGCGGGCCGGCTCGCCGGCCCGCCGGGCCCGACGAGGCCCACCCCGTTCGCGGCGACCGCCGTCGGTGGTGGTGGCCGGGCCGGTACGCGGCGCGGGCGGTTGGTCGCGGGTCGGTGTGGCGGCCGGACCCGGGTGGGGCCCGGCGGGCCACGATTCGCGGCCGGCCTCGGGCGACGTGGAGGGAAACACGACCCGATCGTGCCAGACCGGCGGCCCGAAGCGGTGGTCACGGGTTTCAGCAACGTTAAAACCTGGGCCACGATCAGGGGCAAGCTAGACAAACGGGAAATGGCCTGACGGCGCGGCCAAGGCGATCGGTTACGCTCAACCCGTTACCCCGCCCGTCAGCGACGCCGGGACCACGCAATTTCTCAGCGCGCTCCCCCGTGAGTGTGTCTGGTCGCGTGCGGCCGTGCGCCGCCGGGACGGAGGTGATCGTGGAGATCCTGCTGCTGGTGACTGCGCGCGCAGGCGAACCGTCGGCTGTGCTGCCGGCACTCGACCTGCTGCCGCATTCGGTTCGCACCGCGCCGCGCGATGTTCGCACCCTGGTCGCGGGCCCCAGCCCGGACGCGGTGATGGTGGACGCCCGATCGGAGTTGAGCGAGGCCCGCGCGACGTGCCGCATGTTGCACGCCACCGGGCTCGGCGTGCCGCTCGTCGCGGTGGTGACCGAGGCCGGCCTGATCGCGCTGAACGCGGACTGGGGCGTCGACGACGTCATCCTCGCCTCGGCCGGCCCCGCCGAGGTCGAGGCCCGGTTGCGGCTGGCGGTGGGCCGGCTGAGCAACGCGACGGCTGGCGCGGGCGGCTCGATCCGGGCCGGCGAGCTGAACATCGACCCGGACACGTACGCCGCCAAGCTCAAGGGTCGGCCGCTGGACCTCACCTACAAGGAGTTCGAACTGTTGAAGTTCCTGGCCCAGCACCCGGGTCGGGTGTTCACCAGGGACCAGCTCCTGCGTGAGGTCTGGGGCTACGACTACTTCGGCGGCACCCGCACGGTGGACGTGCACGTCCGGCGGCTGCGAGCCAAGCTCGGCTCGGAGTACGAGTCGATGATCGGCACCGTTCGCCAGGTCGGCTACAAGTTCGTCGTTCCGCCGTCGCGTTCGCTTGCCGAGGCGGAGCACGCGCCACTGCCGGTCTGATCCGCGAGTCGCTCCGAGCGATTTCCCATATGCCCTTTTTGCGCAGCTTGGCAGTCCTATTCTGACTGCCGGGTTTGTCGGAGAAGGGGGCGGCTGTGCGCGCACTGACCACGGGGGCGACGGGCCGGCGTGACCGGCCAGGCGGGCACAGGCCGTGACGCGGGGCAACTCGACCGCGAGGGCGGCCGGGATCGTGACGGTGGTGGTGGCGGCACTGCTCGGCTCGGCGTACGCGCTGGGCCGCAGTCTCGTGCCCGACCAGGTTCCGGGGCTCTCCACCGGGGCCACGACACGTGCCGACGGGCCGCACTACGCCGACCAGCCCGGCGGCAGCGAGCCCAGCGGCACCCCGAGCGCCAGCACCGGCCCCGCCGAGACCGGCCAGGACGGGTCGGCACCGGGCGCGGGCACCGACAACCTGTTCGGCGCGCACGCCACCTCCGGCTCCCCACGTCTCGCGCTGACCTTCGACGACGGCCCCGATCCGCGCTACACCCCACAGGTGCTCGCCCTCCTGCGCGAGTACGACGTGCACGCCACGTTCTGCGTGGTCGGCGAGAACGCGCAGAACCACCCCGACCTGATCCAGGCGATCGTCAACGAGGGGCACACCCTGTGCAACCACTCGTGGCACCACGACGTCGGCCTGGGTGCCCGCTCGGCCGACGCGATCCGCGCCGACCTGCTGCGCACCAATGCGGCGATCCGGGCAGCGGTGCCGAACGCTCCGATCGTCTGGTACCGCCAGCCGGGCGGCGCGTGGACGTACCCCGTGGTGTCGGTGGCTCGGCAACTCGGCATGACCCCGCTGCACTGGTCGGTGGACCCGTCGGACTGGGAACTGCCTGGCGCCGGCAAGATCACCGCGACCGTGTTGACGCAGGCCGAACCGGGCTCGGTGGTACTACTGCACGACGCCGGCGGGAACCGGCAGGGCACCGTGGACGCGCTGCGCCGGATCCTGCCCGACCTGACCGCGAGGTTCGAGCTGGAGGCGCTGCCCACCGACCCGACGTGAGGCGCGGCGTCCGGGTCCGCGCCGATGCTGGCCGTGAGCGACCGCGAGCGGTCCCGCCCCTGGCCGGCCTGCGGCGCTCCCAGACGACGACCCGTCGCGTTGGAGATTCGTCCGGACACGCAGCGGATACGGTGGCGGAATGAGCAGCGCGGAGCCGACCAGCGACCAGGTGACCCGGACCGACCGACTGGCGCCGGCGGAGATCGGCGAGATACTGGCCCTCGCCAGCGCCGCCGGCGACACCGACGGCGCCGACCCGCTGGACGAGCACGTCCTGCTCCGCCTCCGTGACCCGGACGCCCCGGCCCTGCACCTGATCGCCCGCGCCGACGACGGCACCCTCACCGGGTACGCGCACCTGGACACCACCGACCCGGTCGGCGGGATCGGGGTCGAGCTGGTGGTGCACCCCGCCTACCGACGCCGGGGCACCGGTCGCGCGCTGGCCCGGGGGGTACTCGCCTCGGCCACCGGGCCGCTGCGGGCGTGGGCGCACGGCGACCACCCGTCGGCCGCGGCGCTCGGCGTCGACCTCGGGTTCACCCGGGCGCGGGTGCTCTGGCAGTTGCGCCGCCCCCTGGCCGTTCCGCTGGGTGAGCCGCGCCTGCCCGACGGGGTGGCGCTGCGCGCGTTCCGGCCCGGGGCAGACGACGCGGCCTGGCTGATCCTCAACTCACACGCTTTCGCCGAGCACCCCGAGCAGGGGCGGTGGACCTCGGACGACCTGCGCGTCCGCCTCGGCGAGCCGTGGTTCGACCCGGCCGGCTTCCTGCTCGCCGAGGAGACCGCCACCGGTCGACTGCTCGGCTTCCACTGGACCAAGGTGCACGAACGCCCGGGGTCGGCCCGGATCGGCGAGGTGTACGTGCTGGGCGTGGAGCCGACCGCGCACGGCGGCGGGCTCGGCCGGGCCCTGACCACCGCCGGGCTGGCGTACCTGCGGGACAAGCGGGGCCTGGACCGGGTGATGCTCTACGTGGACGAGTCGAACGCCGGGGCCGTCGCGCTCTACGAGCGGCTGGGCTTCGCCCGCTGGTCCGCACACATCAACTATCACCTGGGCTGACCGCCCGACCGTCGCGGTGGGCGGGTCACCGGTGGGTAACGGCCGGGCGTCGGCAGCATAACGACGAACCGGAAATATGCCCATACTTTATGACAGGTGCATCCGGGTTCACTTAACGGACAACTCGCCCTCAGCAAGCGGTCATCTCGGCGGCCGTACGTGTTCACCTCGCGTTCACTTGCGACCGGCGAACCGGCTACCTCGCACTTCTAACTTTCGTGTCAGCCGGTCATCGCCGGTCCTCGGGCCCCGGGATCGGGGCGCCAAGTCAGACGCGAAGGGAACCCCCTCAGGTGAAGCTCCAGCGGTACGGCACTATTGCCTGCCTCGCTCTTGCCGCGACGCTCGGCCTCAGTGCATGCGGCTCGGACAACAACGAGCCCGCCTCCGGCGCGAACGCTTCGGGCTCGGCCGCCGCGGTCGACTGCGCTACCGGCACGCTTAACGCCCAGGGCTCGTCGGCGCAGAAGAACGCCATGGCCGAGTGGATCAAGGCGTACCAGCAGAAGTGCCAGGGCACCACGATCAACTACGAGGCTTCCGGCTCGGGCGCCGGCATCCAGGCGTTCATCGCCGGGACCGCCGACTTCGCCGGTTCGGACTCCGCGCTCAAGCCGGAGGAGCAGCCGCAGGCGGACGCCAAGTGCGTCGGTGGCAAGGCCATCCACCTGCCGATGGTGATCGGCCCGGTGGCCGTCGCCTACAACGTCAGCGGTGTGGACAACCTCCAGCTCAAGCCGGCCACCCTGGCGAAGATCTTCGCCGGCAAGGTCACCAAGTGGGACGACGCCACGATCAAGGCCGACAACCCGGAGGCCAAGCTCCCGGCGACCACGATCCAGACCATCCACCGGTCGGACGAGTCGGGCACCACCGACAACTTCACCAAGTACCTCTCGAAGACCGCTGAGAGCGACTGGACCCTGGGCAACGCCAAGGCGTGGAAGGCCCCGGGCGGCACCGGTGCCAAGGGCTCGGACGGCGTGGCCAGCAAGGTCAAGGCTGCCGACGGCTCCATCGGCTACATGGAGTGGTCGTTCGCCGACAACGCCGGTCTGAAGATGTCGAAGATCGGCAACGGCAACGGCGAGTTCGCAGCGCTGACCGCCGAGGCGGCCGGCAAGACCATCGCCGGCGCTGGCATCGAGGGCCAGGGCGACGACCTCAAGCTGAAGATCGACTACAACACCAAGGAGGCCGGGGCCTACCCGATCGTCCTGGCGACGTACGAGATCGTCTGCAGCAAGGGCCTCGCGGCCGACAAGTTGAAGCTGGTCAAGGGCCTGCTGGGCCACGCCGCCAGCGCCGAGGGCCAGGCCTCTCTCACCGAGCTGGGCTACGCCCCGCTGCCGGAGACGGTCCGCACCAAGGTCGAGACCGCGGTCAAGAACCTCTCCTGACCCGATTCCACACCTCCGCAACCGAATCGAGCGAGCAGATGGGTGAAACCCCTCACCGCTCGGCCGACGCCGGCACCGGTGGGACGCGCGTGACCCAGAGTCACGAGTGGTCCGCCGGTGCCTCGGCGCGTGTGGCCGAGGCACCAGTCAGCACCCGTTCCCCGGGCGGCACCGGGCTGGGCGGCGGCGGCGCGCTGCCGCGCAGCCGTAAGTTCGGCGCCGAGCGGGCCTTCCGCGGTCTCACCCTGGCCGCCGGCACCGCCGTTCTGGTCATCATCGCCGCCATCGCGATCTTCCTGGTCGCCAAGGCGGTGCCGGCCCTACGCGCCAACACCGAGAACTTCTGGTCCTACGAGGGCTGGTCCCCCAACGAAACCCAGCCGAAGTTCGGCATCGGCGCGCTCGCCTTCGGCACCGTGCTCAGCTCGGCGCTCGCACTGCTCATCGCGGTGCCGGTGGCGCTCGGTATCGCGCTCTACCTCTCGCACTACGCGCCGCGCCGGTTGGGCACCGCGCTCGGCTTCCTGGTCGACCTGCTGGCCGCCGTTCCGAGCGTGGTCTTCGGTCTGTGGGGACGGGACGTCTTCAGCAGCCCGGTGCGGGACTTCTCGCTCTGGCTGAACCAGCACTTCGGCTGGATCCCGCTCTTCGGCGGTGACGGCCCCTTCGGGGCGTCCGTCATGCTGGGCGCCCTGGTGCTCGCGATCATGGTGCTGCCGATCATCACCTCGCTCTCCCGCGAGGTGTTCCTCCAGACGCCGACCGCGAACGAGGAGGCCGCCCTCGCCCTGGGCGCCACCCGCTGGGAGATGCTCCGCACCGCGGTGCTCCCGTACGGCCGCCCCGGCATCATCGCCGCGATGATGCTCGGCCTCGGCCGGGCGCTTGGCGAGACCATCGCCCTGGCGCTGACCCTCGGCATCACCTTCAACATCTCGTTCAACCTGATCCAGAACGGCGGCAACACCATCGCCGCCAACATCGCCAACGCGTTCGGCGAGGCGAACGAGACCGGCCGGGGCGCGTTGATCGCCTCCGGCCTGGTGCTGTTCGCCATCACGCTGATCGTCAACATCACGGCGCGGGCGATCATCTACCGCCGCCGGGAGTTCACGGAGTCGGCCGCATGACCACAACCGTCACCTCCCACCGCACCCGGCCACCGGCCCAGCCCGACTCGCTGCGGGCCAGGCGGCTGCCCTGGTACGCCGCCCCGGCCATCGCTGTGGCGGCCCTGGCGCTCTCCGCCGTACTCGTCTACGGCACCGACATCGGCGGCCCGGTCCTCGTGGTCGTCCTCGGCGCGGTGCTCTACCTGGTCGGGCTCTTCGGCGCGGCCAACGCGGTCGAGGGGCGCCGGTCGGCCCGCAACCGCACCTGGAGTGCGCTGATCCACTCCGCGTTCGTGTTGGCGGTGCTGCCGCTGGTGTCGGTGGTCTGGACACTGGTCAGCAAGGGCACCGAGCGGCTGGACGGCAACTTCTTCCAGACCTCGATGAACAACATCGGGGCCCGGGACGCCAACGGCGGCGCGTACCACGCGATCGTCGGCACGCTGGAGCAGGTCGGCATCGCCACCCTGATCACCGTTCCGCTCGGCGTTCTCTGCGCCATCTACATCGTCGAGTACGGCCGGGGCAAGTTCGCCTTCGCGATCCGGTTCTTCGTGGACGTGATGACCGGCATCCCGTCGATCGTCTCCGGCCTCTTCGTCCTGGCGTTCTGGGTGCTTGTCGTGTCGCCGTGGTTCAACGACGGCCGGCCCAGCTTCTCCGGCTTCGCCGCCGCGCTCGCGCTGAGCGTGCTCATGCTGCCCACCATCGTCCGGTCCACCGAGGAGATGCTCCGCCTCGTCCCGGCGCCACTGCGCGAGGGCGCGTACGCGCTCGGCGTACCCAAGTGGAAGACCATCCTGCGGGTGGTGGTGCCGACGGCACTGCCCGGCATCGTCACCGGCGTCATGCTCGCCATCGCCCGCGCGGCCGGCGAGACCGCACCGGTGCTGCTGGTCGCCGGCGGCGGCGCCGCGATCAACACGAACCCCTTCGAGAACAGCCAGTCGTCGCTGTCCCTCTTCGTCTACCAGCAGGCCGGTGACGCGTCGAAGTACGCACCGGCACGGGCGTGGACCGCGGCACTCACCCTGGTCGCCCTCGTGCTCATCCTGACGATCGCGGCGAAGCTGCTGGCCCGTCGCAACCGGCTCAGCCGATGAACCCCGGAGGTACCACCATGGCCAAGCGCGTCTCCGCCTCGAACGTCACCGCGTACTACGGCGGCTTCAAGGCGATCGAGAACATCAACCTGACCGTCGAGCCGAAGACCGTCACCGCCCTGATCGGGCCGTCCGGTTGCGGCAAGTCCACGTTCCTGCGGTCGATCAACCGGATGCACGAGGTGCTGCCCGGCGCCCGGGTCGAGGGCAGCCTGACCATCGACGACCAGGACATCTACGACCGGGACGTGGACGTCACCGCGGTCCGGCGCACGATCGGCATGGTATTCCAGCGGCCGAACCCCTTCCCCACCATGAGCATCTTCGAGAACGTGGTGGCCGGGCTGAAGCTCAACGGGGTCCGCAAGAAGTCGATCCTGGAGGACGCGGCCGAGCGGGCGCTGCGCTCGGCGAACCTGTGGGACGAGGTCAAGGACCGGCTGGGCAAGCCCGGCGCGGGCCTCTCCGGCGGTCAGCAGCAGCGGCTCTGCATCGCCCGGACCATCGCGGTCGAGCCGCAGGTCGTCCTGATGGACGAGCCGTGCTCGGCGCTGGACCCGATCTCCACCCTGGCGATCGAGGACCTGATGTTCCAGCTCAAGGACAAGTTCACGATCATCATCGTGACGCACAACATGCAGCAGGCCGCGCGGGTGTCGGACCGGACCGCCTTCTTCTCGATCGAGAAGACCGGCGACCCGGGCCGGCTGATCGAGTACGACAACACTCAGAAGATCTTCAGCAACCCCAGCGTGAAGAAGACCGAGGACTACATCACCGGCCGCTTCGGCTGAGCCGCATACCCCTACCCAGGATCGCGCTCGATCAGGGATGTAGGGGCCTCACCGTGCAACGGAGGCCACTACTTCCATGTTCGAGCGCGATCTTTCGGTAGGAGCGAGCCCAGCGGGCAGCGCGGCAACTCCCGGTCAGCCCAGGACGAAGCGGGGTGCGCCGTCCGGGGGCAGGTCCAGGCGCGGGCTGACCGGGCTGGCGGCGTCCCGATCGGCCGCCGCTCGCGCCACCCCGGCCAGGTCACCGGCCGCCGCCACCTGGGCCAGCGTGACCAGAGTCGGTGGCAGCATGGTCAGCTCGCCGGCCTGCGCGCGGGCCAGCGCGTCCGCCGGGCGTATCCACAGGGTGCGGTCGGCCTCGCCGGAGACGTCGCGGGTCCGCTGGCCCGCCGGCAGCAGGGCCACGAAGAAGTACGTGTCGAAGCGACGCGGCTCGAACTCCGGGGTGATCCACCGGCTCCACGGCAGCAGCAGGTCCGACCGCAGGGTGAGCTGCCGGTTGGCGAGCAGCTCGGCGAAGCCCAGCCGGCGCCCCTCCAGGTCCTGCCGGGCGGCCTCCCAGTCGTCCCCGCTGACGTCGCCCACCACGGTCGCCGGGTCCGGGCCGGCAAGCAGCACGCCCGCCTCCTCGAAGACCTCCCGGGCGGCGGAACAGACCACGGCCTGGGCGGCTTCCGGGGTCACCCCGAGCCGCCCGGCCCACTCGATGGGTGCCGGACCGGCCCAGTCCAGGTGTGCAGCGGAGTCGGAGCGGTCCACCCCACCGCCGGGGAAGGCATACATCCCGCCGAAGGTCATCGCGGCGACCCGGCGGATGACGTACACCTCGAAGTCGACGTCGGTCGGACGCAGCAGCAGCACGGTGGCGGCGACCCGCGGCGTCGCCGGGGTGCCGCCCTCGGCCTGGAACCGGCGGGCGTGCTCGACCAGGGCGGCCGGGGCGGCGAAGCCGTCACTGTCGATCGTCATGCCCGCGAGCCTAGTTCCCCGACCAGCTGGCGCTGGCTCGCCGGCATCGCCTCCTTTGCTCTGCTTCAATCCAGGCACCAAGGATGTCCGCTCCCTGTTGCGTCGGTTGAAGCAGAGCAAAGGGCGTGGGTACGGGTGGTCGGTCGGCGGGACGCGGGGTTCGGCGGACGTTGCGCAGCGGCCAGGAGCGCACGGGGTCCCGCCGGATGAACTGGCCGGCGGCCGGGCGGTGGGCGGTTCACCTGGCTCGGCTAGCGTGCCCTGCATGACTCGTTGGGGCATCCTGGCCACCGGCCACATCGCCAGCCGTTTCGCCGAAGACCTCCGGCTGGTGCCGGACGCCGAGCTGGTCGCGGTCGGCTCCCGCGCCGTCGAGAGCGCGCGGCGGTTCGCCGACACGTACGGCGCGAAGCGCGCCTACGGCTCCTGGGTGGAGTTGGCCGCCGACCCGGAGGTGGACGCGATCTATGTGGCGACCCCGCACTCCGCGCACCACGAGGCGGCGATGACCTGCCTGACCGCCGGCCGCGCGGTGCTGTTGGAGAAGCCGTTCACCCTCGACCTGGCCACCAGCACCGAGTTGATCGACACCGCCCGCGCCGCCGGGGTCTTCCTGATGGAGGCCATGTGGATGCGGCTGAATCCGCTGATCCTGCGCGTGGTCGACCTGATCGCGGACGGGGCGATCGGCACGGTGACCGGCGTCCGGGCCGATTTCGGGGTGGCCGGGCCGTTCCCGCCGGAGCACCGGATGCGCAACGCGGCGCTGGGCGGGGGCGCTCTGCTCGACCTGGGGATCTACCCGATCAGCCTGGCCCACCTGCTGCTCGGCGTGCCGCAGCACATCCGGTCCTGGGCGCAGCTCGGCCCGGAGGGGACGGACGAGAACACCGGCATGCTGTTCGGCTACGACAGCGGAGCGCTGGCAACGCTGAGCTGCGGCATGGTCGGGTTGAGCGGGCAGACCGCCTCGATCACGGGCACCACCGGGCGGATCGACCTGCCGGAGCCGTTCTTCCGGCCGGGTTCCGTGGTCCTGCACCGGGCCGGCGCGGAGCCGGAGACGATCGTCGCCGACGGGGCCGGCAACGGCTACCAGTACGAGGCGATCGAGGTGCAGCGCTGCCTGGCCGCCGGGCTGACCGAGAGCCCGGTGGTGCCGCATTCCACGACCCTTGAGGTGATGGCGCTGCTGGACACGGTCCGCGAGCAGATCGGCGTGCGGTACGAGTGACCCGAACGGCCCCGGTCGTGGTGACCGGGGCCGTCGAGGTGCCGGGTCCGGTCAGCCGAAGAGCGGCCGGACCAGCAGGTAGGTGACGCAGGCGATCAGCGCTGCGGCCGGGAACGTGATGATCCAGGCGAGCACGATGTTGCCGGCGACGTTCCAGCGGACCGCGGAGAGCCGCTTCGTCGCGCCGACACCCATGATCGCCGAGGTGATCGTGTGGGTGGTGGAGATCGGGGCCTTCAGCACCAGGGCGTTGAAGTAGAGCACCGCGCTGGCGACCGTCTCGGCGGCGAAGCCCTCCGGCGGCCCCAGGTCGATGATCTTGCGACCGAGGGTCCGGATGATCCGCCAGCCGCCGGCGTACGTGCCCAGGGCCAGCATCGTCGCCGAGGTCCAGAACACCCAGCCCGGGATGTGCGTCTTGCTCTCCTGGAAGCCGCCGGTGTAAAGCGCCAGCACGACGATGCCCATGGTCTTGGCGGCGTCCTGCATGCCGTGACCGACCGACATGGCGGCCGCCGAGACGGTCTGCGCCCAGCGGAAGCCCCGGTTGAGCTTGCCCGGCTGCCCCTTCCGGAACAGCCAGAGGATGGCGAGCATCAGCAGGTAGCCGAGGGTCAGGCCGACGATCGGCGAGAGCACCATCGGCAGCAGCACCTTCTCGCCGATGTTGCCCCACTGCACGATGCCGCCGGTGGACAGCAGGGTCGCGCCGACCAGGCCGCCGAACAGCGCGTGCGAGGACGACGAGGGCAGACCGAAGTACCAGGTGATCAGGTTCCAGGCGATCGCCCCGAGCACCCCGGCGAAGACCACGCCGAGGCTGCTCACCCCGGTCGGGAGGGTGACCAGGTTGTCGCCGACGGTCTTGGCCACACCGGCGCCGAAGTGGGCGCCGACGAAGTTGCCGACCGCGGCGAGGCCGAGGGCGATCCGGGGGGTCAGCGCCCGGGTGGAGACGCTTGTCGCGATCGCGTTGGCGGCGTCGTGGAAGCCGTTGGTGTAGTCGAACGCCAGGGCTACCCCGATCACCGCCAGGACGGCGATGAGTTCGGGTGTGAAGGTCACCGGCTCAGGACTCCTTGACCGCGATGGTCTCGACGGTGTTGGCCACGTGCTCGAAGGCGTCGCAGGCGGCCTCCAGCTCGTCGGCGACCTCCTTCATCTTCAGCACCGTCAACGCGTCGTACTCACCGGAGAAGAGACGGACGAGCAACTGCCGGTTGATCCGGTCGCCCTCGTTCTCCAGCCGGTTGCACTCGATCCAGTAGTCCTCAAGATCCTTCATCGACTTCAGCCGGGGCATCGCGTCGGCGGTCAGTTTGGCCTGCTGGTCGAGCACGTTGACCATCTCGTGCAGCTCGCGGGGCAGCGCCGGCAGCTCGGTCAGCCCGTACAGGTAGAGCAGGTCACCCACCGCTTCCAGGTGGTCCATCACGTCGTCGAGCAGCGAGCCGAGCCGGTAGATGTCCTCCCGGTCGAACGGCGTGATGAACGTCGAGTTGATCTTCTTGTACAGGTCATGGGTGATCTGGTCGCTGTCGTGCTCGACCTCGGTCAGCCGCTCGCTGACGGACTGCACGTCCACGCCCGGCAGGGCCAGCTCGTTGAGCAGCGCGGTGCCCCGGACCAGGTTCTGCGCGGCCCTGGTGAAGAGCTCGTAGAAGGCGCCCTCGGTGGGGCGGAAGGAAAACTTCACAGCACAGACCTCGTCGCGTCGGTGGAAGGGTGGCGGCGCCCGAAGAACGGCCGCTCGGTGAATGCTAGGAGCCGGTAGAACCGCGAATTCGCCGGCCCACCCCTGGCCAAGCCTCATTCACCGCTCGTTCACCTGCTGTTCATCTCGGCCGTCCCACCCGCATCCGCTCCCCCAGCAACCAATCGCTCCCGCTCACGTTCGACGTCGAAATCGGCAGCCGGATACCCCAGGTCGAGGGTGTCGAACGTCTCACGCAGCAGATGAGCCACCGCCCAGTCCCGGTACCACTTACGGTCCGCCGGCACCACGAACCAGGGCGCGGCGTCCGTGCCGCACCGGCTGAGGGCCTCGGCGTACGCGGCCTGGTAGTCGTCCCAGTGCGACCGGGAGTCGACGTCGGAGGGGTTGTACTTCCAGTGCTTGCGTGGGTCGTCGAGTCGTTCCAGCAGGCGCTTGCCCTGCTCGGCGTACGAGATGTGCAGCATCACCTTGAGCACGGTCAGCCGCCCCTCGGTCAACTCCCGCTCGAACGAGTTGATCTCGTCATAGCGGGCTCGCCAGGTCGCCTCCGGCACCAGCGAGCCGACCCGGGCGATCAACACGTCCTCGTAGTGCGAGCGGTTGAACATCCCCACGTACCCCGGCGGCGGCAACTCCCGCCGGATCCGCCACAGGAAGTCGTGCCGCAACTCCTGGCGGGTCGGCGGCCCGAACGAGCGGATGTGCAGGCCCAGCGGATTCATCGCGCCGGCCACCCGCTTGATCGTGCCGTCCTTGCCACCGCAGTCCATCGCCTGGAGCACCAGCAGCACCCGGCGCGCCGGCCGGTCCGACCCGGTCTTGGCCAGCGCGTAGAGCATCTCCTGCTGCCGGGCCAGCTCGCCGCCGACCAGCTCCACCTGCTCCCGCGCCCAGGCCTTACGGTGCTCGCCGCGCCCCGCCGTACTCGGCACGCCGGGCGTGGACCGCGGGTCGACCGCGCCCAGATCCACAGGTGCGGTGGCCCGCAGCAACTCCCGCACGGAACCGCCGTCCGGTGCCACGATCTGCCCTTGCTGGGGTGCGCTCATCCACGGATCATCGCCCAATCGCAGGCGATCCGCCCGCCGAGGCCCACCCCGCCCCACCACCGGTCGGCACGGTCCGCGGGTCGGCCCGCCGTCGGGGACGGGACCGCCGGCGCGGCGGGGTCGGCACGGTCCGCGGGTCGGCCCGCCGTCGGGCGCGGGGCTGCCGGCGCGCCCGGTCGGCGGGAGGATGGACGCCTGGGCGGTGCCGGCGGGGAGGGTGGTGGGTCGTGCAGGATCTGGCGACAGAGTTCGAGGGCGAGCGGGGGCGGCTGCTCTCGGTGGCCCGCCGGATGCTGGGCAGCCGCAGTGAGGCGGAGGACGCCGTGCAGGAGACCTGGCTGCGCTACGCCGGGGCTCTCGGCGACCCGAGCGCCCGCGCCGAGATCCGCGAGCTGTCCGCGTGGCTGACCACCACCTGCGCCCGGATCTGCCTGGACGTGCTCCGCTCGGCGCGGGTCCGCCGGGAGACGTACCCCGGGCAGTGGCTGCCGGAGCCGGTGGTGAGCCCGTTGGGCGCGGCGGCGCTCACGGACGGGTACGCGCCGGACCCGGCCGAACGGGCGGTCCGCACCGACCAGGTCGGCACGGCGTTGCTCGTCGTGCTGGAGCGACTCGCGCCGGAGCAGCGGGTCGCGCTCGTGCTGCACGACGTGTTCGCGATGCCGTTCGCCCGGGTCGCCGACGTGCTCGGCACCACCGAGGTGGCCGCCCGGCAGCTCGCCCACCGGGCACGCCGGGCGGTCACCGCGCCGGACGTACCCCGGCACACCGCGGACCTGGCCGAGCAGCGCCGGGTGCTCGAAGCGTTCGTCGCCGCCACCGAGTCCGGCGAGCTGGACCAACTGCTCCAGGTGCTCGCGCCGGACGTGGTCTTCGTCGGTGACTCGGGCGGGCACTACCCCTCGGCCCGCCAGCCGGTCGTCGGCGCGGACGCCGTGGGTCGCTTCACGCTCGGCCTGTTCGGCCGGACCGGCCGCTACGCCGGACGGGTGCTGGCCCGGCTCGTGCTCGTCGATGGCGCGCTCGGCCTGCAGATGGAGACCGAGCACAGTGACGGGCGGCCGATCCTCCTGGTCACCGTGTTCGCCGTGGACCAGGGCCGGATCACCGCCATCTACAACCAGATCAACCCGGAGAAGCTGGCCGACCTGCCCCCGCTCGGCGACGACGACCGCTGGCCACCGCGCTGGTGAGCCGGCCGGGCGTGCGACGTCAGACCACCAGGCCCAACCACTTGCGGTACGAGGTGGCGAACGGCTCGGTGCCGTCGCCGAGCGCCCCGAAGAGCCGTTGCGCCGCCGCCTCGGCCTCGGCGACCACGTCGTCCGGGTAGCCGAAGCGCGCCCGGTGCTCGGCGAACTCGTCCTCGTCCAGCAGCTCCACCAGGCCGGTGGCCCGACGGCGGACGACGTCCAGGTCGAGGTCGATCAGGTGGACGGTGTCGTCGGACTCCCAGCGGGCCGGGGTGGTGATGTCGCAGTAGACCTCGCTGGTGCGGGGCGGGGGGTTGAACATGGCCGTCCACCAGGCGCGGTGCGGCACCAGCAGAACGAACGGGATCTTCTCCACCGACGGCCGGCCGTGGTAGACCGACTCGGTGCCCTGGGGCACGCCGAGCCAGATGCCGAGGTCGTCCTCGGTGAGCCGGCGGGCCGGGTAGTCGCGGTGGGCGCTGCCGTCGTACTTGCGGTAGATCACGCGGACCATGTCGCTCGGCATGATTCGCACCCTAACCGATACTGCCCACCCGTCGTAGTGCGGCGGTAACCGGGCGGCGCGACCTGGACGACAAGCGTGGCCGGTGGCGCGCCACGCGGCGGAGGGGCACGGCCGGTGTCGGCGGCGGCGGGTACCGTCGCACGGTGACTCCGCCCCGCAGCACCACCGGTTCCGCCACTGGTTCGGCCCGCGCCAAGGGCCGGCGGCGGGGTGCCCGGCCCAGCGGCACGGAGCTGCTGGCGGCGGCGGTCGGCGCGGTGCCCGGCGGCGCGGAACGCCCCGGCCAGCAGCAGATGACCACGGCCATCGAGGAGTGCGTGGCCGGCGGCGAGCACCTGCTCGTGCAGGCCGGCACCGGCACCGGCAAGTCGCTTGCCTACCTCGCGCCGGCGCTCACCGTGGACGGCCCGGTGGTGGTCTCCACCGCCACCCTGGCGTTGCAGTCCCAGCTGGTCGACCACGACCTGCCCCGGCTGGCCGACGCGGTCGAGCCGGTGCTCGGCCGTCGGCCCACCTTCGCGGTGCTCAAGGGTCGCCACCACTATCTCTGCCTCGCCCGACTGGACAACTCCACCGAGGAGGAACCGGAGGACACCCTCTTCGACGCCCCCGCGGCGCGTCCGGGGGGCGGCACGAAGTGGCTCGGTGAGGCGGGCCGGCTGGGCAAGCAGGTCGAGCGGCTGCGCGACTGGGCCGAGAAGACCGCCACCGGCGACCGCGACGAGCTGGACCCCGGCGTCGACGACCAGGCCTGGCGGCTGGTGTCCATGCCGGCCCGCGAGTGCGTCGGCGCGACCCGTTGCCCGTTCGGGCAGGAGTGCTTCGCCGAGGCGTCCCGCGCCCGTGCCCGCGAGGCCGACATCGTGGTGACCAACCACAGCCTGCTCGCTGTCGACATGCTCGCCGACCGGCACATCGTGCCGCCACACAAGCTGCTCATCGTCGACGAGGCACACGAGCTGGCCGACCGGGTCTCCTCCGCGGCCCAGGCGGAGCTGGTGCCGGAGCTGATCGACCGGACCACCCGGCGGGCCCGTACGCTGCTGCGGCCGGAGACCGCCGAGGCGCTCACCGCCGCCGCTGACGCCCTCGCGGTCGGGCTGGCCGAGGCGCCGGCCGGGCGACTCACCGCCGGGCTGCCGACGCCGTTGCGGGAGGCGTGCACGCTGCTCGACGCGGCGACCCGCTCCGCCCTGGACGCGATCGGCGACATCAAGTCCGACGACCCCGACCCGGTCCGCAAGCAGCAGGCCAAGGCCGCCCTGGACGAGCTGTCCACCACCGCCCAGCGGCTGCTGGAGGAGGGCGACCACGACGTGGCCTGGGTGGAGAAGAACGACAGCGGCAGCCGTCGGGCGCTTGTCGTCGCGCCGCTGTCGGTGGCCGGCACCCTCGCCACCCACCTGTACGACGAGCGCACCGTCGTCGCCACCTCCGCGACCCTGGCGTTGGGCGGTCGGTTCGACACGGTGGCCCGCGCCCTCGGGTTGGACGCCCCGCCACCCGCCCCGCCGACCCCCGCCGCCGCCGCACTGGCCGCCCGCACCGGCCCGGGTCGCCCGGTCGCCGAGTCACCGGGCCGTCGGCTCGCCGGCGACGCCGCCCCGAGTGCTGTCGTACCAGCGACCGAGGGGCCGGGCTGGCGCTCGCTGGACGTGGGTTCGCCGTTCGACTACGCCCGGCAGGGCATCCTGTACGTCGCCGCGCACCTGCCCCGCCCCAGCGTCTCCGGGCTGCCCGACGCCGCCGGGGAGGAGTTGCTCGGGCTGGTCGAGGCGCTCGGTGGTCGTACTCTCGGGCTTTTCTCCTCTCGGCGGGCCGCGCAGCAGGCGGCGGAGCTGGTGCGCGCGCGGACCGACCTGCCGGTGTTGTTGCAGGGCGAGGAGTCGCTGCCGCTGCTGGTCCGCCGCTTCCGGGAGGAGCGGGCGAGCTGCCTGTTCGGCGTGATGTCGCTCTGGCAGGGCGTGGACGTGCCGGGTGACGCCTGCCAACTCGTCGTCATCGACCGGCTGCCCTTCCCGCGCCCGGACGAGCCGTTGGCGGCGGCCCGTGCCGCGGCCGTGGACGCCGGCGGTGGTTCCGGCTTCTCCGCGGTCAGTGTGCCGATCGCGGCGGTGCGACTGGCCCAGGGCGTGGGCCGGCTGATCCGGGCGACCGGAGACCGGGGCGTGGTCGCGGTGCTCGACTCCCGGCTGGAGACGGCCCGTGGCTACGGGCCGTTCCTGCGCCGCTCGCTGCCGCCGTTCTGGTACACGACCCGCCCCGAGGTGGCCCGAGGCGCCCTGCAACGCCTCGCCAAGTCCTGACCCGCCGCACCGCACCGCGCCCCGCCCCGCCCTCACCCTGCGCCGCCCTCGGCCTGCGCCGCCCTCGCCGCGCCCCGCCCTCGCCCTGCGCCGCCCTCGGCCTGCGCCGCCAAGATCGCGCTACAACAAGGATGTAGTGGCCTCCCCGAGCGGGGAGGCCACTACATCCACGATCGCGCGTGACCTTGGCAGCGCCGGCCGGGGGCACGGCGGCCGGCGTGGGTCAGGGGGCCTGGGAGGCGACGACCACCGCGTCGGGCGGGGTGTCCGGGACCCTCCGGGCGGCGAGCCGGCGGACCCCGGTGTTCAGCACCGCGATGAGCGGCACGGAGACCAGCGCTCCGGTGATGCCGGCGAGTACGACACCCGCGGCGATCCCGATGATCACCGCGAGCGGGTGGAGGGCGACCGCTCGTCCCATGATCAGCGGTTGGAGGATGTGGCCCTCCACCTGCTGCACGAGGATCACTGCTCCGAGGATGATCAACGCGATACCCGGGCCGCTGTCGACGAGTGCCACCAACACCGCCACGCCACCGGAGAGCGCCGCGCCGACGATCGGGATGAACGCGCCGAGGAAGACGAGCGCGGCCAGCGGGAAGGCGAACGGGATGTCGAACACGACCAGGAAGATGCCGATGCCGACCGCGTCGATGAAGGCCACCAGGACTGTCGCGCGCACGTAGGCGCCGAGCGTGTGCCAGGAGGCGCGGCCCGCGTCGTCGACCTTCCACCGGGCGGCCACCGGCAGCAGCCGGACCAGGAAGCGCCAGATCCGGTTGCCGTCGCGCAGGAAGAAGAACGTCGCGAAGAGCACCAGGAGCGTGCCGGTCAGCACCTCGGCCAGGGTGGCGGCGGTGCTCAGTGCGCCGCTGGTGAACTTGGAGGTGTTGTCGTTGATCCAGGCCTGCGCCTCGTCGATGTAGCGGTCGAGCTGCGTGTCGGAGAGGTGCAGTGGGCCGGTCTTCAGCCAGTTCTGGATCTGCCGGACGCCCTCCGAGGACTTCTCGCTCAGCTCGGGCACACCTCGGATGAACTCGTTCACCACGAGCGTCAGCGTGCCGATCACCGCGGCGAGACCGCCGACCAGCACCACCGCCGTCGCCAGCGACCGGGGCAGCCGAGCCCGCAGCAGCCAGCCCACCGCCGGCGCGAGCAGCGCGGAGAGCAGCAGCGCGATGGCCAGCGGAATGATCACGATCTTGACGGTGCTGACGATCCTGAGCAGGGCCCAGGCGACCACACCGATCACGATCAGCCGCCAGCACCAGGCGGCGGCGATCCGCAGCCCGTGCGGGACGTCGGCGTCGTCCCGGCTGGAGGTCGAGCTGTGCAGGTCCACCGGAGGTTCCGCGCCGAAGACGGAGGCCGTCGGCGGTGCGGTCGGCCCCGGCACGGCGGGCGACGCCACCCTGGCGGCGTCCGACACGTCACCCAACTCGTCGGGCGAAATGCCCTCGTCGGCGCGGGCCGACTCCTGTCGTGAGTGGTAGGCGCGACGAAGCCGCCCGCGTACCCGCTCGAAGCGGCTCAAGCGCACCTCCTGGCAGTTAGACCGGCCCGCCCACAGCGACAGGCCGGACAGCATACGTCCGTTCCGGACACCGTAGGGCAGTTCCGCCACACAATGCCCCGACCACCACCGGCGTAACCACCGGCGGACCCGCCGTCGGCCACACGGTAGCGTCTGCGGCGTGACCGCGGACAATGATCTGGACGCCGGCCTGCCGATCCGCCTGTTGCACGATCGAGTGCTGGTGCGGATGGAGGGCAGCGAGGGCGAGCGCCGTTCCACCGCCGGCATCGTCATCCCGGCGACGGCCCAGGTCGGTAAGCGCCTCGCCTGGGCGACAGCAGTCGGTGTGGGGCCGAACGTGCGCGCCATCGTGTCCGGCGACCGGGTGCTCTTCGACCCCGACGACCGCTCCGAGGTCGAGCTGCACGGCCGCGGGTACGTGCTGCTGCGGGAGCGCGACGTGCACGCGGTGGCCGCCGAGCGGATCGAGGACGACCCCACCGGCCTCTACCTCTGAGGCACCTCCCCCGGCCAGCAGGCCGCGCCGCGCATCGTTTGCCCGGCCGCACGACGGGAAGCCATCCGGCGACCGTGGCCCTGGGGAGGGACGATGCCAGTATTCGTGAAGAAGCTGTTGACCTGGGGCAGTGTCGCGTTCCTGATCTACTTCATGGCCTTCCGGCCGGACGGCGCCGCGCAGATCTTCAAGGCCATCGGTGGTGCGCTGATGGCGATGTTCCAGGGCTTCGGGGACTTCCTCACCTCGCTGATGACGTGAGGCCCCGGCCGGGGGCGCCCGCCGTCAGGGGTGTCCCGTGGGCCACGACGCCGCCGAGCGCGGGCCGGGCCAACCGGGCGGGGCGTAGCCCACCGCAGGCGGTGGCGCGGGGGCCAGCACCACCGGGATCGGCACCACCGGGTCGTCCGGCGCTTCCACCGGCCGCTGCGTACCGTCCGGGAAGCGCAGGTGGTAGCGGCTGCCGTCCCAGACCCCCGTCGGGGCCTGCGGGTCCCGGCCGACGAAGAACGACCGGTACGCGTTCATCGCGTCCAGCAGCTCCCGCTCCTCCCGCGCGGTCCGTTCCTGGTCGGCGGGCTTGCGGTCCAGGCCGCGCAGCGAGCCGTCGCGCAGCAGGGCCAGTCGGGTGGCGGCGGACTGGTAGCCGCGCATCGCCCGCACCCCGGCGTCGCCGGCCACCCGCCGCGCCCAACTGCGGGCCGCGTGCCGCCGGCCGAGGCTGCTCAGCGCCGCCACCTCGGGTGGGCTCAGCCAGCCGGCGCGGACGTAGTCCGGCAGGGTCCGCTCGGTGAGCCGCCCCTCCCAGGCGCGCAACCACACCGCAAAGCCCACCATGCCGAAGAAGACCGGCACCATCAGGCCCAGGAAGCCGTACAGCATGATCAACGCCTCGCCGGTGGCCTGGGTAAGCGTGGGCAGCAGGTTCCACGTGCCGTGCAACATCATCGCCAGCAGCAGGCCGGCGATCGGGGCGAGCACCCGGACCCGCCGGTCGGCCGTCCGCGCCGCGATGCCCAGCCCCACACCGGTCATCGAGGTGAAGAGCGGATGGGCGAACCCGAACAGCAGGATCCGCAGGATGAAGATCGAGATGACCTGATTGACGCCGGTCACCGGACCGTACCGGTCGGCTCCGGACGCGTAGCCCAGCCGACCCAGGTAGAGGATGTTCTCCACCATGGCGAAGCCGACCGCGGACAGCCCGCAGTAGACCAGGCCGTCGGTGATCCCGGACCACTCCCGCCGCCGGAACACCAGCAGCAGGATCGGGCCCAGCGCCTTGGTCAACTCCTCGATGAACGGCGCCACCAGCACGCCGGTGAGCGCGTCGGGCAGCCCCCAGGCGGCGAACCGGTTGGCGGCGAATTCGTTGACCGTGAGCGAGGCGGCGGTGGAGACGAATGCTCCCCAGGCGAAGCAGAAGATCAGATACTTCAACGGCTCCGGTTCGTACCGGTCCAGCCAGAGGAAGCAGGCGACCAGCACCGGCACCGGCAGGATGGCGGCGGCCACCCCGATCAGCAGTGCCTGCGCGCCGAGCGACTCGCCGAGCCTGAAGACCATGAACACCGCGCAGGCGGCGATGAGCAGCACCACCCCGGCCAACGCCAGGAACCGCCGCCAGCCCAGCCGGCGCAGCGGCATCCGGGGCGCCCCGCCGACGGACGGGGCCGCGGGCGCGGGCGGCGACGGCAGGGGCGTACCGGGCGGGGTGTCGGCCATGCGGTCAGCGTAGCCATCCGCCGCCGGCTGGTCCGGTCGCATCGGTTGCCGCTATGCTGCCCGAAGGTCACGAGTGCCAGCGTTCAGCCCCGGCTTGCTGGCCGGCAACCCTCGTCGAGTTCGCGGTGGGGTGCCCCGGGTGATGACCGGGCCCAGCCCGATCGGCGTGCTGGGCAAGCGCGGACCCCGTCCCGATGCCGCATCCGGGGTCCCTGACCCCGGAGGTTCCGGCGTGCCCGTCACCCTCGTTCCCTCGCTGCCCACCCTGCCCACCGTCGCGCCCGCGTCGGTGCCGCTGGACGTCCTCGGCGTGCCCGGTGAGATCAACCTGGACTACGCGGCGAGCGCACCCTGCGCGCGGGCCGCCGCCGACGCGGTGGCAGAACTGCTGCCCTGGTACGCCAGCGTGCATCGCGGCGCGGGCGCGCTGTCGCGGCGCTGCACCCTCGCGTACGAGCAGGCCCGGCAGACGATCGGTGACTTCTTCGGCGCCCGGGCAGACGATCACGTGATCTTCACCCGCAACACCACTGACGCGCTCAACCTGCTGGCGCGGTCGCTGCCGGCCGGTACGACGGTTGTCACCTTCGCCTCCGAGCACCACGCCAATTTGCTGCCCTGGCCCCGCGGTTCGGTACGGCTGCCGGTGCCAGCCGATCCCGCCGGAGCGGTACGTGACCTCGCCGCCGCCCTCACCGAGCTGCGCCGGGGCAGCAGTCCGGCGCTGCCGGTGGTGGTCGCGGTGACAGGTGCGAGCAACGTGACAGGTGAGCGGTGGCCGGTCGCCGAGTTGGCCCGGGTGGCGCATCGGCACGGTGCCCGGATCGTGCTCGATGCCGCACAACTCGCCCCGCACGCCCCGGTCGACCTGTTGGCGCTGGACGTCGACTACCTGGCCGTGTCCGGCCACAAGCTGTACGCGCCGTTCGGTGCGGGCGTGCTGATCGGCCGGGCGGACTGGCTGGACGCCGCCCCGCCGTACCTGGCGGGTGGGGGCGCCACCAACCACGTCGGCCCGGCCACCCACGACGTGACCTGGGCAACCGGTCCGGCCCGGCACGAGGGTGGCACCCCGAACCTGCTCGGCGCGGTCGCGCTGGCGGCCGTGTGCGCGGCGCTCGGCGCGGCCGACCGGGTGGCGCTGGCCGCCCACGAGCAGGCACTGCTGGCACGACTGCGGACCGGCATCGAGGCGCTGCCGCACGTGGTGGAGTTGCGCACCTTCGGCCCGGACGCGCACCGGGTGGGCATCGTCTCGTTCGTGGTCGCCGGCTGGGACTCCGCCGACGTGGCCGCGCGGCTGGCCAGCGCGCACCGGATCGGCGTACGCGACGGGTTGTTCTGTGCCCACCCGCTGGCTCGGCGGCTGCTCGCCGAGGCGGCGGGGCGTACCGGCCGACGGGACCTGCCGCCCACGGCGTTGCGCGTCAGCATCGGCCTGGGCAGCACGGTCGAGCAGGTGGACCGGTTGCTCGCCGCGCTCGCCGAGCTGGGCTGAGGCGCGCGGTAACTGTCAGCCGACGGGCGGGGCGGTCGGCGGTTTCGGCGCCTCGCCCGGCTCGGCCGGCTCACCCATCGGGCGCTCCTGCTCGCCGAAGGCGGTGCGGATCCACCGGTTCGCGTCCTCCTGCTCGATCCCGGAGGCCACCAGCAGGTCGCTGGCGGTGGTCCGGATCTGGGCGACGACCACACTGCCGGAGAAGCCGACGCCGGCGCCGTACGCCCGCCCGGCCTCGCTGACCGCGCGCAGCGACCGCTCCCGGGCCTTCTCCGGTTCCTCGCCGGCGGCGAACTCGTGTTTGAGCAGCCGGACCGACTCGGCGAGGTGGCCCATCGCGTCCGGCATCGGATCGGGCACCGGCTCGTCGTCCTCGATCAATGTGACGGACCGGCGGATCAGCGTGCCGGTGTTGCGCATCGCCCGGTCGATCGGGTCGGCCGCCTCCGCGTAGTGGATCAGCTCGCTGCGGCGGTGCCAGCGGGCCGGGGAGAGGGTGGCGGTCTCCTTCGCCCCCTCGATCGCCTCGGCCAACGTGGCCAGTTCCTCCTTGTTGTTGCGCAGCCGGTCCAGGGCGCGTTGGACGCCGGCGCGGTCCCGGTTGCGCAGCCCGTCCGCGGTGGCGTCGAGCTGGGCGGCGAGCAGGTCCAGCGCCGGCCGGGCGGCCCGGTTGATCACCCGGAGCGGGTTCAGCGGCAGCAGCACGGCCGTCACCAGGAGCGCGACTCCGCCACCGAGGAAGGCGTCCACGAAGCGCGGGATCTCCAGATTCTGGGTGGACGGGCTCAGCGTCACGATCAGCACCGCCGTGGCCGCCGCCTGGATGACAATGGCGACGCTCGCCCCGGCGAAGATCGTGAACAGGATCGCGACAGTGACCACCAGGCCGAGCTGCCAGGCCCCGGTGCCGAGCAGATAGATCAGGAAGTCGCCGATGGCCACCCCGATCCCCACCCCGGCGATCAGCTCGATGGTCCGGCGGAACCGCTGACCCACCGACGCGGCGAGGGTGCCGACCGCGGAGATCGGCGCGAAGACCGGTTGCGGGTTGCCGAGCACCTTGTGCGAGATCAGGTACGCCAGCCCGGCGGCCAGCCCCGCCTGCACGGCCAGGCCGCCGGCCATCCGCACCCGGTGCAGCCGGTCGTGCAGGGTGGCCCGGCCGCGGTCGCGCAGTTGCTCGGTGGCCTCGGCGATCCGTGCGCCGTCGACGTCCACCAGCCCGTCGCGCAGCGCGGCACGTCGCACGATTGGTGGTCGCTTGTCCCGGGCCACGGCCATGGGCGCGACTACCCGGGACAGGCCGGCTGAATCCTTCCGCGTCGCGCGCCGCGCCCGGATGCGGCAGACTCGGCCGGTGGCCGATCTGCTGGAGCGGTGGCGGGCAGCAGCCCGGGGTGCTGGTGCGAAGCCGGGTGCGGGGTGGACCCGGGCCGGGGAGCGGCTGCTCGACAGGTGGCAAGAGCCGCACCGGCAGTACCACACGGTCGCTCACCTGACGGCTGTGCTCGACGTGGTGGACAAGCACGCCGAACTGGCCGACCGGCCCGACCTGGTCCGGCTGGCGGCCTGGTGGCACGACGCGGTCTACGACCCGCGGGCCACGGGTGACGCCAACGAACAGGACAGCGCCGCGCTGGCCGAGAGCGTGCTCAGCGGGCTCGGGGCGCCGGTGCCCACGGCGGCCGAGGTACGCCGGCTGGTGCTGCTCACGGCCGGGCACGTGGTGGTTCCGGACGACCGGGACGGCGCGCTGCTCTGCGACGCGGACCTCGCCGTGCTGGCCGCGCCCCCGGCGGCGTACGACAGGTACGCGACGGCGATCCGACGGGAGTACGCGCACGTGCCGGAGCCGGCCTTCCGGGCTGGGCGGGCGGCCGTGCTCGGCGGCCTGCTGGCGCTGCCCGCGCTGTTCCGGCTGCCGCCGCTGGCGGCCCGCTGGGAGGAGCCGGCCCGGGGCAACGTACGCCGGGAACTGGCCACGCTCAGCGCTGCGGTGCCGCCGACGGGCGCGGGCTGACCAGGTGCTTCGGGCGGCGCAGGTCGGCGGCGCGGAGCAACCGGACCAGCTCCCGGCTCGGCACCACCTGGGCACCGAGCCACACCGCCGCCGCGAACCGCTCGGCGGGGATGTCGTAGTGGTCCCGGTCGAAACCACGCCGGGGCGCGCCGAGCGCCTCGGCGAAGGCGTGCAGCTCGGCGTACGAGACGTCGCTGATCAGGTGTGACCAGAGCCGCCCACGCCACGGCCAGGCCGGCCGGTCCAGATAGAGCATGACGTCCAAACTATCCCGCGTAGTTGATCACTTTGATGATCGGCTGCCGGCGACCTAGCCTCGGCTGCATGGCCCCCACCACGCTCCTGGACGATCTCCGCGCCGCGCTCGGTGCCGACGCCGTGCTCACCGACCCGGACCTGTTGCGCGCGCACGAGCGGGACGAGGCGGACCTGTGCGCGGCCGGCACCCCGCTCGTGGTGACCCGTCCGCGCAGCACCGAACAGGTGGTCGCGGTCGTCCGGGCGGCGGCGCGACACGGCGTACCTGTGGTGCCGCAGGGCGCGCGGACCGGGCTGGCCGGCGCGGCGAACGCGGTGGACGGCGCGGTGGTGTTGAGCACCGTCGCGATGGACGAGATCCGGGAGATCGACCCGGTGAGCCGGATCGCGGTGGTCCAGCCGGGAGTGGTCAACGCGGCGCTGGCCGGCGCGGTGGCCAGGCAGGGGCTCTGGTACCCGCCGGACCCCGGCTCCTGGGAGTCGTCCACGATCGGCGGCAACGTGGCCACCAACGCCGGCGGCATGTGCTGCGTGAAGTACGGGGTGACCACCGAGTACGTGCTCGGCCTGGAGGTGGTGCTCGCCTCGGGTGAGGTGCTGCGCACCGGCCGGCGGACGGCGAAGGGGGTGGCCGGCTACGACCTGACCCGGCTCTTCGTCGGCTCGGAGGGCACCCTCGGCGTGATCACCGAGGTGACCGTGGCGCTGCGGCCCGCCCCGGCCGAGTCGCTGACCCTGGTGGCGGTCTTCGGATCGACCGCGGCGGCCGGCGCGGCGGTGGCCGAGATCGCGGCCCGTGGGCTGACCCCCAGCCTGTTGGAACTGCTGGACCAGACCCACCTGCGGGCGATCGAGGCGTACCAGCCGATGGGGCTGCGCACCGACGCCCAGGCCCTGCTGCTGGCCGCCGCGGACACCGGCCCCCGGGCCGCCGACGACCTGGCCGACCTTGCCGAGGTGTGCACGGCGGCCGGTGCCGACGAGGTGTACGCGGCCACCGACTCGGTGGAGGCCGCGGCGCTGTTGCAGGCCCGCCGGCTGGCCCACCCGGCGATGGAGAAGTTCGCCGCCGACGCCTACCCGGGCGGCAACGGCGGTCTGGTGATCGACGACGTGGCGGTGCCGCGCGGCTCGCTCGCCGCTCTGCTGGACGGGGTGGCCCGGATCGCCGTGGAGTGCGAGGTGCCGATCGGCGTGGTGGGGCACGCCGGGGACGGCAACATGCACCCGAACATCGTCCTCGACCGGGCCGACCCGGCGAGCGTGGAGCGGGGCCGGCGGGCCTTCGACGAGATTATGCGGCTGGGTCTGGACCTGGGCGGCACCTGCACCGGAGAGCACGGGGTGGGGCTGCTCAAGCGGGACTGGCTGGCCCGGGAGATCGGGCCGGTCGGCGTCCGGGTGCACCAGGCGATCAAGTCGGCACTGGACCCGGCCGGTCTGCTCAACCCGGGCAAGGTGCTCTGAGCTGGCGGGGAACAGCCTTGACCTGAACTGGCCCGGGGTCAGCCCTTGATCTCGGCCGGGGTCGCCTGGGTGAGCAGCAGCAGGATCTCCCCGGCGACCGGCGTGCGCTCCTCGCCGGGGCAGTCCTGCGAAGTGATCAGCCCGGTCGAGGTGAGCAGGCTGGACGTGAGCGCGTCGATGCAGGTGGAGCGGTATCTCCGGGCCTGATCGGTCTCGTCGGCAAGTGCCGGGTTGGCGAGCAGCACCTGGAGCCGTTCGGTCAACTCCGGGGCGAGGGTGCCCCGGGACGTGACTCCGTCACCGGCGCAGTCGAGGCACTGCCACGCGCCGTCGCGTTCGACGCTCAGGGTGCGCAGTGGGCCGTCCTCGCCGAGCCGCTGGACCAGACTGACCTGGCCGACTGCGACCGTCGTGGGGATCTCCAGTTGCGCGCCACCACCCGTCGGGGCCGTCGGCTGGGCCACCGAAGTGCCCCGTGGCTCCCGGTTGAACAGCGAGCACCCGGTCAGGGCGCCGCCGAGGACGACGGCGACGACCGGTAGCAGCAGACGAGGGTGCGCGCGGGGAAGCACGCGCGGAAACCTACCCCACCGTAGGTAGCGTTCGAAACCACCATCCGGGCCGGTATCGATGGTTACCAAGCGGTAACGTTACAATTCGTCACCAAGTGGACGGCCGCAGCTCAGCCTGATCGTCGTCGCCGCCCCGATCGGCCGCATAACCCCGAACGTCCGGAGCGCCGAGCCGGGCCGCGTCCGCCGCGGCGTCGTCCGGCATCAACTGCGACTGCCGCTCCGCCTCCACCCGGACGCGGTAGTGCTCGACCTCCCGGACCCGGGTGGCCGCGTCCCAGCCGAGCACCGCGCCCATCAACTCGGCGGCGTGCTCCGCCGACTCCAACCCCCGGTGGCTGGTCTCGAACGAGATCCGGGTCCGCCGGGTCAGCACGTCCTCCAGGTGCAGCGCACCCTCGGCCCGCGCCGCATAGGTGACCTCCGCCGCCAGGTACTCCGGAGCACCGGCCAGCGGAGACGCGAGCAGTGGATCAGCGTCGACAAGCGCCAGCAGATCCAGGGTCAGGGTGCCGTACCGCTCCAGCAGATGCTCCACCACGCCCACCGGCACACCGTGCCGGCGGGCCAGATCGGCCCGGTCCCGCCACATCGCCGGGAAGCCGTCCGCCCCGAGCAACGGCAGATCGGCCGTACGCGACGAGCGAGCGCCACCGAGCCGCCGGGCGGCACGATCGACCACGTCGGACGCCATCACCCGGTACGTCGTGTATTTACCACCGGCGACCAGCAGCAGCCCGAGCATCGGCTCGAAGACCGCGTGCTCACGGGAGAGCTTCGAGGTCGAGTCGGCCTCGCCGGCCAGCAGTGGCCGCAGTCCGGCGTACACCCCCTCGATGTCGGCGGTGGCCAACGGCCGGTCCAGCACCGTGTTGACCTGCTCCAGCAGGTAGTCGATGTCGCGGGCCGAGGCGGCCGGGTGGGACCGGTCCAGTCGCCAGTCGGTGTCCGTCGTACCGATGATCCAGTGCCCGCCCCACGGGATGACGAAGAGCACCGACTTGGCCGTCCGCAGGATGAGCCCCGTCTCGCCGGTGATCGCCGAGCGGGGCACCACCAGGTGCACCCCCTTGGAGGCGCGCACCCGGACGCCGGGCCGCAGGCCCACGTCGTTGAGCATCCGCGACATGTCGTCGCTCCACACCCCGGTGGCGGCGATGACGGTACGGGCATGCACCTCGAACTCCGCGTCGGGTGAGCCCGGCGGCGCCTCCAGGTCCCGGACGCGTACGCCGGTCACCTCGCGTGCCTGCCGGATCAGTCCGACGGCGCGGGCGCTGCTCACCACCGTGGCGCCGAGGCTGGCCGCGGTGCGGGCCAGGGTGACGACCAGCCGGGCGTCGTCGACCTGCCCGTCGTAGTAGCGGATCGCGCCGGACACCGCGTCGGCCCGCAGGCTCGGGAAGATCCTCCGGGCACCCTCCCGGGTCAGGTGCCGGTGCAGCGGCATGCCCCGGCCACCGCCGAAGACTCCGGCGAAGACGTCGTACGCGGCCACCCCGGCGCCGTAGTACGAGCGGCGGAAGATCCGGGCCGGCAGGTCCCGCAGGCCCCGTCCGGCCGGCAGCGGCACCATGATCGGCACCGGGCGCACCAGGTGCGGCGCGAGCCGGGTGGCCAGCAGGCCACGCTCGGTGAGCGCCTCGTGGACCAGGTGGAACTCCAACTGCTCCAGGTAGCGCAGGCCGCCGTGGATCAGTTTGCTGGACCGGCTGGAGGTGCCGGCGGCGAGATCGCGCGCCTCGACCAGTGCCACCTTCAGGCCCCGGGACGCCGCGTCCAGTGCGGCACCCGCACCGGTCACCCCACCACCGATGACCAGCACGTCGAAGCGCTCGGCGCGCAGCCGCCGCAGGTCGGACGCACGGCGGATCGGCGAGAGCTGACCGGCGACGGATCGGGAGATACTGGGGTCACGCACCCTTCCACCGTAACCGCCATGCCACCGTGTCGACATTCGCCGCCCGCCCCGCTGCGCCCAACTGCCCCACAGCGCCTGCCCCACAGCGCACGACACGTCTCGTCACCCGATCCAGGCCGACCAGTCGGAGATCTTGGACAGTTTCCGTCAGCGCGGCCCGCCGCGGAACGGGAAGTGTCGAAGATCCGCACAGGTCTTCGAAGCTCCGGAAGCCGACGGTCGAGCCGAAACCCCTCGTCGGAGTCGTAAGGTTCTCGGATGCAAGGTCAACCTGCGCATCCTGGGTCCAGCGACCCCAGTTCCCCGTGGCCGGTGGTCGCGGCCGTGTTCGTCGGCTGCTGGACGGTCGCGGTCACCGTGGGCACCCAGGCCGGTGGTTGGCTCACCGACCAGGTGCTGCTGGGCTTCGGACGGGACCGGATCGGCTGGCTCTGGCCGCTGCTCGGGCTGGCCACCGTCGTGCTGGTGGGCACACCCACCCTGCTGCTCGCCGTGCTGCCCCGATCCACGACGGTCCGGGCCACCGGGCGGGTCTGGCTGATCGGGGCACTCACCCTCGGGGTGCTGACACTGCTGCGGGTCGTGCCGCCGGTGCACCACGAGGCGTACCTCGCCGCGCTGGCCGGTGTCGCATTGCTCGGCGCGCTCGCCGTGCGCTGGGCGGCGCGCCGGTGGGCGTACCCCGCAGCGGCCGGCGCTGTCGGCGGCCCGGCAGCCACCGACGACGGCTACCCCGCGCGGCCCGGGACCGCCGGAAGCCGCCACGCAACCCGGCCCGAAGCGACCGGAGACCGCGACCCGGCCCGGCCCGGGGCCACCGAAGACCGCGACGCAACCCGGCCCGGGGCCACCGGGAACGCGGCGCCGGTCAGGCGGTCACGGCGGCTCGGCGCGGTCCCGCTGCTCGCGGTCGCCGCCGGGGTGGCGCTGCTGTTGCCGTGGGCCTGGCTGGGCGCGCTCGGCGGGCTCCTGGAGACCGCGCTCGCGCTCCTGGCGGCGGCCACGCTCGGAGGGCTTGCCGCGACGCTGCTGGACGCCACCTTCTGGTCGCGGTTCGCAGTCGGTCGGCCACCCCGGCCGGCTCGGCTGGTGCTGGTCGGCGGCCTGGTCGCCGGGGTGGCGCTGCTGCTGGTCGCGGCCGGCGCCGGCCAGTCCGGCGCGCAGTTGCCCGCGTTGCTGACCCTGCCACCTGCGGGTTTCGCCCTGGCCGCGCTCTGGGCCGCGACGTGGCGGCCCACCGCCGATCCGGCCGACGCCGCGCGCGCCGGCCGGTCGGCGACCGGCTGGCTGGTGGGCCTGGCCGCACTCGGTCCGCTGGCCTTCACCGACCCGGAAGAGATCACCCTGCTGCTGGTGGGCACCCGCGACGTCCCGTTCTGGGTGGCGGCCGCCGCCGCTGCCGGGCTCGCCGTCGCCGTCCTGGTCGCCATCGGGTACGCGGTGCTGCTCGCCCGGCCGGCGGCACGCACCCCGAGCCGTCGGGGCGCGGCGGTGGCAGCCGTGGTGCTGCTTGTGGCGTTCGGCGTGGTCGACCTCGGCCCCGGCCAGCCGGGCCTGTACGGGGAGCGGCTGTTCGTGGTGCTGCGCTCGCAGGCCGACCTGACGGGTCTGCCGGCCGGGCAGCCAGGTCGGGCCGGGCGGGACGCCCGCGCGGCGGAGGTCTACCGGCGGTTGGTGGCGACCGCCGAGCAGAGCCAGGCCGACCTGCTCCGAGGGCTGAGTCGACTGCGACTCGACCCGATCTCGTACTACCTGGTGAACGCGGTCGAGGTGGACGGCGGCCCGGCGGTGCGGGCCTGGCTCGCCAGTCGCCCGGAGGTGGCCCGGGTGCTGGTCAGCCAACGCCTGCGGCCGCTACCGGCCCCGGCGGGGCAGAGTCGGGGCACCGCTCCCAAGCCCTCCGGGCCGGAGTGGAACATCCGCCAGATCGGCGCCGACCGGGTGTGGTCCCAGCTCGGGGTGACCGGCACCGGCATCGTGGTCGGCAGCTCGGACTCGGGCGTGGACGGCACCCATCCGGCTCTGCGCGCCGGGTTCCGCGGCGGGGACGACTCCTGGTACGACCCGTGGGACGGCACCCGCAGCCCGACCGACCAGGGCGGGCACGGCACCCACACGGTGGGCAGCGCCGTCGGGCGGGACGGCATCGGGGTGGCGCCGGACGCGCAGTGGGTGGGCTGCGTCAACCTGGACCGCAACCTCGGCAGCCCCGCGCACTACCTGGACTGTCTCCAGTTCATGCTGGCACCCTTCCCGGTCGGCGGCGACCCGTTCACCGACGGCCGTCCGGAGCGCGCCCCGCAGGTACTCACCAACTCGTGGGGCTGCCCGCCGATCGAGGGCTGCGACAGGGGTGTGCTGCGGCCGGCCACCGCCGCGCTGGACGCCGCCGGGATCTTCGTGGTCGCCGCCGCCGGTAACACCGGGCCGTGGTGCGCGTCGATCGACGACCCGCCGGCACCGTACGCGGACGTGTTGACCGTGGGCGCGGTGGACGCGCAGCGCCGGGTCGCGGAGTTCTCCTCGCGCGGGCCGGCGCCCGGTGGCCCGGGTAAGCCGGACGTGCTGGCCCCGGGCGTGGGTGTGGTGTCGGCGATGCCGGGCGGCACGTACGCCGCGCTGGACGGCACCTCGATGGCGACCCCGCAGGTGGCGGGGGTGGTCGCGCTGATGTGGTCGGCGAACCCGGCGCTGGTCGGCGACGTGGACCGTACCCGGCAGATCCTGCGGGACACCGCGACGGCGGCGACACCCACCTACCGCTCCGACAACCCGGCCGACGCCTGCGGGGGTCCGTCCAACGTCACCGGCTCGGGCCAGGTCGACGCGTACGCGGCCGTCCAGGCCGCCCGGCGGTGAGGTACCCGGACCGGCACCCGGTGATCTAGGGTCGGCGACCATGGACGCCGAGATCACCGTCACCGAACTGACCCCCGACCTGGCCCCCGCCGTGGCGCGGCTCTGCGAGCAGGCTCTCGATCTGCCCGAGGACTCCGCCGAGGCGGCCGGAATCGTGGACGTTCTCTGGCCGCGGGCCGCCGCCGACCGTCCGGTGGTGGGGCTGGGCGCGTACCGGGGTGTGGACCTGGTCGGGGTGCTGCTCTGCTCGGTGTCGGCGATCGAGCCGGGTGTCGGGCACGTGGACCTGGTCGCGGTCCTGCCGGAGCACCGCCGCCGGGGCGTCGGTCGGGCGCTGCTGCGGCGGGCCGAGCAGGTGCTGGCCGAGCGCGGAGTGACCGAGGTTCTGTTGGCCGGGAACCCGCCGCACTACGCCTGGCCGGGCATCGACGTCCGATACACGCCAGCGGTCTGCGCCGCCCTCGCGCTCGGCTACCAGCAGGACCGGACCGCCTGGAACATGACCGCGGATCTGTCGTACGACGGGTCGCCGGCGCTGCGGTCCACCGAGGCGGCGGAGCGGCGACTGGCCGGGCAGGGCGTCACCGTACGCCGGGCGGAGCCGACGGACCTGCCGGCGTTGACCGCGTTCGCCAGGTCCACCTTCGGCGGTACGTGGGACGGTGAGCTGGCCGGGTCGGTGGGTCGGGACGGCGCCGGTTGTCACCTGGCGGAGCGGGGCGGCGAGGTGCTCGGCTTCGCCGCGTACGGGTCGTCCCGGCCGAGCTGGTTCGGGCCGATGGGCACCGCGCCGGCGGCCGAGGGGTCGGGCATCGGCGGTGTGCTGCTGCGGCGGTGCCTGCGAGATCAGCAGGCGGCGGGGCTGACCCGGGCGGAGATCGGCTGGGTGGGGCCGGTGCCGTTCTACTCGGGCAGCGCGGGTGCCCGGATCGAGCGGGTCTTCTTCCTGTACCGGCGAGCCCTGTCGGTGGCACAACCGGAACAAAAGGGGCATTGATTCATTCGCCCGCGTCTGCCATCGACGCCCCCTACCGTCTTGGTAGAGGAGGCAGCCATGACCACGGATGACGACCAGACCGAGGACGGCCCGCCGATCACCTGGAAACCGGTAGGCGAGCTTCCCGGGCACGTGCCGTTCGATCGGCTCGACTACGGCGACGCCGAGCAACTGGCCGAGATGACCACCGACGGCGAGTCGGCGGTCGTCGAGGAGCCACGGGAGATGGTGGACGCGCCGATCAAACTGCTTCCGCCGTACAACCGGGCGCAGAAGCGGCGCAACCAGCGCCCACTGCCGACCTGACGACGAACGGGGCGGACCGCGTCAGCGGCCCGCCCCGTTCGGTGTCGGAACTGGACTCAGAAGTCCATGTCCCCGCCACCCGGGCCGGCCGGGGCAGCCGGGGTCTTCTCCGGCTTGTCCGCGACAACGGCCTCGGTGGTGAGGAAGAGCGCCGCGATGGACGCGGCGTTCTGCAGCGCCGAGCGCGTCACCTTGGCCGGGTCGATGATGCCCGCGGCCAGCAGGTCGACGTACTCGCCGTTGGCGGCGTTGAGGCCGTGACCCGCTTCGAGGTTACGGACCTTCTCCACCACGACGCCGCCCTCAAGGCCGGCGTTGACGGCGATCTGCCGCAGCGGGGCGTCCAGCGCGACCTTGACGATGTTCGCACCGGTGGCCTCGTCGCCGACCAGGTCGAGCTTGTCGAAGGCGGTCTTGCCGGCCTGCACCAGCGCGACGCCACCACCCGGGACGATGCCCTCCTCGACGGCGGCCTTCGCGTTGCGAACGGCGTCCTCGATGCGGTGCTTGCGCTCCTTGAGCTCGACCTCGGTGGCCGCGCCGACCTTGATGACCGCAACGCCGCCGGCCAGCTTGGCCAGCCGCTCCTGCAGCTTCTCGCGGTCGTAGTCGGAGTCGCTCTTGTCGATCTCGGCCCGGATCTGGTTGACCCGGCCCTGGATCTGCTCGGCGTCACCGGCACCGTCGACGATGGTGGTCTCGTCCTTGGTCACCACGACCTTGCGGGCGCGGCCCAGCATGTCGAGGCTGGCGGCGTCGAGCTTGAGGCCGACCTCCTCGCTGATGACCTGGCCACCGGCGAGGATGGCGATGTCGGTCAGCATGGCCTTGCGGCGGTCACCGAAGCCCGGCGCCTTGACGGCGACCGACTTGAAGGTGCCACGGACCTTGTTGACCACCAGGGTGGCGAGGGCCTCGCCCTCCAGGTCCTCGGCGATGATCAGCAGCGGCTTGCCCGACTGCATGACCTTCTCCAGGATCGGGAGCAGGTCCTTCACCGACGAGATCTTGCTGTTGGCGATCAGGATGTACGGGTCGTCGAAGACGGCCTCCATACGCTCCGGGTCGGTCATGAAGTAGGCCGAGATGTAGCCCTTGTCGAAGCGCATACCCTCGGTGAGCTCCAGCTCCAGCCCGAAGGTGTTGCTCTCCTCGACGGTGATGACGCCTTCCTTGCCGACCTTGTCCATCGCCTCGGCGATGATCTCGCCGACGGTGCTGTCACCAGCGGAGATGGAGGCGGTGGAGGCGATCTGCTCCTTGGTCTCGACGTCCTTGGCGAGCTTGGACAGCTCCTCCGAGACGCTCGCGACCGCGGCCTCGATGCCCCGCTTCAGGGCCATCGGGTTGGCGCCAGCGGCCACGTTGCGCAGGCCCTCGCGAACCAGGGCCTGGGCCAGGACGGTCGCCGTCGTCGTGCCGTCACCGGCAACGTCGTCGGTCTTCTTGGCGACCTCCTTGACCAGCTCAGCGCCGATCTTCTCGTACGGGTCCTCGAGCTCGATCTCCTTGGCGATGCTCACACCATCGTTGGTGATGGTGGGGGCACCCCACTTCTTCTCGAGCACGACGTTGCGGCCCTTGGGGCCGAGCGTCACCTTTACGGCGTCGGCGAGCTGGTTCATGCCACGCTCGAGGCCACGGCGCGCCTCTTCGTCGAACGCGATCATCTTTGCCATACGGCGTTGTCCTCCTGGACACTCACGGCCACCCGAGTGTGTGTCCCGGATGGGCCGCCTGGTTTACGCACTTGGGACGTCGCCACCAGGCGACGACGACGTCCTTCGGCCGGGCCGGATAGCCCGCGACGACCGGCCATGTGCCGCTCCGGCGTCTCCACGCCGGTGCAACCTGGCCCCACCGTCCCGGCCGTTGGCACTCACGGTACGCGAGTGCCAATGACTTGTTTAGCACTCTCCCCTGCCGAGTGCAAGCACGATGGGGCCGCTCAGCCAAGTTCCGCGGCCAGTCCGGCAGTGTTCACCGGCGCCTCATGGGCGCGCTGCTCGACGTATGTCACCAGCAGACGGATCAACTGGGCCAGGTGGGCCGGCAGGGCAAGTACGGCGGTGACCCCGATCACCGCCACCGCCCCGACCGCGGTGCCCGGCGACGTGAAGGGATCCGCGCCGAGCGCGGCGACGCGCGCCTCCTCCTGGCCACCGCTGATCACCCACCCGGCCCGGAGGGTGGGGTGGGCGCGGGCGGCTGGTCAGTCCTGAACGCTGCTCAGCATTGGCTGGAAGGGCCACGATCTTCCCGGTTGTGCGCCCGCGTCGCGGCCCCGACGCGCGGGGCGGACCGGGAGGGAAACTCAGGCGATGACGCGTACGTGCTCGGCCTGTGGACCCTTCTGGCCCTGGGCGATCTCGAACTCCACCCGCTGGCCGTCGTCCAGCGCCTTGTAGCCGTCCATCTCGATCGCGGAGAAGTGAACGAAAACGTCCTGACCGCCGTCGACGGCAATGAAGCCATAACCCTTTTCGGCGTTGAACCACTTCACGGAGCCCTGTGCCACGGTGCACTTCCCTCACTATGCGCGGTGTTGCCTGACCTGGCGCACGGCACGGCCGGACGCCGACCAGCCACCACCTCAGCGATCGATGGCGACCATTGAAAAAGGTGACCGAAATCGCACGCTACACGAGGAGTCAGCGCCGCGCACGGCCACCAATCGGGCATGCACCGGGGCGCTCCGATTGCGCTGGTCGGTCGGGTTTCGAGGCACCGGATCCAGGGCGGCGACTGCCGTACACAATTCGGCCGTGACGGCCACCGACGCTGTGATAGGCATGCGGGCATGACCACCGACACGGGCGCGACCGCCCTCCGGCGGGCGGAGATCCGCCGGGTCCGGCCGGAGGACGCCGCCCGGATGCGGGCACTGCGTCTGGAGATGCTCGCCGACGCACCGTTGGCCTTCCTGGAGACCCTGGCGGACGCGGCGGCCCGGCCGCACACCGAGTTCGCCGCCCGGGTCGCGTACACCGCGACCGGCCCCGGCAACGCGCAGTTCATCGCCGACCCGGGTGGCCGGCTCGTCGGACACGCCGGTGGCACGATCTCCCCGAGCGAACCCGGGCTCACCGTGATCTACGCGGTCTACGTCACGCCGGCCTGGCGGGGGCACGGGCTGCTCGGTGAGCTGATCGACGGGGTGGCCGCCTGGTCACGCGCCTGCGGCCGAGGGGAGTTGCTGCTGGAGGTGGTGGTCGGCAACGACCGCGCCTACCGCGCCTACCAACGCCTGGGCTTCAGAGACACCGGCGTACGCGTCCCCCACCCCACCATCCCAGCCCTGACCGAGCTACAAATGCGTCGAACTGCATAGACCCGAGAACCATTCCAAGGCAGAACCAGTGTGCTGCCCCGAAGCTGGCAGTTCCGAAACAACCGTGCCCACAACGGGTTTTCGGGGCAGCCCGCCCCGCGCAGGGATCAAGCCTGACCGCCCGGAGCGGGGCGGGCTGCCCCGGAAACCCCAACCGCGAGCAACGGGCTACCCCAGAAACCCCAACCGCAACTAGAAATCAGACATGACGCCGCGTCTGCACGATCCGGAACCGGTTGGCCACGTACGCCCCGTCGGTCAGCGCGGCGTTGGCCGCCGCGTTGGCGCCACTGCCGTGGAAGTCGGAGAACGCCGCCGACTGGTTCACGAAGACCCCACCGGTGAGGTTGCAGGACAGGTGCACCCCGACCTCGACCGCGACCGCCTCGGTGGCGTCCAGCACGGCCTCGTCGGTGGAGTAGACCCCCGCGGTGAGCGCACCCTTCTCGCCGACCGTGCGGCGCAGCAGCTCCAGACTGTGCGCGGTGGAGTCGGTCGCGATGGCGAACGAGATCGGCCCGAACCACTCCCGGCCGTACGTCTCCGCGTCGTCCGGGGTCAGCTTCACGATCGTCGGGGTACGCACCACCGCGTCGGCGTACGACGGGTGGGCCACGGCCCGTGACTCCAGCACCGGCTCGCCCACCTTGGTGACCTCGGCCAGCCGCTCCAGCACCCCGTCGTTGACGATGGCGCCGGTCAGCTCGACGCCCCGGGCCGGGTCGGCGGTGAGCTTGCCGACGGCGGCGGCGATCCCGCCGGCCACCTCGTCGAAGCTCTTGTGCCCCTGGTCGGTCTCGATGCCGCCGGCCGGGATGAGGATGTTCTGCGAGGTGGTGCACATCTGACCGCTGTACAGGGTCAGCGTGAAGCCCAGGTTGCGGCACATGCCGGCGAAGTCGTCGGTGGAGTCGATGACGACCGTGTTCAGGCCGGCCTTCTCGGTGTAGACCGACGCCTGCCGGGCGTGCGTCTCCAGCCAGTCGCCGTACTCGGTGGAGCCGGTGAAGTCGACGATCTTCACGGCGCGGTGCAGGGCCAGGTCGCTGGCGAGCTTCTCACCGGGCGCCTCGGCCGCCAGCATGATCAGGTTCGGGTCGAACCCGGCCTCGGCCAGCACCTCCCGGGCGTACTTCACGGTGATGGCCAGCGGCAGCACCGCGCGCGGGTGCGGCTTGACGAGCACCGGGTTGCCGGTGACCAGCGAGGCGAACAGCCCCGGGTACGAGTTCCAGGTCGGGAAGGTGTTACAGCCGATCACCAGCGCCACCCCACGCGGCACCACGTGGAACGTCTTGGTCATTCGCAGCGGGTCGCCCTTGCCTGCGGCCTTCTCCCAGCCCGCCGTGCCCGGGTGCCTGGTCATCTCGGCGTAGGCGTACGCCAGCGCCTCCAGCGCCCGGTCCAGCGCGTGCGCCCCGCCGGCCTGGAAGGCCATCACGAACGCCTGCCCGCTGGTGAACTGCACCGCGTTGGCCAGCTCGAAGATGTTCTTGTGCAGCCGGTCGAGGATCTCCAGGCAGACCCCAACCCGGGCCTGCGGGCCGGCGTCACGCCAGGCCGGCAGCGCGGCGGAGGCGGCGTCAATCAGCTCGCCGGGGCCGGCGTGCGGGTAACGCACCGCCAACTCCACCCCGAACGGGCTCGTCTCGGTGGCGACCCGGGCGCCGGTGCCCGGCTGGTCGAGCGGGAAGTCACCGCCGAGGTACGCCTCGAAGGCGGCCTTGCCGTCGGCGGCGGCGGTCTCGCCGTACACCCGAGGGCTGGGAGATTCGGGATAGGCGGACCAGTAGCCCCGCTCCGTGATCGCGGTCAGCGCACGGTTGAGGGTGTCGGCGTGCCTGTCGTACAGGGGCTGCGGGGTCTCCGTCATGCCCGCCATCATGCCTGAGTCCGGTCCGCGCGCAGTAGCGCGAATGCCCGACAGCGGCTCATGCCTGAGTCCGGTCCGCGCGCAGTAGCGCGAATGCCCGACAGCAGCTCATGCCTGAGTCCGGTCCGCGCGCAGTAGCGCAAATGCCCGACAGCGGCTCATGCCTGAGTCCGGTCCGCGCGCAGTAGCGCAAATGCCCGACAGCGGCTCATGCCTGAGTCCGGTCCGCGAGCGGTAGCGCCAATGGTCGCGGGTCAGAGCGTGAGCTGCCAGTCGGTCCAGGCGTCCACCGGGCGGAAGCCGAGCTGCTCGTTGACCGCCACCATGTAACCGTTGCTGGCCGCGTTCCAGGTGTCGATCACGCGGACCGCCGGCTCGTGGGTCAGCAGGTGGTGCAGGTTCTCGGCCTTGGCGATGAGGCCGAGCCGGTGCCCACGGTGGGCCGGGTCGACGATGGTGATCTGCTGGTACGCGTGCCAGTCGGCGGAGGCGCCCACGTCCAGCAGGGTCCAGGCGACCAGCCGACCGGTCGCCTCGTGGCGCATCCCGAGGTGGTAGCGCCGCCGACCCCGGGCGTCCAACGCCCGCTCGTTGCCGCGGATGCGCTCGGCGTCCACCTGCTCCGGCTCCCACTGCACGTCACCCATGGGCGCGTCCATCATCAGCCGGCCGTCGAGGTAGGCGATGTCCGCGACGTACTCCTGCGGGGTCGCTCCCTGCCAGCAGACCGACCGGTAGCCCTCGGCACGCGGTTGGGCCTCGGCCAGCGCCGCCCGCAGCGCGAGCCGGTCGATCTCGTCGACAACGAGCCGGCGGCGCACCTCGGCGAGGGCGGGCTGGGCACCGGTGGCGGCGGCGAACGCGTCGCCCGCCCCGCTTCGGGCCGGCCCGCCGGGCAGTGCGGAGACGGCCATCGCGACCATCCGCTTGCGGCCGCGCTCGCGGAGCAGGCGCACCCCGTACTCGTGCAGCGCCCGACCGACGCCTTGCCGCCGCAGATCGGGATGCACGGTCAGCTCCGCGCTGGCGTTGTCGGTGTTGTCGAGGTAGGGCAGGTCCAGTTGGAGGTGACCGGCCGGCACCCCGTCGAGCCGGGCCAGCGCCCAGAGCGACTCGACACCGGGCATCGGCGTGTGGAAGATCGCGTCGAAGCGTCGCCGACAGAAGGGTGGAAGGTCCGGCAGATCGGCGTCTTTGGCCGCCGCGCCGATCAGGTACGCCTCGTCGACCGCGACTCGGTCGGTGCCGTCGAACGACGCGATCGTGATGCTCATGGCGCTGAGCCTGCGCCCGGAAAAGCGATCGGGCCAGCGAATTACTCGCTGGCCCGATCGAACGTGGTCGGGAGGGACACTCGCACAACGCCTCCGGCGTTGGGTCGCAAGAACTTCAAAAGTCTTCGGCGAAATGCCCTCCCGCACGGAGCATCTTGCGCCGTCCGGTTCCTGCCGTCAAGTCCACAGCGGCGGGTTTTCCACACTCACAGCGAAATCTCAGTCACAGACTGATCCACTCGGCCCGCCTCGGACAACGCTTGATCCACCGGCCCGGCGAGACACAGCGCGACCCATCGCACCCGCGACCCACCGCAGCGCGACCCACCGCTTGATGCACTCGGTTTCATTGAAGTCGGGGTGTCCGACAGCGGGGACACCCCGACTTCCAGAAACCCGAGTGGACCAAGGCCAGCCAAGGCCGACGATACCCACAAAGCGGGCAAAGCGACCGTGACGCGGAGGCAGGGCAGGGCAGGGCAGGACGGTCAGGGCAGGGCAAGGCAGGGCCAGGGCCAGACGGTCAGCCGAGGAGGCCGGCGTCGCGGGCGGCGCGCAGCGAGGGCTTGATGTGGTGGGTCGGTCCGACCTCGCCGGCCACCGCGTCGACGGTCTTCAGACCTTCACCGGTGTTGAACACGACGGTCTCCGCGGCCGGGTCGAGCCGACCGGATTCGACGAGCTTGCGGAGCACCGCCACGGTCACCCCGCCCGCGGTCTCGGCGAAGACGCCCGTGGTGCGGGCCAGATCGCGGATGCCGGCGCGGATCTCGTCGTCGTCGGCGTACTCCATCCAGCCGCCGGTGCGGCGGACCGCCTCCAGCGCGTAGACGCCGGCGGCCGGGTCGCCGATGTTGAGCGACTTGGCGATGCCGGTGGGCTTGACCGGGATGATCGTGTCGGTGTCCGCGTGCAGCGCGGTGGCGATCGGGTTGCAACCGGCGGACTGGGCGCCGAAGACCTTCCAGCCGCCGGCCGGCGCCTCGACCAGGCCGATCTCCACCAGCTCGGAGAACGCCTTGTCGATCTTGGTGAGCAGCTCGCCGCTGGCCATCGGGATGACCACCTGCGCCGGGATGCGCCAGCCGAGCTGCTCGGCCACCTCGTAGCCGAGGGTCTTGGAGCCCTCCGCGTAGTACGGCCGGACGTTCACGTTGACGAACGCGGTGTCCTCGAACTCGTCAGTCTCCACCAACTCGCCGCAGAGTCGGTTGACGTCGTCGTACGAGCCGTCGATGGCGACCAGCTCGCCGCCGTAGACGGCGGTGGTGATGACCTTGCCCTGCTCCAGGTCACTGGGGATGAAGACCACCGAGGGCGCCCCGGCGCGGGCGGCGTGCGCGGCCACCGAGTTGGCCAGGTTGCCGGTGGACGCGCAGGCGAACCGGGTGAAGCCGAGCGCCTTCGCGGCGGTGAGCGCCACCGAGACGACCCGGTCCTTGAACGAGTGGGTCGGGTTGGCGCTGTCGTCCTTGACCCACAGCGGCGCGGTGATGCCCAGTTCGGCGGCGAGGTGCGGGGCCGCCACCAGCGGGGTCAGCCCCGGGTCGAGGGTGACCCGGCTGGCCGGGTCCTGACCGGCGGGGAGCAGTGCCGCGTAGCGCCAGATGTTCTCCGGGCCGGCCTCGATCTGCTCGCGGGTGACGGTGGCCAGTGCGGTGGTGTCGTAGTCGACTTCGAGGGGGCCGAAACACTCGTAGCAGGCGTGCTGGGCGACGAGCGGGTAACGGGCCGAACAGGCGCGACAGACCAGGGCGCGGGCGGGGCTGGCGGAGGTGTCGATGCCGGAGGCGGCGAGCGTCGACGTCATGTCGAGGGTCCTCTCATCTTTCCCCACATCGCACGGTGCGGCGGGGACGGAATTGGCACCTGCCCCACGGGTCGCTCAGCGGTGAGCGCGCGGGGTGGTTGCCGGGGCGTCGTCGGGCCGTATCCCTCAGCCCCTCTGGATGAGGTATGCAGTTGTGCCGTCGAGTCTAGGCAACTATCTCCGTCGCCTCTACCGCGGATCCCACGCTGTGAGCCGAACAACTCAGCGAGTTACCGGCGGCGGCGCCCCCCGAGGTAGATCGCCACGGCACCGAGGGCGGCCAGCAGGGCTCGCTGGGCCTGAGGGCACCGGCGGGTGGGTCAGCGGGCGCTCACCGCGACCGGGTCGACCACGGCGATCTGGTCCGTGGTCGCGGTCGACCGCGGCGGCGACGAGGGCCGAATCCGAGGCCGGGTGGCGAGGTTGGCGGCGACCAGCGCACCGATCGTGATGGCAGCCCCGACCAGCTCGATGGGCTCCGGGCGGTAGCCGCGGGCGATCTGCACCGCGAAGGTGGTGACCGGAACCAGGTTCATGAACAGCGCCGCGTTGGCGGCACCGAGCCGCTGCACACCGGTGTTCCAGGCCAGCACCGCGATCACCGCGCCGACGACCACGGCGTACGCCAACTGTGGGGTGACCGCCGCGAGGTCGGCGGCGGCCGGCGCGTGCTGCCAGCCGACGGCGTCCGCGCCGATGCTCGTGACCAGCATGGCCGCCGTGCCGGCGAGCGCCGTCAGGGTGGTGAAGCGCAGTGGGGACCAGTCGCCGAACCGGCTGGCACCGTGTGTGTAGATGCCCCAGCCGAGGACCGCGCCGATCATCATCAGCCCACCGAGACCGAACTGGCCGAGCCCGGCCAGGCTCCCGCGGGTGATCACCAGGCCGACTCCGAGGAGCGCCACCAGGGAGAGGGCCAGCAGGAGCGGCTTCGGCCGTACGCCGTCGCGCGCCCAGCGGACCAACTGGGTGATCAACGGGGTGGTAGCCACGAACAGGGCGATCTGCTGCGGGGCGGCGTGTTCGAGCGCCAGGTTGGTGAGCACGTTGAAGCCGGCGAAGCCGACCACGCCGAGCAGCACGATCTCGCCGGTCCGACCGCCGTGCCGCAGTGCGCCGGAACCTTCGCGGAGCAGCAGGATCGCGACCAGGATGGCGCTGGCGAGCAGGTAGCGGGCGGTGGTGAGGTTGAGCGGGTCGACCCGGGTCAGCGCACTGGCCAGGACCGGGAACATCACGCCCCAACCGAGCACGGCGAGCAGCGGGTAGGCGGCGGCACGGGGTCGCATCGTCAGCTCCAATGTTCGAGTATCGTCGAACCAACGACGTCGACCATAGGACGTTGTTCGAAGGTTGTCGAACAAGGGTTACACTGGTCACATGGAGCCGCACGAACCCGACCTGACCGACGTACCGGTCACCAGCGTGCTGGCCGCACTCGCCGACGACGTGCGGCTACAGATCGTGCGGGCGCTTGTCGAGAATGGCGAGGCGGCCTGCGGGAGCTTCGACTTCGGCGTCTCCAAGGCGACCCGCAGCCACCACCTCAAGGTCCTGCGCGAGGCCGGCCTGACCCGCACCCGGGCCGCCGGCACCAGCCGCCTGGTCCGGCTCCGCCGCGACGAACTGGACCGCCTCTACCCCGGCCTCCTGGACGCGGTGCTCGGCGCACGCACCTCGGCCTGACGCTCCCGCGTCGTCGCCCCAACCCTCGCGTGGGGCGGGTGCGACTGACCGGGCGCGTCGCCGGGGCCGCCTCGTCGAGGCTCCGGCGACGCGCGGTACGGGTGCAGTCAGATGACCATCGAGCTGGGCTCGGTCGCCGGCACCACTGGCGCGGGCCGAACGTCGCGGCGACGGGCGAGCAGCGTGTCGAGCGCCCAGGAACCCGGGCCGAGGGCCGCGACCAGCAGGAACGACCAGCAGAAGAGCGCCGACAGCTCACCACCGTTGTGCAGCGGCAGCAGATCGTCCGGCTGGTGCACGACGAAGTAGGCGTATGCCATCGAGCCGGATGCGAGGAGTGCGGCGGGCCGGGTGAAGAGCCCAGCCAGCACCAGTACGCCGCACACCAGTTGAATCAGTGCGGCCCACCAGCCCGGCCAGGTGCCGAGGGGTATCGCCGTACCGGTCATCGGATTGCCGCCGAACAACCCGAAGACCGAGGTCAGGCCGTGCAACGTGAACAGCAGGCCGATCACGATGCGGAACAGGGACAGGGTCGGCCCGCCGAGCCGAGAAGCGTTCATCGGTACCTCCATCGAAGGGTGCGGATCTCTTCAATGTGAGGCATGAAAGTATCGAAGGTTACAAGTTCCTTGCTAGTGGGAAAGTCCCTGGTCGGAATGTACCGGTGTCCACAGTCCCACGTCGAGCGCCCGTAACGTCGCAGGCGCGAGGCCATGTCCCCTGAGCTGCGGATAGAACAAATTCGAGGACGCGCCAATCGCCGTGGGCACGCTCCCATACTGTGGGTACGGCCTGTCGAGCTGCCCCACATCGGGGCAGATCCAGGCCCCCACCCCCTTGATCGCCTGCCGAAGAGCAGGAATTCGGTCGATCAAGGTCTTCGACCGACCCTAAATGAGTAATTCCTACCCCTACCTGGGGCGGTGGGCGCAGCCGACGGTCGGCAGTAACCGTCGGTCACCTCGCTGGGGCGGATGCGGTAGTGAGCGGCATGGCGAGCAGCCGAAACGGATGGCGAGCGCCCTTCGCCGCGAACCAGCCCTGTCCTGAGTTGGGCTTTACTCGTCTCTAAGCGAGCTGCCTTCCGGTCACGCGACTTCGCTCGCCGAGATGGCGTTGTTCTTGATCGTCCGCAGGATCGAGACCATACGATCGGCGTCGTCGTTGGAGAACAGGGCTTCGGGGCCGCGCGGCGCGACCCCGTTGAACGGGGACTCGTAGAGGCGCACCGGCTCCATGACACCGTTCATCGTCAGGTCGTTGATAATCAGGTTGATAAAGTCGAGTTGGGCGCCGTTGAGCGTCCGGTCGGTCAGGAACTCGCTGAACGCCTCCTGAGCCGCCGCCCGGTCCAGCCCGACCAGGGTTCGGATGAACAGGCCCAAGCCCTCGGAAGCACGCCGGGCCTGGTCAATGTCCTGCTTGTCACCGACACCGCTCTCGCCGAGCATCCGTTCCAGCTCGGCCAGGTCCGTGCCGGAAAGCTGCCGGTTGCGGCGCAGCTTCTGCACCGCTACATGGTCCTCGTGGGTCCACAGGTAGACGCGCATCTTCTCGCGGAATCGGTCCAGGTCGGTGCCGACACCGACACCAGCGAACGACATCTCGACGATCTGATCGATCTCGTCGGCAAAGTTGGTGTAGACCACGGCCCGTCGGGCCTTGGGCACAAGTCGGACCAAGCCACGGATCCGCCGTCGGGCCAGCTCCAGCATCGGCAGGGTGACGTCCTGCCACCACTCGTCGCCGGCAACCTCCTCTAGGAGCTGCTCCTGGGTGCGGATCACCGGAATCGTGGTCTGCTCTAGCAACACGGAGGCGATCTCCTGCACCTCGGTGCGGTGCCGATTGAATCGGCTGTCGGGCGTGAGCAGGCCAAGCTGCAATCGCAGGATCAGCAGGTCGAACCGCTTGGCTTCCTCGGCGTCGTCGCGCACCTCGCTGGGCAGACCGGCCAGCCCGGCGGCGAGTTCCGCCGAGGCTTCCGGAGAGAGCCAGTGCCAGTTCTCGATCTCGACGAAGTGCTGGACCCAACGGCGGTGCGGGCGCACAACGATGTTGTCCAGGCGCATGCCGCTTACCCTGTTGTGCAGTTCACGGGCGGTGTCCCAGCGCAGGCCGGCGATGCTGCGCGTACCGTCGGTGGCGTCGCTGTCGGTGGCGTCTGCGGCCTGGCGCTGGTCGAGCTGGTTGATCAGTTCGACCTTGGCCTTGAACAGTCGCTCCGTGAGTGACGGGCTGAGCGAGCCTTCGGTGGTGGGTGGGTTCTGGCCGAAGAACTCGAAGTTGCCGCAGAAGTCGAAGACAAAGAAGTCCTTCTTGTCGACGCCCGGGCCGAAGAGGTCGGGGCGCAGCCGGGTGCCCCGGCCGAGCATCTGCGCGAACTTGGTCTTGGATCGCACGATCTTGAAGAAGACCAGGTTGACGACGTCGGGCACATCAATGCCGGTGTCCAGCATGTCGACAGAGATAGCGATGTGTGGCTGGCGTTCCGTGATGGAGAAGGAATCGATCAGCCCTTGGGCTCTCTCGATCCGGTGGGTGATGATCCGGGCGAAGTCACCGCGGTAGTGCGGGTAGTTGGCGTCGAACCGCTCAGCAATCACCTGCGCGTGGCGGTTGTTCTTGGCGAAGATAATCGTCTTGCCGATCCGGTCGCCCCCGGCGACCCGATGGCCACGAGTCATCAGGAATTCAAGCGCCTTGTCAATCGTGTCGGCGTTAAAGAACCAGGTGTTGACCGCCGCAGGAACCACCTCGTCGGGCACCTCGCCGCCGTCACCCCACTCCAGCGCGTCCCACTCGTCCTTCTGCTCCTGGGTCAACTCGTCGTAGCGAAGCCCGAAGGTTGGAATCCGCAGATCGACCGCGACGGCACGCGGTGGCACAAGGTACTTCTCCGCAACGGCCTCTTCGAGCGTATAGGCGTCGGTGGGAACACCGTCCTCCAGATCGAACAGGCCGTAGGTGTTGCGGTCGACCTCGTTCTTCGGAGTGGCGGTCAGCCCGACGAGGAGCGAGTCGAAGTAGGAGAAGATCGTCCGGTACTTCTGATAGACCGACCGGTGGGCCTCGTCGACGACGACGAGATCGAAGTAGCCCGGCCCGAACCGGCGCAGGTCGCCGTCGGTCTGATTGATCAGGCTCAGCATGGTCGGGTACGTCGACACGTACACTCGCCCCTCGCCCACCTTGTCGCCGGTGAGGTTGACGGTGACTAAGTCGGGCAGGTGCTCGGTAAACGCCGCCGCAGCCTGCTTGACCAGCGCGAGGCGATCGGCCAGGAAGAGCACCCGCTTGACCCAGTTGGCCTTCATCAGCAACTCGACCAGGGCGATGACGGTCCGGGTCTTGCCCGCCCCGGTGGCCATCACCACGAGTGCCTTGCGCTGGTGATCGTCCTCGAAGGACTGCGAGATCAGCCGGATGGCCCGCTGCTGGTAGTGCCGCTCGACAATGTCGCTGTCGATGGTCAGATCAGCGAGCCGCTGACGGCTGGTCCGACGGTGCACCAGCAACTGCAACTCGTCCTTGGTGTAGAAACCCTGCACCGGCCGGGGCGGATACTGGATGTCGTCCCAGAGGGCAATCTCGTACCCGTTCGTATAGAAGATCACCGGCCGCTGCCCGTAGGCCGCCTCCAACGCATCGGCGTAGAGCTTCGCCTGCTGCTGACCGCTGATCGCGTCCCGCCGCGCCCGCTTCGCCTCGACCACGGCCAGGGGCTTGTCGTCGTCGCCCCACAGCACGTAATCCACCCGACCGTTGCCAGAGCCGTGTGGCAACCCGCTGACTGGAAACTCGCGGTCCCGCTCTTGGTCCAGCCGCCAGCCCGCCTCAGCGAGCAGCAAATCGATGAAGCGGTCGCGGGTCTCCTGCTCGTTGTAGTCGTGATCGTCCGGCCGCGCCGCGTTGGCGGCCTTCGCCGCCGCGATCTGTTTGCGCAGGGCGGCGATCTGGGCGTCCAGGGTGGCGTTCTTGCCCTCCGCCTCGGCCAGCTTCGCGTCGCGGGCCGCAAGCTGCGCGTCCAGCGCCTGGACCTCCGCCCTGCTCTGCGCCCGCACGTCCACCGGGCGCGGCACCAGTGCAGGATCAAAGGCAAGAGCACTCGGGGGTACGGCGGCAGGGTCGCGGGTGTAGCGCCGGGCAAGCCAGTAGGTCACATGAAACAGCTCGCGAACCACTGCCTCCGCGTCAGGCACCCGCCCACTACCGTGGACGGCATCGTTGCCCTGCTTGCGGATGATCTCCATCTTGGTGCGGATTGCATCCCCGACCAAGCTCCTCATGGCCGGGTGCGCGGTCATTGCCGCGAGCGTGTCCTTGTAGGGCCTACCAAGGGTCGCGTCGTAACGGTAGAGCCACTTCACCACGTGTTCTAGGCAGCGACGTGCGTAAAAACAGGCGGTACGCGGATTGACCGCAGCGTTCAGCTCTGCCTGCTCGGCCTCAGCGTACAGCTCCGGCCACTCGGCGCGCAGAAACACGAAGTTGCTCATCGACGAAGATCCCCCCAACGCGTGGACAGCCCTCGATCATCACACATCAGAGCTCGCCGCGAAAGGCCCGATCCTGGAGCGACGCGAACAGAGAATCTAGCTCGGCCAGATGCTGACGCTGCGCCGTCTTCATTTTCTCGATCGACTCCAACTGTCGAGCGAACTCGCGCTGCAACGAGAGTGGTGGCAGCTCGATCTGGACCTCTCGGAGCTTTGCTTTGGAGATATTTGGCATGGAGCCCGCAGAACCGCCTGCGAGATTTTGGATAACCCGGCGCTTCGAAGGAAATATTAGAAGCTGATGCAAGAAGGCGGGATCAACGTCCGCTTTATCGGCAAGCTTGAGTCTGAATATCAAATCCGGCATAAGAAGTCGCGGCACAGTTTCTTGCACGAGAACACATGCGGCGACCAATTCGCGAGTGTTCTTACGCGAAAACAGGAGGTCGCCTGCCTGAACCTCATCCTCCAAGTGCGGCTCAATACCATGCGGAAGAGCCTTATTTTGATCGGGATTAAATTCACATGAAGTGACGGCACCCAGCTTGAGCACACCCCATTCGCCATCCACCACCGGCCTATCCATGCATCGAGGGCTATGCCCACTCTGAATCTGCTGGAGCAACGACCCGAGTGGAACCCTAGGCCACCCTCGATCATTGCGGACAGGGTCCCCGAATAGCTCCAAAAAGATGGACTGAGTGAGCATTCGCAATCGGGTCAGTGCTGCACGCCTCTTAACGCGCAGGCCGTTTACCGAATCAAGAACATCCGCAGCCCTCTCTTGTTCGGGAAGCGGTGGCACCGGCATCTCAAGCCCTGCAATGTAGGACGCCGGAACCCTGCGCTGACCCGCACTACCTGTCATCCGCTGCTCGCCTGCGGTGCGAATTCTCGGATGACGCAGAAGGTGCAGCAAGAACCGCTCGTTTACGCGAGACCGATCAGGTCGAACCACATGGAATTCGGTCGATCCCGCACCTATTCGTGTACTTAATTCAGCTTGTGCGATCTTCCCATTCTCAAAGCAGGGTGTGATTTTTGCGACCAGTATGTCTCGATCCTCGAAGAGCGTGAACCCTTTAGACACCACCCGGAAAGACCGTTCTTCACGCGCCACCGCGGTACCTAGCTCGGCGTCCACTACCGCCATCGGCAAGAAGGCCACGACATCATCGAGATTAGGCTTGTCTACGATCCTCGGATTAATTGAGGCCAGTTCAGAGAGCTTAGCCACCGTGACAGTCCTCATTTGAGCATGTCCTTCAAGTCGGATATGCCCTGGAGAATCTCACCCTCTAGGCGTTCGAGGTCAGCAAGCACCTGCAGAGGCTGCTCGTATTCGACCTCCTCATAAAGGACCGTTTTGTAACGACCGAGACTAAGATCGTAGTTATTGCTGGCGATCTCCTCTTTCGCCACACAAAAGCTCTGCTCAGCACGCGTACGTTTACACTCGTCACCATTTCGCTCAGCCCAACGGGCTAGAGCATCTGGAAGATTGTTTGCGGCATAGTCGGCGCTAGCGAGTTCGACCGCCGGCCTTGGCCCTAGCTTATCGTTCGGGAGGAGCGGCACTCGCTTGTCATCTAGGCTCCAACCATCCGCGGAAACTTCGTAGTACCAAACGTTGTCAGTGCCGCCGCTGTCAGTCTTTGTAAAGACTAGGATGGCGGAAGACACTCCGGTGTACGGCCGAAAAACACCTCCCGGCAATTTCACCACACCGTCCAATTTGTGGTCTTCCACCAATACGCGTCTCACCTCTCTGTAGGCGGCGCCCGATCCCGAGAGCACGCCATCTGGCACGATTACTGCCGCTTGACCACCGGGCTTAAGTAAACGCAGAAAGAGTATCAGGAAAAGCAGCTCGGTTTTCCTGGTGCTGACCACCTGGGATAGGTCTATAGCCACACTATCGGTGTCGAGGCTGCCAGCGAAGGGCGGGTTGGCTAAGATGATTGAATACTTCTCAGCCTCGTCGGCGACGCTTTGCGCCAGGGAGTCGCGGTACTCAATGACCGGGTTCTCTACACCATGCAGCAACATGTTCATGCTGCCCACTCTGAGCATGGTGCTGTCAAAATCGAAGCCGTGGAACATATCGCGGTGGAAGTGCTTATTACGTTTGGAATCGTGGAAGAGGTAGGGATGCTCGCGGCGGACGTACTCACTAGCCTCCATGAGAAATCCGGCGCTGCCACAGGCCGGGTCGCAGATTATGTCATCGGGGCCAGGCGCGATCATCTCCACCATCAGTCGAATGATGTGTCGAGGGGTGCGGAACTGTCCGTTTTGGCCAGCGGTCGCGATCTTGCTTAGCAGGTATTCGTAGAGATCACCCTTGGTGTCCCGGTCTTCCATCGACACGGCGTTTAGCATGTCCACCACTCGGGACAAGAGTGCCGGGCTTGGAATGGTGAAGCGAGCGCCCTTCATATGGGTGGCGTAGGTCGAGCCATCACCGCCCAACGTGCGCAGGAACGGAAAGACGTGTTCACCGACCGTCTCGTACATGGCGCCCGGCTTAACATCCTTGAAGCGAGACCAGCGCAAATCCTCGTACGGCTTGCCCTTGGGGTCATTGCCTGACGGGTAAATCCGCCGATCTATCGGCTGCCCGGTGCGGGTGGCCTTGCGCTCCGCCAGCGTGTGCAGCTCGTCCAGCCGTCGGATGAACAGCAGGTAAGTGATCTGTTCGATCACTTCGAGCGGGTTCGAGATGCCGCCTGACCAGAAGGCGTCCCAGATCCGATCGATCCTGCTCTTCAGTTCACCAGTGATCACGAGACGTCGTCCCCCAGCGTGTGTGCGTCGTCCGAACCCGCAAGGCTACGACGCCGCAGAGCGCATGGGAACCCACGAGCTGGGCGTAAGCAGCAATGTCAACTTGCCGACTCGACCGAGTGCCCGGGAGGCGGCAGCGCGCCGATGTCGGATAGTGTCCGGCCCGACACAGTGCGCGAGACCGCTTCGCATCGAGGTCGGGAGGCACGGATGGCGAGCATCGAGGAAGTCAAGGGGGCGCTCGCGCAGGCTGCGGAGCAGGGCAACGCCACACACCAGCAAATCCGTGCCGCCGTAGAGGCCACCGAGCAAACCCTGGGTCGGCTTCGGGCTGTGGCCGCAGGCACCGGCCATCCGGCGCTCGCCGAGGCGATCTCCCGCGCCGAGCAGAGCAAGCAACGCCTCGTGGAGGCGATGACCCTGCTACAGGGCAGTTCTCAGGCAGCCCGCAATTACATGAACGTCCTCGGCTGACGAACGCTGCGGCCATAGGTGGCGGCACCCAGGACGGTCCGGCACGGGCGCCGAGGTGTTCACCATCGGTTGTGCAGGGCTGACCGAGGGTGCCCGTTTCGGTAGGGTCAGCGCAACTCGCATCGCCGAAGGGACGGCTCATGCCTCGCGTCATCATCCCAGTGGGTTTCAGCCTGGGGCCGCAGCACCGTTATGTGCGGCCTGCCGACCCGAAGCCCGAGTCGTGGGAAGTTCACCTCGGCGGGGACATGCTTGAGCTAACTGAGGACGAGTTCAGTGTCTACGGTGCCGCCTTCCTCGATCTGGAGGGCCACTCGAAGCTACGAGTTGATCGGGCTCGGCTGGTGGACTTGCTGCTCAACGCATCGAACCCGCAGCCGCAGGTCGAGAGCCTGGTCGGATCACTCATCGACCGTGGCTTGCTGCTGGAGTTCGACCCGGAGGGGCCGCTGGACGATCTGTTCCGGCGCTACCGGCTCTTCCCGACCGCCGAGGGGATGGGCTCGACGCCCGAAGAGCCCCACTACCACCGCATGGGCCACCACAACCGGGCGCTCGTGGCCGTGCAAAACGATGCTTATGTGATGTGGGCGTTCTCATTCGTTCACCCGAACCTCTGGGAGGCGTGTGCCTACTTTGCGCGGGCAGACGAAGAGGAGTTGGAGGAAAGCGAGGAGCCGATCGGCCTGACCGCAGAAGGAGTTGCCCGGGAACTCGCGCTCAACATGCCGATGATGATCGCCACGCAGTGCGCGTTCCTGGATCCAGTCGCGGTGCTGTGAGCTATCGCCGGCGGGGATACCGGAACGGATCGCGGCAGCAGGACGGCTATCTTCGCACCCTCCGATACGAGGCACCGAAGGAAGGCATCGGCAAGCTCGTTGAGAAGCTGAGCGAGTGGGGCGGGGCAGTCCTCGGCCTCGCAGCCGCCACTGCGGTAGCGAAGCAGGGCGTATCAGTCCCGCCAACTGTTCTGGCTGGATCCGGGCTCGTACTTGGCGCTGCTTCCGGGGCTGCCGCGAAGGCGATGGTGACGGCGGGGTTCGACACCCTGCGAGAGCGCCGCAGTGGACGTCGACTGCGCAATCCGACAGGTAGCGGCTCTGTCAGTGTGGGCGGCGTTGCCACAGAGATCGAGCAGGTCATCGCCTCGATAGAGGGAACCCATCAAGTCCTGCTCGGCGCCATGGATCGGATCAGCAACAACAGCGCTTGGCTGATGACGGTGCTCGCGGGCGCAAGCCCGTCAGTCTTGCAACAGGTCGGCGGCCAACTAACCGGCGCACGACGGTCGGTCCAGGAGGCGTGCACGCTGCTGCGCCTATCGAAGGACAACCTGCGGGGCTACCTGCGTTCCATCTGACTATGCCGTCTTGGGCTTCCCGGCGACATAGGTGCCCTTGCCCTGGTGGCCCTCGACCAGGCCGCGCTCGCGGAGAATCCGCAACGCCTGCTGGGCGGTGGTGACACTGATCTTGTAATGCTCGGCCAGTTGCGCCTAGGTGGGCAGTTTGTCGCCCGGCGCAAGTTCGCCCGCGCTGATCTGCGCGGTGATGGCGTCCACGACACGGATGTAGTCAGCAACGCGGTTGGGCATCAGGCGGTACTCCTCGCTCGGCCCAACCATTGCAACACGCCAACTTAGTTACCTACAACTTCGACGTTGACTTAAATAACTTAGACACCTATGATTGAGCTGCGGACCTCCTCGCTCGGCAGCAGGAGATTCGTCCCCCGGGCGTACGCCCGGTCCCCCTGCCGGGGCAGCGTGCATGGCGGTTCAGATGTCCCCCATCTGGGCTGGTTGTCGCGCTGCCCCGGCACCCCACCAAGCCCCGAGGAGGCCAACGTGACGGTGCCCGAGGCAAGCGCCGCCTGGGAGGTCGGCCAGGTGGCCGGCGAGCTGCGCGAGACGTACCTCGCCGTGGCCGCCGCGACCGTCCTGCTGGAGCGGACCAGCGCGGGCTGCGCCCACCCGGCGATTCGGCAGGCCCGGCGGCGCGGGGACGACGCCCTCGACCTGGCCGGCGAGGCAGAGCGCCAGCTCACCGATGGTGTACGCCGATTGCTTACCGACGCGGGCCATCCCAGCATCGGTGACCTGGTCGAGCTGTTGAACACCGTTCGCGATCAGTTGGGTGCCACAGCCGAACGGGTCGGGCAGTTCCCCGCGCGGATCAACGCCGCCAGCCGGCAACTCATCGACGCCGGCCAGCCCGACCCGGCCACCGAGGTGGCGAGCGGGCAGTGGTCCAGGGCCGCCGAACACCTCGACCTGATGTCGGAGAGCCTGACCGCCGCCGTCGCGGCGCTGACCTCGTACACCGAGGGGTTGTCCGGACCGACCACCTGAAGCAGGCCCGGGGCGGGTGCCGGGCTCCGGCCGGCGAGTGTCCGGGCAGACGCCGGTCGACCCCACCCGCCTCGGCGCCGAAGAGACGAGGAAGGGCCATGACGGAGTACGAGGAACAGCCGCGCTGGATCGTGCACCTGCCCACCACCCTGGCCAGCATCGACGGCGCGCGGGCACTGGCAGAGGCGCTACGCGACTCGCTCGGCCATGTCAGCGCCATCGACTTCGGCGAGACGACGCTGAGCGAGGAGGACCGCCAGTTCGTGCGTACCCGCGTCTGGTGCGACCACCGCCTCCCCGGCGGCGCCCGTTGCACCCTTCACGCCGACCACCCCGGCGGGTCTTGTGGAGCCCGCCCGGCACCGGTGGAAACATGCTCGGATGAGTCCCGAGAGCCGCCGCCGTAAGCGCGCCAAGCCCAGTCGCTCCGGCCAGCAGGTCGTGCGTCGGACCAGAGCCGTCGACCTGGACCAGTGCGACTGCCCGGCGTGCTCAGACCCTGACTTTGACCCGCAGAACTTCATCGACGACCTGGTCACCGAGGCTGCCGACCTGATCAAGACGAACGATCCGATCGAGGCCGAGTTGTTCGCCGCGACGATCCTCTCCGCCGGTGACCTTGCCGGCGAGGGCTTCGCCGAGGCGCTCAACGACGGCATGCTGCCGGCCGTCGCCGACATCGGCACGCCGGATTGGCCTTCAACGAACGGCAGGTGTTGGGCGGCGCGGGTGGGGTATCGGCGGCGACCGCTGAGGCGCGGATCGGGCAGGTGTACGCCGAATACGACAATCGGCGACGCGCGGTGCCGGCTGAGGAGGCACGCCAGCAGGAGGAGCAGGACCTCGCCGAGCTTTTGACGTTCGAACGCCGCGACCGCCTCGACTAAGGAACACCAGACGGCATTGCGTGATCCGGCGAGCGATGTCACAAACGATTCAGCTCCAAAGCCGCACCGGGAGGAGTCCCCCGCCAGACGAGCGGTGCAGCAAGGGGGGCGGGGATGCAACGCCGGTCCAGATCTGGGGCAGCTCGACAGGGCCCGCGACAGTCGAGGCCGGGCGACGGCGGCACGCCCCCGTGAGCGAGGATCAGCGGATGATCCTCCGCGACACGGCAGCATGGCGACGGATCAGCGCAACGGCGGCGGCGGCTCTTGTCCTTGGCGCCTGCACTGCTGAAGACCATCGGAGTCAGGCCGAAGACGGCCCGCGCAAGCCGCCGACCGCGCCCAGCCCATCGGCAAGCATCGACCCGTGCCCGGCCACCGGCGTCCGGATCCGCTCGACCGGTGGCGACGCCGCGATGGGCCTACGCGCCCTCGGCCTGGAGCTGATCAACTGCGGCGACCGCCCCTACCAGCTCAACGGATACCCGGTGCTGCACGTGTTCGACGAGCACCGCGAACCGGTCCTGCTGCGTGTGGTCAACGGTGGCAAGGAGATCACCTCGGGCTTCGACCAACCGCCCCGGGAGGTCACCCTCGCCCCCAACGATCGGGCCACGGCCGTGCTGCTCTGGCGCAACCTCGTCACCGACCCGACGGTGGTGGCCACCAACGGCGAGTACCTGACGGTGGCACCCGCGGCCGGGCAGCCGGCCGAGGAGGTCGATCCGGACGGCCCGATCGACTTGGGCAACACCGGCCGGATCGGCGTCAGCGCCTGGAAGAAGGGCTAGGACGTGATGTCCTTGCGGGTGAAGCGCCAGAACGCCAGCCCCCAGAACAGCGTCGCGTAACCGATCGCCGAGATGCAGCCGCGCACCACGTCGTCGGTCTGCACCGGGGTCGAGAGCAACCCCAGCCAGGCGGTGCTGAAGTGGGTGGGCAGGAAGTCGCGCAACGCGCCCAGGGCGGTGATCTGGTCCAGGATGCTGGACAGGATCCAGAGCAGCACCGCGCCGCCGACCGCGCCGAGCGCGGCGTCCGTAATCACCGACAGCAGGAACGCCAACCCGGCCACCACCAGCAGTACGACCGCCAGGTAGCCGAGCACGGCCAGCAACCGGAGCAGCCCCTCGGTGGGTTCCAGCTCGGCGGCGACCGTGCTGCGCAGCGGCGACCAGCCGTAGCGCAGGGTGCCGGCCAGCAACGCGGTGCCGGCCAACAAGACAAGAGCCAGTCCCGAGTACGCGAGTGCGACCACCAGCTTCACCGTCAGCAACCTGGCCCGGGGCACCGGGATCGCCAGCAGGTACCGCAGGCTGCCCCAGCTCGCCTCACTGGCCACCGTGTCGCCACAGAACAGCGCGACCACCACCACCAGCAGGAACGACGCCGACACGAAGATCGAGAAGAGGGTGAAGTTGAGGCCGCCGGAGGTGGCCAGGTCCACCAGACTGGCGAACTCGTTGTTGCCGTTGTCGTCGTCGCCACCGGAGTTGAGCTGGAACGCGATCAGGATGACCAACGGCAGCAGCACCATGAACCCGAGCGCCAGCTGGGTCCGCCGCCGGGACGCCTGCCGACGGAACTCGGCCACGAACGGCATGGTGGCCGACGGCCGGTAGCCCTGGGCCTCACCCGCGCCAGTAACAGCCATCACCGGTCACCGCTTCCCCGAGAGTTGTCGCCCACCAGGGCGAGGAACGCGTCCTCCAGGCGGCGTCGCGGCACCACCCGGTCCACCCCGATGCCGGCGCGCACCAGCTCGGCCACCACCTCGCTGCGAGCCGTGCCGTTGGTGTCGACCACCAACTGGCCGTCGCTCTCGGGCAGCACCCGCACCCCGTGCAGCCGGTCCAGCACCGCCCGCGCCGCCACCGGGTCACTGACGTCGAAGAGCACGCTTGGCGACTCGCCCACGATCTCCTCCACCGGCCCGGACGCCACGATCCGGCCCTTGTTCACCACCACCGCGTGGGTGCACGTCTGCTCCACCTCGGCCAACAGGTGGCTGGAGACCAGCACCGCCCGCCCGTCCGTGGCGTACCGCTGGAGCACCCGGCGCATCTCGGCGATCTGCGGCGGGTCGAGCCCGTCCGTCGGCTCGTCCAACACCAGCAGCTCGGGCAGCCCGAGCATCGCCTGGGCGATGGCCAGCCGCTGGCGCATGCCGTGGCTGTAGTTCTTGGTCTTGCGCTGTACGGAGTCGCCCAGCCCGGCGATCTCCAGGGCCGCGTCGAACTGGGCGTCCTTCCACGGCCGGCCGGTGGCCCGCCAGTATGCCCTCAGGTTCTCCAACCCGCTCAGGTGCGGCAGGAAGCCGGGTCCCTCGACCAGCGCGCCGATCCGGGACAGCACCGGCGAGCCGGGCACCAGCCGGCGACCGAAGACGTAGATCTCCCCGGCGGTCGGCTGGGTCAACCCCATCAGCACCCGCAGGGTGGTGGTCTTACCGGCGCCGTTGGGTCCGAGCAGACCCACCACCTGACCCGGGTGCACCTCGAAGTCGACGTTCGACACCGCCACGAAGCCGTCCGCGTACTCCTTGCGCAGCGCGCGCACGGCCAACGGCGTGTCGGCGTACTCCGGATGCACCGACCGGTCCTCGCGGCGATGCCGGCGGCGCAGCACGGCGACGACCACGACGAGGCCGATCGCGATGGCGGCGAGCAGACCGGCGAGCACCCAGCGCCACAGGGTCGCGGTGGTGGGGATCGGCCCGCCGTCGACCGTGGGCAGGCTGACCGCGCCGTCCGCCGACACCGTGTAGACGGTCGGCTCGGCGGGCGTCGTGTACGCCTGGTCCGAGGTGGCCACCACCAGCCGCAGCCGGTGCCCGGCCTCCACCCGGCGGACGATCCCGGGCAGCGTCACGGTGACCGGGGCGGCGTCCTGCACCTGCTGCGGCAGGCCGGTGAGCCGGATCGGGGCGACCAGGCCGTTCGGCAGGGTCGCCGCGCCGTCCTTGTCGACGTCGTAGAGCTTGACGAAGAGCACCGCCGTGCCGGTCGGCGACGCGGCCCGCAGGGTGACGGTGGGCGCACCTGCCACGTCCACCGCCTCGGTCAGCGGCGTCGACTCGAACCGGGCGTGCTGGCCGGGAACGTCACCGGCCACGCCGTCCAGCAGGGAGGTGAGCCCACCGGCGAACGGGATCGAGGAGATGGCGGCCGGGTTGCCGTTCGGCGGGTTCGCGATCGGCTGGGCCGGCCCGGCGACCGTGACCTCCCGGCGGGCGTTGCCGGTCAGACCCGGATAGTCGGCGCGGCGGAATCCGGTCGCGACCAGACCCCGGTCGAGCGCGTCGAAGCCGGCGATCCGCGACCAGGTGAAGTCGTCACCGGGCGCTTTGCCCTCGCCCTTGACGTAGTGGTCGAGCCACTGGACGGTCAGGAACTTCACCCGGTCGGAGTCCGACCGGGGTCCACTGCCACCGTCGTGCCCACCGGTGAACCAGGCGACCCGGACCGGGGTGCCGGTGGCGGCGATGCCCTTCGCGTTCGCGTCCGCCTCGCCGAGCGGGAAAAGCGTGTCCGCCTCGCCCTGTACCAGCAGGGTGGGTGCCTTGATCCGGTCCAGTACGCCCGCCGGGCTGGAGCGGCGCAGCAGGTCCACGGCCGCCTGATCGGCCCGCCCGGTGGTGGCGATCCGCAGGTACGCGGCGCACACGTCGGCCGCGAACCGGCCGCAGGACGGGTCGGCCGCACCGGCCGGGGCACCACCGGGACCGCTGCCCGGACCGGCGCCCGGCCCCGGGCTGGGCGGGCCCGCCGACGCCGGTGCGCCCTGCGGCTGGGCGGCGGTCCCGCCGGAGAGCCCCGCCGGGCCGGAACCCACGTTGCCGCCGCCGCCGAAGAAGAGACCGGCCCAGCCCTTCTTGAACACGCCCTCGGTCGGCGCCCCACCGGTGCTCTCCGGCAGGAAGGCACGGGACAGGTCGTTCCAGGTGATCATGGGGACGATCGCGTCGACCCGACGGTCCTGGGCGGCCAGCAACAGCGCCAACCCACCGCCGTACGAGCCGCCGACCACACCGACCTTCGGGTCACCGGCGGCGTCGGTGCGGACCTCCGGTCGGGCGGCCAGCCAGTCCAGCAGCCGAGACGCGTCGCGCACCTCGTGGTCCGGGTTGTCCAGATGGATCTCGCCACCACTGCGGCCGAAACCCCGCGCGGTCCAGGTGAGCACCGCGTAGCCGCGCCCGGCGAACTCCTCCGCGTCGGAGCGCACCGACTCCTTGGTGCCGCCGAACCCGTGTGCCAACAGCACCGCCGGGACCTTCCGACCGGATGACGCGTCGTCGGGCAGGTAGAAGGTGGTGTCGAGGTCCACCGGCTGGTCGTCGGACGGTCCGGAGCGGACGGTGAGCATCTCGCTCGTGCTGCGAACGCCCGACCCGTGCGGCCACACCGCCCACGTCACGGCGGCGGCCAGCAGCACGACGACCGCCGCCGCGGCGATCGCGCGGCGTCGGGTGGGCAGGGCACGCCGAAACCAGGCGGCCGGCGACGGCGATGTCATGCGGCACACGGTACGGCCCGCAGCCTGAGCGTTGGCTGAGATCCGCCGTACGTCCGTCCGGTTGCCCCGATCGGTGCACGGACGGCAGCGAGCGCGCCATGTCCGACGCGGCACAGTGAGTTGAGTTCGGATCCCGTGAATTCCGATCTTTCACGGATATCGGCCTGCATCCCTCCATGTCACACCCACTGACGAAACAGAGAGTGTCGAGAACGGGGGCGAATGGTGACATTGCTCGAACTGACGCGAACCTGACTCGTCCATCGAGGCCTGACCAGCAAGGGGGTCGGTTAGTTTTCCGGTCCGGTGCACGGGACTTGTCGGGGTCACCCGACACCGCGCCGATCCGCGCCCCATGCCGGAGGAGACACAACCATGACAGTCCCCGCGCCGCGGGCCCGTCGACGTCCGTCCACCCTGGGCCGACTGCTGCCGCTGCTGCTCGTCGGGGTACTCCTGGCACCGGTGGGTCTGCTCGTCACGTCCGCCTGGCAGCAGACCACCGACGACCGGGACCTCGCCGTCCGGGAGCGACTCGGCGTGCAGTACGTCACCGCGCTGGGCTCGGTCACCGACGCCCTCGTGGAGGCCCAGTCCGCCGCGGTCAGCAATCGACCCGTGTCCGGCGACGCGCTGAACCGGGCGGTCGAGGAGGCCGCCGCGGTGGACGCCCGCATCGGCGCCGAACTGCTCAGCCAGGAACGCTGGGCCGGGGTACGCGCCAAGGTGGAAGCACTGCGCGGCCGCGGCCCCGCCGACCCGGAGGCCGCCTACACGGCGTACAGCGAGGTCTCGGACCTGCTGCTGGCACTGCACCGCAAGGTCCGGGAGAGTTCCGGGCTGGTCCGTGATCCCGTCGCTGACTCCTTCTTTCTCCAGGACAGCGCCGGTCAGGAACTGCCCGAGGCGGTGGTGGCTGCCGGCCGGCTCGCCGACCTGGGCATGCTGGTCTCCCGCCGACCGGCCGCCGAGCAACCACGCGGCATGATGGAGCTGACCGGTCTGCGGGTGGCCGCCCTGGCACCCGCCGGTGACCTCGTCGACAACCTGCGCTCCGCCGTGGACGGCTCGGAGAGCACCGATCTCGGTGCCAACGTCCTCACCCCACTGGACACCTACCAACGCTCGGTGGAGGCGCTGGCCGCGTACTCCGCTCCCGCCAACGGCACGAGCGTGGTGGACCCCGGTCATCTGAGCGCCGCCGGACTCAACACGCACCGGGCGGCCCGCCAACTTCAGCCGGTCATCCTCGCCGAACTGGACGCCCTGCTGGTCGAACGCATCGACAGTTTCGACCGGAGCCGCTGGCTGATCGGCACAGCGGGCGTACTCGCGGTGCTGTTGCTGAGCTGGCTCGCCGCGCTGCAGGTCGCCGCCGGTGGCCGGGCGCGGCGTCGGGCGGCCCTGGCGGTGACCCGCACGGAGAGTGCCGACACCCCTGCGCCGGCAGACTCGTGGCAACCGGTGCCCAACGACCCGCGCGGGTCGCAACCGGCCGACGTGGCGCGCGACGCGGAGCCCGCGCGGTGGGGGGCCTTCGATGCTGCTCGGTAGGCTCCGGATCCGCGGCAAGCTCGCGCTGCTCGTGGTGATCCCGCTGCTCAGCATGGTCGGCCTGGCCGTGCCCGTGATGCTCGACCGGGTGGGCGCGGCCCAGCGGGCCAGCGACACCGCCGAGCGGGTACGGCTCGCCAGCCGGGTCGGCAGCCTCGTCCAGGACCTCCAGCAGGAACGCATCCTCTCGGTCGGTTTCCTGCTCGGCCGGGTCGAGCGCGGCGAGGTGGTCCGCAAGTCCGCCGACGTGGACGACCGGGTGGCCGACCTGCGGGCCGGGCGCAGCGGCGCGCTCACCGACCGGGTCGACCACGCCCTGGACGGGGTGTCCAGTCTCATCGAGCTGCGCACGTCCGTGCTGGCCCGGGTCGCGAACCCGGGCCAGGTGATGGATGCGTTCGGCCCGGTCAACAAGGGTTTGATCGACTCGTTGCGTCTGGTGTTCGGGGTGGACACCGACACGTTGCCGGGCCGTCAGGTGCTCGCCCTCGACGGGCTGCTCCGCGCCGACGAGGGGCTGGGCGCCTGCGCCACCCTGAGCCTGCTGGTCAAGGCGATCGGCACCTCGGACACCATCAACGGGTACGTGGCGTGCATCGCCGCGCTCCTGGTCGACAACCAGCGCTTCCGCAGCCTGATCACACCCGAGCAGCTCAAGGTGGCCCAGCTCAACGACGCGGCCGTGGCCGCGCGAACCAGCTCGGACTTCCTGGCCACCAGCGCCCGCGACCCGGCCAGCGCGGTCCGTGACGTGCCGATGGAGGCGCTCTTCCCGGCCGTCCGCACCATGATCCGGCTCGGTCAGTTCGTGGAGAAGAAGCTGGTCGCCGACGTACTCACCGAGGTGACCGCCGAGCAGCGGCGCGCGCTGACGGCCGCGTACCTGGTCGGGGCCACCGCGGCGCTGATCCTGGCGTTGGTGGTGCTGCTCAGCGCGGCGGTCGCGCGGACGGTGGCCCGACCGCTGACCCGACTCACCCGCTCGGCCGACCGGGTCGCCCGGGTCGCCGAGGCGGAGCTGGTCCGGGTCACCGACGACGAGGGGGAGAGCCCCCAGCCGATCCGGTTGGAACCGGTGGACATCCGGGCCAACGACGAGATCGGCGACCTGGCGCGTGCCTTCGACCGGGTGCAGAGCACCGCCGCGCGGCTGGTCGAGCGGCAGGTCGCCGGCCGGCGCAACGTGGCGCAGATGTTCGGCCACGTCGGGCGGCGTACCCAGAACCTGGTGGGCCGGCAGATCGCGCTGATCGACCGGTTGGAGAAGCAGGAGGCCGACCCCGGCCGGTTGGAGCACCTGTACCGGCTCGACCACATCTCCAGCCGGTTGCGACGCAACGCCGGCAGCCTGGTGGTGCTCTCCGGTTCGGCCGGCGCCGACGCCCACACCGCGCCGGTGCCGCTGGCCGACGTGGTCCGGCTGGCGCTCGGCGAGATCGAGGACTACACCCGGGTGGAGGTGCGGGTGCCGGCGGGCATCTCAGCCGCCCCGGCGGTGGTCGGCGACCTCATCCTGGCGCTGGCGGAGTTGATGGAGAACGCCACCGCCTTCTCCCCGCCGCACACCCGGGTGCTGGTGACCGCCGACACGTCCGGCCTCGGCGCGCGGGTCACCGTCGTGGACCACGGCATCGGCATGGGTGAGCAACGGCTGGCCGAGGAGAACGCCCGGCTCACCCGCCGGGAACGACTCGACCTGGCACCGACCGAGGTGCTCGGCCTCTTCGTGGTGGGCCGGTTGGCCCGCCGCCACGGCTGGGAGGTGGGCCTGGCCGCCACCCCCGGCGGTGGAGTGACGGCATACCTGGAGATCCCGTCGACGTCACTTGTGCTGCGCCGTGCCGACCCGGCCGGGAGCACCGTCGCCCGGGCCTCGGTGCCGGAGCGGGACCGGCGTACGGCGGCTGCGTCCGGACGCGCCACACGATCCAGCACGACGGCGGTCGCCGAGCCAACCCGCTTCGACTCGGACCTGCTCAGCCGGGCCACCCGCAGCCTGGAGGCCAGCCCGTCCTGGAACGCGTTCGGCCCCGGGCAGCCGCCGCAGCAGGCCGCACCCGCCGACCCGGAGCCGGAACCGTCGGGCGCACCGAGCAATCCCCGGGTTCGGCAGCGGGTGCCCGGGGCCAGCCTGCACGCCGCCGCCCCACCAACCCGGCCGGTGGACGCCACCAGTGCGGACCCCGCCGCCGCGCGAGCCCTGGTCGAGGCGTTCCAGGCCGGGGTACGCCGGGCCGAACTGAACACCGTCGACCTGCCGAGCACACCGGGCGGCCTCGGCCCTACGGTGGCCGGTGGCGCCGATCCGTCCGACACCACCCCGGGTCGGCCCCGACTGAGCCGACGGGTTCCGGGGGCGAACCTCACGGTCGTCCCGGCCTGTCAGCCACCCAGTACGCACCTCGGTGACCCGGCCGAGGTCCGCAAGCAGATCAGCGAGTTCGAGGAGGGCGTCGCCCGCGCGCTCCGCGAAGTCGGCCCTGACCGCCGGAACGAAGAAGGATCATCACGGTGACCAGTCCCTTCCTGCACGACAACGTCGACCAGAGCCAGTCCGGCGCGAGCGGGGACCTCAGCCCGGAGGCCCGCACGTTCAACTGGTTGCTGGACTCCTTCACCTCCGGCACGGCCGGGGTCCTGGAGGCGATCGCGGTCTCCTCGGACGGCCTCCTGATGGCCATGTCGGCGATCAAGGACCGGTCCAACGCGGAGCGGTTGGCCGCGGTGGTCTCCGGGATGACGAGTCTCGCCGGTGGGGCGGCCAGCTGGTACGCCCTCGGTGGCCTGAACCGGGTGATCGTCGACATGGCCGACGGCTACCTGCTGATCAGCGCGATCAGCAGCGGTTCGGTGCTCGGGGTGGTCGCCGACCGGTCAGCCAACCTGGGCACCGTCGCGTACGAGATGACGCTCTTCGCCGGGCGGGCCGGTGGTGCCCTGACCCCGCGGCTGATCGTCGAGTTGAAGAACGCCGTTCAGCAGTGACCCCCGACGTCGCCGGCGAGGATCCGGACCCGGAACCGAGGACCCGGATCCGCCCGTACCTGCACACGCCTCGCCCGACCGACGCGGGCGAGGTGATGGCGCCGGCGTTGCCCGAGCCAGAGCCGGACGACGGTCGACCGGCCGGCCCCCGTCCGTTCGTGCTCACCTCCGGACGGGTGGCGGGTGCCGACCCGGCGATCGGGCTGGAGACGCAGGTGACCGCCCGGATGGACGGCGGCTGGCCGACCGGCGGATCCGATGCCCTGCTGGCACCGGAATCCCAGGCGATCATCGCGCTCTGCGCCGCACCGATCTCGGTTGCCGAGATCTCGGCCCGCGCCCGGTTGCACCTGGGCGTGACGCGGGTCCTGGTCGGCGACCTACGGGCGGCCGGGCACCTGGACGTGCACGTCAGCGACACCAACGATGCCGCCGACCCCGACCTCATCCTGCGAGTGATTGATGGACTTCGTGCGATCTCCTGAATGGCCGGTCGCCCCGCTCGGCGGGGCCGCCGGAAACAGCGCCGCCGCCCGTTACGCCGTGCCGGGCGCCGGGCCGGCAGTCGGACGCGCCGGCCCACCGCCGCCGCCGTACCAGCCTCCGTCCGGCGCGGGGAGGCCCTCGCCGCCGGTCGGTAAGCCGGCGGCACCGCCGATCCCGGTCAAAATCCTGGTGGCCGGTGGGTTCGGGGTGGGCAAGACCACCACCGTGGGTGCGATCTCCGAGATCGCTCCCCTGACCACCGAGGCCGAGATGACGACCGCCGGGATCGGCGTGGACGATCCGGGTATCCGTTCCACCAAGACCACCACGACGGTGGCGATGGACTTCGGCTGCGTGACCATCGACCGGAGTCTGAAGCTCTACCTGTTCGGCACGCCGGGGCAGGCCCGGTTCGGCTTCATGTGGGACGACCTCGCCCGCGGGGCGCTCGGCGCGCTGGTCGTGGTGGACAGCGCCCGGCTGGACGACTGCTTCCCCGCGATCGACTTCTTCGAACGGGCCGGGCTGCCGTTCGTGGTCGGGGTCAACGCCTTCGACGGGCGGCTGGCCCTGGAACTCGGCGAGATCCGCTGGGCACTGGCCATCGGTGACCACGTGCCCGTTGTGCAGTTCGACGCCCGGGACCGGCTCTCGGTGCGGGACGCCCTGCTTGTCGTCCTGGACCGTGCGCTGGAACGTGCCACCCGGGACAGGCAAGCCTGAGCCGACCGGCTCCGGCCGTGCGGGAAGAGGTGATCTGGTGAGGGGCGACCTGGACGAGACGCTGGCCCGACTGGCCCGGCGCGAGGAGGCGCGGCGCCGGCGGACCAACGACCGTGACGACAGCATGCCGCCGCCGGACCTTCCGGTGCCGGGCACGGACGACGTCCGCGGCGCCGGGCCGGGACGGCACGACCCCCGGCACGCGGGGGCGGACTCCCCGGGCGAGGTCCCCGGGTGGGGTCCGGTCGAGGAGGTGGCCGAGGCGGTCCGTCAGGTCGTCGGCGGCCATCCCGGGCTGGTGGTGACGGTGCAGGTGCAGCACGAGGGTCGGACGTACCCCATGCGGGTCTCCTGGGACGGGCCGGACGTCACGGTCGGGCCGGTGCCGCCGACGACGCCGGTGGAACCCCCGCCGGCGTGGCCGCTGTCCGGCCGGACGGTCCCCGAGTGGGCGCCCGGCCCGGACGGGCTGACCCCGGACCCGGCGGCCCGGTTGGCCGAGCTGATCCGACGGGATCCGTCGTTGTTGGACGAGTTGGATCCGCGGCGCTGACCGGCGGGGCTGGCCTGCGGCGGCTACGGTCGGGCGGTGGCGCAACCCGACCTGACCCTGACGGCGAGCCTACGGCCGGCCGCGCTGGACGCCCGGCGGGGCATCGTGCGGCTGCATCCGGAGGCACTGACCGCGCTGGGGCTGCGGCCCGGCGACCCGGTCCGGCTTGCCGGCCGCCGCGAGACGGCGGGAATCGTGGCGACCGCCGCGCCGGGCGCGAGCAGCTCCCTGCTGTACGCCGACGACCTGACCCTGGGCAACCTGGGTGTGCGCGACGGCGCCCAGGTGCGGGTCAGCCCGGCGCCGCTGGTGCCGGCGGCCCGGGTCGTCCTGGCCGGGCCGGTGGAGGTGGTCGCGGCGGTCAGCCCGGAGATGCTCCGGCTGGCCCTGTTGGGCAAGGTGCTCACCGGCGGCGACGACGTGTCGCTGCTGCCACAGGACGTGCTGCCGGACGCCTCGGTGCGCAGCCTGGTCGAGGCGGCTCGGCGCAGCCTCGCCAACACTGTCGGTTTCGCCTGGACCAGCACCCTGCTCACCGTGCGTACGGTCGAGCCGGCCGCCGGCGCGCTGGTCACCATGGACACGATGATCGGCTGGGAGCACGGCCCCGCCACCCACGGCGGACCCGCCCCGGTCGACGCCGGGTGGGCGCGGCCGCTCCGCACGACCGACGCGGCACCGGAGGTGGACCAGCCGGACGACACACCTGACGTGGACGAGCTTCCCGGGCTGCGTACCCAGGCCGAGGAGCTGACCGAGCTGCTCGACCTCGGCTTCCACCACCGGGAGGTGTTGGGCCGGCTGGGCACCACCATCTCGCTGGGGGTGCTGCTCGTCGGTCCGGCCGGCTCCGGGAAGTCGGCGCTGGTCCGGGCCGTCGCCGCCCGGGTGGGTGCCCGCGTCCACCCGTTGTGGGCACCCGAGGTGGCCGCGTCGACGAACCAGGCCGCCGCCGACCGGTTGCGGGCCGCGGCGACGGCGGCCCGAGCCGGCGGGCCGGCGGTGCTGCTGGTCAGCGATGTCGAGGCGCTCGCACCGGCGGACGAGCCCGGCCCGGTGGCGACGGTGTTCCGCCAGGTGCTCGCGGAGTGCGTGCGGGCCGGCGTCGCGGTCGTCTGCGCCACCGGCCGACCGGAGGCGGTCGACCCCGCGCTGCGCGCACCCGACCTGCTGTCGCTGCGGATCAGCATTCCGCTTCCCGACCAGTCGTTGCGCCGCGAACAGCTCACCGTGCTGACCCGGCAGGTGCCGTTGGCCGACGACGTCCGGCTGGACGAGGTGGCCGCGGGTACCCCCGGGTTCGTCGCGGCGGACCTGGCCGCGCTGGTCCGGGAGGCCGGGGTACGCGCGGCGCTGCGGCAGAAGTCCGCCGAGACGCCGACGGTGTCGATGGCGGACTTCACGGCCGCCCGGGAGGTGGTCCGGCCGACCACGATGGCGGCCTCGACCCTGGAGCTGGCCTCGGTGACCCTCGACGACGTGGGTGGCCTGGACGACGTCAAGCAGACGCTCACCGAGTCGGTGCTGTGGCCGTTGACCTACCCGGACACCTTCGCCCGGCTCGGGGTGCAGCCGCCCCGCGGTGTGCTGCTCTACGGGCCACCGGGCTGCGGTAAGACCTACCTGGTCACCGCGCTCGCCGGTTCGGGGCGGGCCAATGTGTTGTCGGTGAAGGGCGCGGAACTGCTCTCCAAGTGGGTCGGCGAGAGCGAGCGCGCGGTCCGCGAGCTGTTCCGCCGGGCTCGGGAGGCGGCCCCCACCCTGATCTTCCTCGACGAGGTGGACGCCCTGGCGCCGGTACGCGGCCAGGCCACCGACGGGGGCACCACGGACCGGGTGGTCGCCGCGCTGCTCACCGAACTGGACGGGGTGGAGACGCTGCGCAACGTGGTGGTGGTCGGCGCGACCAACCGGCCCGAGCTGATCGACCCGGCGTTGCTGCGGCCGGGCCGGTTGGAGCGGCTGGTCTACGTGCCACCGCCGGACGGGCCGGCCCGCGCGGAGATCCTGCGAGCCGCGTCCCGGCAGGTGCCGCTGGCGCCGGACGTCGACCTCGCCGCCCTCGGCGACGAGCTGACCGGCTTCTCCGCGGCGGACTGCGCGGCGCTGGTCCGGGAGGCGGCGCTGGCCGCGATGCGGGAGTCTCTCACCGCCGCCACGGTCACCGCCGGGCACGTCTCGGCGGCACGGGGACGGGTGCGCCCCTCGCTGGATCCGGCCCAGGTCGCCGCGCTGGCCGCGTACGGCACCCGACGGAACTGAGCACCGCGGCCAACCTTTTGGTGCCTCCGAAGTGTTGTTAGAGCATCACATTCCTCTGTGGAGTTCTCCACCTGGACGTCAGGCGGTGTTCCTTGCGCAAGCTGCTGTCCCTTCTCCTCGTTCCCCTGGTCGCGGCGGCCACCCTGGCCACGGTCGGTGCGCCGGCTACCGCCCACCCGACGAAGCCGTTCCCGGCCCGGATCGCCCTGCCCGACGGCTTCACCCCGGAAGGGTTGACCATCGGTCGGGGCACGACGGTGTACGTCGGGTCCGTGCTGGACGGCGCGGTGTGGCGGGGTGACCTCCGCACCGGACGCGGCTCGGGGCTGATCCCGGGCACACCCGGCGCCGCCAAGGCAGGGATCAAGATCGACTCGCGGGGCCGGCTCTGGACCGCCGACTTCACCGGCGGTGGCGCCAGCGTGTACGACCCGGGCAGCGGCGCCAGGCTGGCCCACTACCCATTCACCACCGACCCCAACACCCTGGTCAACGACCTGGTGATCACCGACCGGGCGGTCTACTTCACCGACTCCACCCGACCGGTGCTGTACGTGGTGCCGTTGGGTCCGGGTGGCCGCCTGCCCGCCCCCGCCGCCGTCCGGGTGCTGCCGCTCACCGGTCCGGGCGCGACACCCGACGCGTTCAACAACGGGATCGTGGCGCTTCCAGGCGGTGACCTGCTTGTCGCGCAGATGCTGACCGGCCAACTCGTCCGCGTCGACCCACGCACCGGCGGCAGTCGCGTCTTCAACCTCGGCGGCTACTCGGTGGACCGGGCCGACGGGCTGGTGCTGCGCGGACGCACCCTCTACGTGATCCGGAACCTGAGCAACGTCATCGCGGTGGTCCGGCTGAACGCCGGCTACACCGCCGGGACCGTGCAGCGGGAGATCACGAGTCCGCAGCTACGTTCACCGGCCACCGGTGACCTGCTCGGCTCGGCGCTGTACGTGGTGAACGGGCGGTTCGACGTGGAGTCGACGCCGACCACCGACTACGACATCGTCCGGGTGCCGGCCTGATCCAGGCGGTCGGCGGTGGCCCTGCGGCCGCCGCCGACCGGCCGGGGCGGGCTCAGAGGGCCGGCGGGGTCGAGTCCAGGCAGATCTCGGCACGCACCTTGCCGTCTTCCTCGTACAGCTTGGCGCCGGACCGGTGCAGCACGGCGACCGCACCGAAGTTGTCCGGGGTCGTCTCGGCGACCACCACCCGCATGCCCGCCCGAGCGGCGGCGTTCAGCAACTCCCGCAGGGCGGCCGCGCCGATCCCCTGCCCGCGCGCCGAGCGACCGAGCCACATGCCGGCCTCCACCGTGCCGGGCTCGTCACAGCGAGTCATCCGAACCATACCCAGCACCTCGCCGCCGACGAGGATCGCGTACATCTGCGAGCGGGTGGGGCCGTCCAGCCCGCCGAAGCTGGCCCGATGGAACTCCCGGAACGCCTCGCGACGGGCGAGCGACCAGCCGGCGGGGGCCTCGACCGGAGGCATCACATCGCTGGGCTCTGCCTCGGCAGCCGCTACGGAGAGCAACGGCTCCAGGTTCTGTTCGTTCACCGGCTCCAGCCGGACCGCACCCGCCACGTGCCGCAGTCTGCCGCGCTCATCGGCCGAAGTCCACCCCATTGGCCATCCACTGGCGGTCCGGACAGCGGTACCGGCCGGTCGGGCGGGCGGGGTGTTCCACATCACTCTCTGTTGTCACCCGACCGGGTGTAGCGGGCTCAAACCGTCGGCGCGAACTCGCAGAACACCACCGACGCGTCATCGGTGGGCTTGTGCCGGCGCAACCGGTCCGGGTGGTCGCGCTCGGCCGCCCGGACCCGGTCGAGCAACGCGCCCGGCCCGTCGGCGCCCAACAGATCCAGCAGTCCGGCCCAGTCGGTGAGTTCGAACTGCTCCACCGCACTGGATGCGCCGTCACTGAGCAGGGCCGCCCGGCGGATCGCCGTCGGACCTCGCCGAGGCATCGACCCGGTCACCGCGTGGAAGGCCGCGTCCGGGTCGGCGGCCGCCACCCAGTAGCCATGGGTACGGTTCATCCGCTCCCGCTGCACGCTCACGGCGTGCCGGAACCGGGTGACCGGATCCGCCGCGCCGCCGGGCAGGACGGCCACCGTCTCCCGCAGCTCGGCCATCGCCGCGGCAAGCCGGTTGTCGGTGACCACGCTGACCTGACCGCCGGCGTCGAGGACCAGAGGGCTGTCGCAGAGCACCAGGTAGTCCACCTGGTCGCCGCAGTCCCGCAGCAGGCACACGGTGCTGGACGGGGTGCCGGGATGGTCGAGGTCGCACTGCCCACCGTGGTCGGCACGCACGGCGAGGATGGCCGCCGCCAGGTTGCTGGTCAGCCGTGCCGCCGGGCGTGCCGCTTCGGCGACGCCGAGGCGGGCGGCCAGGTGCCGGACGTACCACTCCGGCCCGTGCACGCAGCCGGTGTCGAAGCCCTCCGGCACGGTCGCGCCGTCCAGGACGCCGACCAGCGGACCGATCTGGAAGACCAGATCCTCGTTGACCGGCCGGCCCGGGGCCGGTGCGGACGCGGAGCGTACCCGCATCACCGGCACCGGCCCCGGCGCACCGGTCGGGTCAGCGCTGTCGAAGGTCGTCGACGGCCGCATGCGTCTCCCCCTGCACCTGACCGACGGCCGAACGGCCCTGGTCGCCAACCGCGGACATCCCTTGCTGGGCGCTGGACCGCACCGACTGTGCCGCCTGCTGCACGGGCTCACGCATGTTGTCCTGCATCTGCTGGCCCACCTGGCTCGCCTGCTCACGCAGCTGACCGGAGTGCTCACTCACCATGTCGCGGGCTCGTCCGGCGAGTTGACGCTCGCGTCCGCTCGGCGGCATCAGCGAGGCAGCCAGCAGACCGACACCGAAGGCGACCAGGCCAGCGGCCAAGGGGTTGCCCTGCGCCTGCTCGCGGGACTGCTGCCCGAGCGAACGGGTCTCGTCGCGGACCGAGCCAGCCGCCTGCGACATCCGCTGGCCGGTCTCCTGCCCCAGGTGACTCGAGCTGCCCATCATCTTCTCCTTCGCTCGGGTGAACGCGTCCCGGGCCTGCCCGGCACGGTCACCCGCGATCCGACGCGGGCTGACCTTGTCGGTCAGCGCGTCGACGTCATTGCTCAACTCGGTGCGGGTGGTCTCGATCTCCCGCCGGATCTGATCCGGATCACTGGACATGATCTATTCCCTCCCGATTCCGTCACCGACCCCGCAGGGCGTCCGGCAACTCCCGGGCCGTCTGCTTTGTCCGGGGCAGCACCGCGCGTGCCCGCTTCAGCTGGGTCCGGGCGTTGATGAAGAGACCACCGGCCACGGCGGCCCAGAGCACGGCCACGATCAACGCCGCCCACCCCTGGTCCATCGTGTTCGACAGCCCCCACCAGAGGGCGTACGACACGAAGAGCACCGCCAGGAACCCGGCCAGCCCGGCCCCGCCGAACATGCCGCCAGCCTTGCCGGCCTGGCTGACCTCCTCGCGGAGCTCGGCCTTGGCCAGCTCGACCTCCTTGCGCACCAGGGTGGACATGTCCCGGGTCACGTCGCCCAGCAGCTCGCCGACCGAGGCCTGGGTCCGTTCCTTCTCCGGGGCGCTCACGGGGCCACCCCACCGGGCAGGTCCCGCACTGGTTCACTGGCGGGCGAGACGTTCTGCGCCCGTGCCGTACCCACGTACGGCTGACCAGGCTCCGCTGGCGTGCCCTGCGGCTGGGACGGCCCGCCGGGTGCGCTCCCACCTCCACCGTCGCCGGACGCCGGCGCCTTCAGGCCTCGGCTGAGCCGCCCGACCAGCAGCCCGGCCACCGCCGCGCCCGCGAGGAACGTCCCGGGGTGGCGGCGCGCGTACGTGCGTACCTCGTCAAGCACCTCACCAGGCTCGCGTTCGTCGAGCCACCCGGCGGCTTGCTGGGCGGCGTCGGCCGCCTTGCGTACCACCTGACCGGCCAGCCCGGAGTCGCCGTCCCGCTCGGCCATCGAACCGAGGTTCTGACCCAGGTCGCGAAGTCCCTCGGCAGCCCGCCGCTGCTGGGTCTGCGCCTGGTCACGAAGCTGCCCACCGGCCTCGCCGGTCAACTGCCGAGCCTGTCTGCGCGCCTCTGCGGCCACCTGCCCGCCCTGCTCGGCGGCGGCCTGGGCGACCTGACCGCCGGCCTGGGTGGCCTGCTGGCCGACCCGGGAGGCTTCCTGTCGGGCCTGCTGCCCGCGCCCGCCCTGGTTCGTTGCCGTCATGCTCCGCTCCCCTCCTGGGTACCTGGTCGCGTGGCGACCTCGGAACACCACCCGCCTACCCACCTGACCAGCGGGCATACCGGCGCGCGGGCTGCGGTGGCGGAATGCCGATCTTGCGGTTCCTGCCCTGACAAAGGGTGCAGAGGACGCGAAGCGTCAGCACAAAGTGCACAATCGCGCGGGTCAGCGGCGGCGATTGCGGGCGCGCGACGAGCGCAACCGGCGGAGCCGGGCGATCAGCACGGGATCCGCGGCCAACGCGGCCGGGTTGTCGAGCAGCCCGTTGAGCAACTGGTAGTAGCGGGTCGAGGAGAGCCCGAAGGTGTCCCGGACGGCCTGCTCCTTGGCGCCGGCGTGCCGCCACCACTGCTGCTCGAAGGCGAGGATGGCCTGTTCCCGCTCGGTCAGCCCGACTGCTGTCGGCGCGCTGGGCGCGACGGCGACCCCGTCGTCCGGCTCGGGATCGTCGGTGCTCTCGATGGGCGGCACCGGCCGCGGAGTCGGCACCGCAGGCGCGACAGCACCCACGACGTCACCCCGACGAGCGTCAGTGGACGGCTCGGGGGCGGCCGGGGTGGCGTCGGCGGACATGGCCCTCAGCCTAGTGCGGTGACGACCTGGGTCGCACCAGCCGGCGCGGCCAGCCCCGCGCCGCCGGGAACCCCGACGGCCGGGCCGACCGCGCCGCGTCAGAACGATCCGGTCAGGAGATGTCGCGGCGACGCATCGTCCAGAGCGCCGCTCCGAGGATCACCACCACCGCGACCGAGAGCAGCACCGAGGACTGCTGCCAGGTGATGTCCATGCTCGCCGGTTCACACGACCCGTTGAAGGTCGCCTCGCAGGAGTCCCAGTCCTGCAGTTTGACCGTCTTGAGCATCCAGGCCAGCAGGTACGTGGGCAGCAGGTACGCCTCGGGCCAGCGCACGTTCGCCAACCCCAGCAGGATGCCCAGACCGAACTGGCCGACCACCATCACGGCCACCACGCCACCCAGGGCCATCGCGGTGTGCCGACCCAGCGACGCCAGGGCGAAGCCGATGGTGGTGACCACCAACACCAGGACCACACCCCGCACTCCGGTCAGCACGAACGACTGCCAGGCACCGGAGGTCATCTTCTCGGTGCTGCCGCGGAACGTGGCGACCCCCCAGAACCCGGCAAACCAGAGCACCGCGGCGGGCAGCGCCACCGCCAGCATGCCGGTGAGCAGCGCGGCCAGCTTGGTGAGCAGCACGGTGAGTCGCTTCGGACGCCAGAGCAGCAGGTTCATCATGCCGCCGTTGCTCCACTCGGCACCGACGAAGGACGCGCCGACCACGAATCCGACCAGGGCGAGGATCGCCGCGAACGGGATCAGGGTCTCGTCGAACGTCTTCCGGAAGTCGAACGTCGAGGGCAGGAACCACTGCGCCTGGATCTCCTCGCGGGGCGGCGGCGAGATCTGCGAGCAGTCGTCGGGGTAGCGGTCGTCGTTCGACGTACCGGCCGCCTTGGCCCGCTCGCAGTCGACCCGCGCCTGCTCGCTCCAGCGCACCTGGTCCTGGTACTGCTGCTCGGCCTGCCGCTCGGCCTTGGCGAGCTGACCAGCGTCGATCTTCTGGTTGGTGAGGAACACCCCGACGACCACCGCGGCCAGCACCAGCAGGCCGAGCAACGTCATGTACCTGGTGAAGCGCCGCTTGGCGAGTCGACGCAGCTCCGTACGAAAGAGGCTCACGCGCCCCACCCTCCCCCGGCGGCGCCGGGCTGACCCGCGCCGCCGACCTTCATGGACTCGTCGACCTGCCGGTGCTGACCGGGGACCGGTGCGGTGGACGTCAGTTCGAGGAAGACGCTCTCCAGATCGACCGCGATCGGCGCCAACTCGCTGACGTAGAGGTTGCGCTCGGCGAGCAGGCGGGTCACCGAGGCCGGCTTGTCGACGCCTGTCAACATCAGGTGGTCGTGCTGACCGGTGACCCCGATGCCGGCCGCGGTGAGCGCCTCGGTGGCCGCCGGCAGGTCGCTCACCGCTTCCAGCCGGACCCGGACCGCACCGGACGAGTGCTGCGCGAGGACCTCGTCGACCGGGCCGAACGCGACCCGCCGGCCCAGCGAGATGATGGTGACCGAGTCGCAGATCAACTGGATCTCACCGAGGATGTGACTGGACAGCAGCACTGTCATCCCGGATTCGGCGAGACCGCGCATCAGCGTGCGCATTTCGCGAATGCCGCCCGGGTCGAGGCCGTTGGCCGGCTCGTCGAGGATGAGCAGCGTCGGGTTCTTCAACAGGGCCGAGGCCACAGCGAGCCGCTGCTTCATGCCCAACGAGTACGTCTTGACCCGCTCGTCGGCCCGGTCGCGCAGCCCGACGAGTTCCAGCACCTCGTCGACCCGGACGGCCGGCACCTCGCCCGCCCCGGCCAGCAGGGACAGCGTGTCCCGTGCCGTGAAGTGCGGGAAGAACTGCGGGCTCTCCACGATCGCGCCGACCTGGCGGACGACCGTGGGCAGCGCGTCGGGGACCTCGTGCCCGAGCAGCGACATCCGGCCGCCGTCGGGTCGGATCAGGCCGAGCAGGGTACGCAGCGTGGTCGTCTTGCCGGACCCGTTGGGGCCCAGGAAGCCGTGCACCTGCCCTGCGTCGACCCGCATGTCGAAGCCGTCGAGCGCGTTGCGGGAACCGCGTCGACGACTCTTGTACGTCTTACGTAGACCTTCGATCTCCAGGACAGCCGGCAAGCTGCACCTCCCCGATGGGTGGGCGTGACAGCCGACACCATACGCGGTATGCAGACGCGTGCAATACGGGGTATGCATCGACGCGCCGAACGGGTTATGTCATCGACGGAGCGTGACCACTCAGGCGCAGATGACCTGTACGCCGACGGCGCGGAACGCCTCCACCACCTCCGGGGCGGCACCGGAGTCGGTCACCAGCGTCTCGACCCGCTCGACCGGACAGATCCGGGCGAAGGCGTGACCGCCCAGCTTGGACGAGTCCGCGATGATCACCACGCGTTTGGCCCGGGCCACCATCAGGTTGTTCATCGCGGCCTCCCCCTCGTGGTGGGCGGCCGCACCGAGCTGCGGGTCGATGGCGTCCACACCGAGCAGGGCGACGTCCAGAGTGACCTCACGCAGCAGCGCCCCGCCCAGCGGGCCGACGAGCTCGAACGACTTCGGGCGCACCACCCCGCCGGCCACCACGACCTTCATCCGCGACCGGACCAGCAGCTCGTTGGCGATGTTCAGCGCGTTGGTCACCACGGTGAGCTGGGCGCCCTCGGCGCTGGTGTTCAGGTCCGGACGCACGGCGAGCGCCCTCGCCACCTCGGTGCTGGTGGTGCCGCCGTTCAGACCGACCACGGTGCCCGGCGTGACGAGCGCGGCGGCGGCAGCGCCGATCCGCTGCTTCTCCGCCGAGTGCTTGGCCGTCTTGTAGCGCAGCGGCAGGTCGTACGACACGCCGTTGGCTACCGCGCCGCCCCGGGTCCTGGTGATCATCTGCTGCTGGGCGAGCTGGTCGAAGTCACGCCGGATGGTGGCCTGGGAGACGTCCAGCCGCTCGGCTGCCGCCTCGACGCTGACCCGGCCGTTGTCGGTCAGCATCTCGAGCAGGGCGTTCCATCTGGCGTACCGGTCCACCGCGGGGGTCCTCCCAGTGACAGCACGGACGGTGATTGATTGCGTGCACACTAGTGCGCGAAACTAGGCTGACGCAAAAGGCTGATCTGCGCGATCGGTCGGTCAGTTGCCACGACCACCGCCGTTCGCGCAGAATGACGCGCGAAATGCGTGCCTAACGAGCCGTATTGCGCACCGGCGAGGAGTACCCATGGCGTACGTGGACGCGGAGATCGCGAGCCAGCCCGACTGCTGGCGGGAGGCGGCCGCACTGGCCGGCGTCGTCCACGGTGACCTGCCCCGCCCCGGTGAGCGGGTGGCCGTCGTCGGTTGCGGCACGTCGTGGTTCATGGCGATGGCGTACGCGGGCCGCCGCGAGCAGGCCGGCCAGGGCGAGACCGACGCGTTCCAGGCGTCCGAGTTCCCCGCCGGGCGCCGCTACGACCGGTTGATCGCGATCACCCGCTCCGGCACCACCACGGAGGTGCTGGAGCTTCTCGCCGCGCTGCGCGGGCAGACCCCGACCACGGTCATCGTCGGCGACCCGGCGTCACCGGCGGTCGAGCTGGCCACCGCCGCGGTGACCATGCCCTTCGCCGACGAGCGGTCGGTGGTGCAGACCCGCTTCGCGACCACCGCACTCGCCCTGCTCCGGGCTCACCTCGGCGACCCGGTGACCGCGCTCGCCGCCGACGCCGAAGTGGCGGTGCGATCCCCACTGCCGATCGACCCGGCCACCATCGGGCAGGTCACCTTCCTCGGTCGGGGGTGGACGATCGGGCTGGCCCAGGAGGCAGCACTGAAGTGCCGTGAGGCGGCCACCTTCTGGGCCGAGGCGTACCCGGCGATGGACTACCGGCACGGCCCCATCTCGGTCGGCGCGCCCGGCAGACTGGTCTGGGCGTTCGGCGAGCTACCCGACGGACTACCCGAGGACGTGGCCGCCACCGGGGCGGCCTTCGTGCACAGCCGTACGCACGGTTGGCGCACGGTGCTGGGCAGTTGGTCCGCCGGTCGTACCCCGGTCGACCCGATGGCCGACCTGATCCTGGCGCAACGCTTCGCGGTCGCGCTGGCGACCAGCCGAGGGCTCGACCCGGACGCGCCCCGACACCTGTCCCGGTCGGTGGTGCTGGCGTGACCAGCGGCGACGCCGGGGCCACCGGCCAGGTCGTCGTCGCGCTGGATGTGGGCGGCACCGGCATGAAGTGCGCCCTGGTCCGACCGGACGGCGTCGCGGTACGCACCGAGCGGCACCCCACCCAGGCCGCGCGCGGCCCGGCGGCCGTGGTCGACACGATCCTGGACGTGGCTGCCGGGCTGGCCGACAAGGCCCGCGCCGACGGGCTCACGCCGATCGCGGTCGGCATCGCCGTACCCGGGGTGGTGGACGAGGCGCGCGGCGTGGCGGTCTGGTCGGCCAACGTGGGCTTCCGGGACGTACCCCTGCGGGAGCTGGCGGTGACCCGGCTCGGTCTGCCCACGGCACTCGGCCACGACGTGCGCGTCGGTGGCCTCGCCGAAGCACGGCTCGGTGCCGGGCGCGGCACCGGGCACGTGCTGTTCGTGGCGATCGGCACCGGCATCGCCGCCGCCCACGTGGTCGACGGCTCGGCGTCCGTCGGCGCGCACGGCGCGGCCGGGGAGATCGGCCACATCCTGGTCCGGCCCGACGGCCCGCGCTGCGGCTGCGGTCGGCCCGGCTGCCTGGAAACGATCGCCTCGGCCGCCGCCATCGGCCGCCGCTACGCCGAACTGGGCGGTGCGCCCGGGACGGCGGCCGATGTCGCCGAACGGGCCGCAGCCGGGGAACAGCTCGCCGGCCAGGTCTGGCAGGAGGCGGTCGAGGCGCTCGCCGACGGTCTCGCCACCGGGCAGGCGCTGTTCGACGTGGCGACGATCGTGCTCGGCGGCGGCCTGGCCCAGGCCGGAGACCGACTGCTTGTCCCACTTCGGGTGGCACTGCACGAGCGGATGACCTTCCACCGGGAGCCGCGGCTGGTCGCGGCAGCCCTCGGCGACGAGGCCGGCTGCCTCGGCGCCGCCCTGCTCGCCCTGGACGCGGTACGCGTCCGTGACCAGGACGCGGTACGCGTCCGTGACAATCAGGAGGAGCGATGACCGTGCGGGTGGACGGCCGAGTGGTGACCCCGACCGGTGTCATCCGACAGGGCTGCGTCGAATGGGACGGCGATCGGATCACCGCGGTCGCCGAATATCCGTCGGTCCGTGACGGCAACTGGATCCTGCCCGGCTTCGTCGACATGCACACCCACGGCGGCGGTGGGCACACCTTCACCACCGGGGACGCCGACGAGGCCCGAGCGGCGGCCGGGTTCCACCTCGCACACGGCACGACCACCCTGTTGGCCAGCCTGGTCAGCGCGCCCTTCCCGCTGATGCGCACGGCCACCGAGGCGTTCGCCCCGCTGGTCGACGAGGGTGTGCTGGCCGGAGTCCACTTCGAAGGCCCCTACCTCTCCGCGGCCCGTTGTGGGGCGCAGAACCCGGAGTACCTCCGCGACCCGTCGACCGACGAGTTGACCGAGCTGATCGAGCTGGGCCGGGGCGCTGTCCGGATGGTCACCCTCGCCCCGGAACGCGACGGCGCGCTGGAGGCAATCAAGCTGCTCACCGCACAGAAGGTGGTGGCGGCGGTAGGGCACACCGACGCGACGTACGAGCAGACCCGCGCCGCGGTCGCCGCCGGCGCGAGTGTCGGCACCCATCTGTTCAACGGGATGCGCCCGGTGCACCACCGCGAGCCGGGGCCGGCGGTGGCCCTGCTCGACGCGCCCACCGTCATCTGCGAGATGGTCGCCGACGGGGTGCACCTGCACGACGGCATGCTGACCTTCGTCGCCGCGACCGCGGGTCCGGACCGTGCGGCACTGATCACCGACGCGATGGCCGCCGCCGGGATGCCCGACGGCGAGTACGAGTTGGGCGGCCAGGCCGTCACCGTGACCGACGGGGTGGCCCGACTCGCCCGCGACGGTGCCATCGCCGGCAGCACGCTGACCATGGACGCCGCGCTGCGGCACGCGGTGAATGCCGGAATCCCGATCGCCGACGCGACGCGGATGGTGGCCACCACCCCGGCACGCGCCATCGGCCTGGGCAACCGGGTGGGCTCCATCCAGGTTGGCCTCCGCGCCGACCTGGTGGTGCTGGACGCCGACCTCAACGTGGTCCGGGTCCTGCGCGGCGGCACCTGGGTGGAGTGAAGCGTCCGGGCCGGCGTCCCGGCCAGGGGGAGGGCGGGTCAGCTCAGGGCGGGGACGTCGACGCCGAGCACGGCCTGCTCGTCGGGGCGGTGCACCAGCACGTCGGCCAGGTAGGACTGGACCGCGTGACGCATCCCGACATCCCGGCCGGCCTGCTCGGACAGCAGCCACTTGTGCTCGATGATCTGCGCGAACAACTCCTGCGGCTCCAGCTTGTGGCGCAGGTGCGCGGGAACGGCCCGGACCACCGGCTCGAAGACCTCGGTGAGCCAGCGGTGCGCGGCCTGCTGCTCGTCGGTCAGGTCGCTCTCCGCCCGATAGGCGTCCAGGTCGTTGAGCAGCTTGCGCGCCTGGTTCTCCTCGGCGTCGAGACCGGTGAGCCGCAGCAGCCGCCGGGTGTGGTAGCCGGCGTCGACGACCTTCGGCCGGACCAGGTAACGCCCGTCGTCGATCGAGGACATGGCCACCTCGGCCACGTCGAAGCCCAACTCGTTGAGGCGGCGGATCCGACCCTCGATGTCGTGCCGGGCCTCCCGCTCGACCGCCTGCTCGTAGGTGATCTCGTGCCAGAGCCGCTCGTAGCGCTGCACGACCTCCTCGCAGACCACCTCGGGGTCGATGGACTCGTGCAGCAGGCCGGCGGCCTGCAGGTCCAACGCCTCGCCGAAGATGTTCACCCGGGCGATCTCCAGGTCCTCACCGCGCTGACCGTTGGAGAGCGAGTTGTGCAACGCGCCCGTCTCCGCGTCCACCAGGTAGGCGGCGAACGCGCCGGCGTCCCGGCGGAACAGTGTGTTGGACAGCGAGCAGTCACCCCAGAAGAAGCCGGTGAGGTGCATCCGCACGATCAGCGCGGCCAGCGCGTCGAGCAGCCGGCTCATCGTCTCCGGCCGCAGGGTGTGCGAGAACAGCGCCCGGTACGGCAGGGAGAACTGCAGGTGCCGGGTGATCAGCACCGATTCGAGGGGTTCGCCGTCCTCCGCCTGCCGGTCGGCGACGACCGCCACCGCCTCGACCGACGGGAAGTCGATCCGTTCCAGGGCCCGGAGCAGGTCGTACTCCCGCTCGGCGATCCGCTCGCGGGTCTCCTTGAACGCGTAGACGTAGTCGCCGAGCCGGACGAACCGGACGATGTGTCGGGAGATGCCCTGCGGCAGGGCCACCAGGTGTTGGGCAGGCCACTCCTCCAGCGGTGTCGACCAGGGCAGGTCGAGCAGCGCCGGGTCCACGAGGGCAGACGTGATCCGCACGGGCACAAGCATGACGCCTCGCCCCCCGCATCGCCTCACATCGTGGTTGGGCACACAGCGCCGGACACCCCGGCCTCGCGCCGGGCCGGTAGCGTGGTCGCGTGCTCAAACCCACGGCGGTACGACGTGACCTGCGGCTACGGCCCGTCCGCCCGGCCGGCTGGTGGTTCGACGCCCTGCTGCTGGTCGGATTCGGTGCGGTGACCATCGCCCTCGCCACAGGTGCGTTGCTCGGGCTGGACCTGGCCGTCCGGGAGTGGGCGTATGCCCACCACCCGGCACCGATCTACTGGACGGCACGGGCGTTCAACCTCATCGGCCAGGGAGGCTGGCTGTTGACGCCCCTCGCCGGGGCGCTCGCCGTGGCGGTCGCCTGGCGGGGCCGCACCGTACGGCCGCTGCTGCTGGTGGCGGGGGCCTTCGTGCTGCTCTACCTGACGGTCGGGCCGCTCAAGGTCCTGACCGACCGGGCCGCGCCCAGCTCCGATCTGCCGCCGACCGAGGCGGTTCGGATCTTCAACGACCTGCCGCCCACCGAGTACGACCTGTCCTACCCGTCCGGGCACGTCGTCAATGCGATCCTCTGGTACGGAGTGATAGCCGTCCTGCTGACCGCGCTGACGGCTGGGCGACTGCACCCGAGGGTGCACCGGCTGATCCGGTTCGCCCCGCCGGCCATCCTGCTGGTCACCACGACCTACCTGAACTTCCACTGGCTCACCGACGGCGTGGCAGCCCTGCTGATCGGTCTGTTCCTGGACCGCGTGCTGCACCGGGTGCCGTGGGACGACCTCCCGCTCCCCGGCCGGCTACGCGCCTGGGACCGGCCGTTCACCTCGTACCCCTAGGTTCCAGTCTGTGGATCGACTGGCGCGGCGGCTCGGCGTACCCGATGCGGTTGTCATCGGTCTGGGCTCGATGCTCGGTGCGGGCGTCTTCGTGGTGTTCGGCCCGGCCGCGGCGGCGGCCGGTGGCTCCGGGTTGCTGCCCGCGCTGGTGCTGGCCGGGTTCATCGCCTTCTGCAACGCGACCAGCTCGGCGCGGCTCGCGGCCCGTTACCCGGAGTCCGGCGGCACCTACGTCTACGGCCGAGAGCGCCTCGGACCGTTCGCCGGGTTCCTGGCCGGCTGGGGCTTCGTCGTCGGCAAGACGGCGAGCTGCGCGGCGATGGCGTTGACCATCGGGGCCTACCTGTGGCCGGGGCAGGCCCGGCTGGTCGCGGTCGGCGCGGTGCTCGCGGTGACCGCGGTGAACCTGCGCGGCATCGGCAAGACGACCACCGTGACCAGGGCACTTGTCGCGCTGGTGCTCGCCGTGCTGGCCCTGGTCGCGGTCGTCGGCCTGGTGGGCGGGCCGGTGCGCCTGGAGCGACTCGGCGAGCCCGGCGGCTCCGCCCGGGGCGTGCTCACCGCCGCCGGGCTGCTGTTCTTCGCGTTCGCCGGGTACGCCCGGATCGCCACGCTCGGCGAGGAGGTCCGCGACCCGCGGCGGACGATTCCCCGCGCGGTGCCGCTGGCGCTCGGGGTGGTGCTCGCGATCTACCTGGTGCTGGCCGTGATCACGCTCGGGGTCCTCGGCGCCGACCGGCTGGCCGACTCCGCCGCGCCCCTTGTCGACGTGGTGACCGCCGCCGGGCTGCCCGGCCTGGCCTGGGTGGTCCGCGCCGGAGCCACCATCGCGGTCGTCGGGGTCCTGCTGTCCCTGGTCGCCGGGGTCGGCCGGACCACCCTGGCGATGGCTCGCCGCCGGGACCTGCCCGGCGCGCTTGCCGCCGTGCACCAGGTGCACCGGGTGCCGCACCGGGCCGAGCTGGCGGTCGCCGCCGTGGTGATCGTGGTGGTGCTGCTCGGCGACGTCCGCGGCGCCATCGGCTTCTCCAGTTGCACGGTGCTCGTCTACTACGCGATCACCAACTCGGCGGCGCTGACGTTGGGGCGGGAGCCCGGTCGGCGGTCGCCGGTGCGGGTGCTCGCCGGCCTGGGGCTGGTCGGGTGTCTGCTGCTCGCGGTCAACCTGCCGACCGGCAGCGTCCTCGCCGGCTTCGGTGTGCTCGCCGCCGGTGCCGCCTGGTACGCGCTGCGCCCCGCCCGCCGGTGACCTGAGCACAGGCCACCGGCGTCCGGGGGTCAGCGACTCAGCCGCCGGTACCGGCGCACCGCGAGCGGCGCGAACGTCGCGATCAGCAGCACCGGCCACAGCACCGCCAACAGCACGGCGTGCTCCGCCGGCCAGGAGTCGCCACCCAGGCCCGGGTTGCCGAACAGTTCACGGATCGCCGCGACGGTGGCCGACAACGGATTCCACTCCGAGATCGTCCCGATGAACGACGGCATCAGCTCGGGCGACACGAAGACATTCGAGATCGCGCTCAACGGAAACGCCGCCGGGAAGACGATCACGCCGACCGTGTCCGGGTTGCGGACCAGTAGCGCCAGGTAGATCCCGACCCAGGTGATCGCGATCCGCAGCAGCAGGAGAAGCCCGACGGCGAGCAACGCCTTGCCGACACCCTGCCGCCACTGCCACCCGACGAGCAGGCCGCAGACCAGCAGGGTGGACATCTCCAGCAGGGCGCGGAGCAGGTCGGCGGCACTGCGGCCGGTCATCAGGGCGGACCGGGCCATCGGCATCGACCGGAACCGGTCCACGACACCCCGGCTGAGATCCAGCGCCACGCCGGTCGCGGTGGCGCCGAGGCCGTACAGCATCGTCATCACGAAGACCCCGGGCAGCAGGAACTCCCGGTAGTTGCCGCCACCCGCCACCTGCATGCCGCTGCCGAACACGTACCCGAAGACCAGCACGAACATGATCGGCAGCGAGAAGTAGAGGATCAGTTCCTCCGGTGCGCGGATCACGTGGATCATGTTCCGCCGGGTCATCGTCCAGCCGTCGGTCACCGCCGCCGTCATGCCACGTCCGCCTTCGCGCCAACGCCGACGGGCTCGCGGGCCTCGTCCGGCCGGTGCCCGGTCAGATGCAGGAACGCCTCGTCCAACGTCGCGCGCCGCAGGCCGATGTCCTCCACCGCGACCCCGGCGTCGTCCAACGCCCGCACCACGTCGACCAGCCCGGCGACCCGGTCGGCCACCGGCACGCTGAGCCGCCGCACCTCCGGATCGCGCTCCGGCTCCGCGGCACAGATCGACGCGACGATGCGGGCGGCCTGGGTCAGATCCGCCGCATCCCGCACCACCACCTCGATCCGGTCGCCGCCGGTCATCGACTTCAGCTCGTCCGGCGAGCCCTCGGCCACCACCCGACCGGCGTCGATCACCGAGATCCGGCCGGCGAGCTGATCGGCCTCCTCCAGGTACTGCGTGGTGAGCAGGACCGTGGTCCCGTCCGCGACCAGGCCACGGACCAGGTCCCACACCTGGTTGCGACTACGCGGGTCCAGGCCGGTGGTCGGCTCGTCGAGGAAGAGCACCCGGGGTGTACGGATCAGGCTGGCCGCGAGGTCCAGCCGGCGACGCATCCCACCCGAATACTCGCCTGCCGACCGGCCCGCCGCCTCGTCGAGCCCGAACCGTTGCAGCAACTCGTCGGCGCGTTGACGGGCCGCCCGTCGACCCAGCCGGAACAGCCGGCCGAACAACTCCAGGTTCTGCCGGCCACTGAGGATCTCGTCGACCGCGGCGTCCTGACCGGTCAACGCGATCCGGGCCCGCACCTCGTCCGGCTGACGCCGCACGTCGAACCCCGCCACGGTGGCCCGGCCGACGTCGAAGCGCAGCAGCGTGGTCAGGATCCGTACGGCAGTCGTCTTCCCGGCGCCGTTCGGTCCCAGCAGTCCGTACACCGTGCCGGTCGGTACGGCCAGGTCGAAGGTGTCCAGTGCCCGCGTTGGGCCGTACCGCTTGCCCAGCCCCTCGGCTGTCACGTCGAATGTCGTCATGCCGCCAGGGTGCGGTCGGGCGCTGACGGGTCACGCACCGTCCGCTGACGGCGGCGCACCGGGCGGGCTCGCGGCTCCGGCTCGCGCCGCCCTGTTGATCTCGTCGAGGGCCAAGATGATCTCTGCGCGCGTGGCCTCGCCGACGTACCACCCGGTGAGCCCACCCACCAGGGCCTCCTCGCAGAACCGTCTCGCCTCGACCAGATCGCCGCGCAGCCGGGCCACCTGGGCGAGGCCGAGACGAGCACTGGCCACGAGCTCGGGCGCGCCGCTGCGCTGCGCCAGGAGCAGCGCACCGGCGAAGTCGTCCCGCGCCCCGGTGAGGTCGCCGGCCCGCAGCCGGATCTCGCCCCTGGTCCGCAGCATGTCGGCCTGGTCGACGGCCGACCCGAGTTCCTCGACCAGTCCCATGGCCTCGTCCATGTGGGCGCCCGCCGTCTCCGGATCACCCTGCCAGGCGGCCAGTTCGCCGAGCGCACCGAGCGTGATCATGCAGCCCCACCGGTCCCCGGTGCTCCGGAATCCGTCGAGCGCGGTGGCCAGCGCGCTCCTGGCCCGGTCGTAATCGCCACTCCACATCAGGGCCGAGCCGTACCCCATCGCGCCGAGCGCGTTGATCCACGTGTCCGGGCCGACCAGCCGCCACAGCTCCCGCATCAGCTCTTCGACGTGATCGGCTCCGCCGGACGGGGGTCCGGTCGAGATCCCCGACAGATACAGCAGGAACGGTTGTCGAGGGGACCGGTCGAGGCTGCGGATCACGGACTTCTGCGTACCGAGCGACGGCAGGTGACCGGCACCGGCGAGCGCGGCGTTGTAGACGCAGAGGGCGAACTCCTCATTCAGCCCGGACGGCGCTTCGTCCCCCAGCAGGTCGAGGACGTCGGCGGCCAACCGGGCCGCTTCCCCGCGCATGCCACGCAGCCACCAGTAGAACGTCAGGGCCGCGACCAGCCCGGCCGCGTCCGGCGCGTCACCGGCCGCGGTGGCACGGCGCAGCGCGGCGTGCAGGTTGTCCCGCTCGACGTCGAGCCGCCGCAACCAGTGCAACTGTTCGGCCTGCCGGAGGTGGTCGCTGGCGGCCCAGGCGAACTCCAGGAAGTACGCGGTGTGGGCACGGCGCAGCTGGTCCGCCTCGCCGGCTTCGGAGAGATGTTCGGCGCAGAAGGCGCGCACCGTTTCGAGCATCCGGTAACGGCCGCCGCTCAACTCCACGAAGGACTTGTCGGCCAGACCGCTGAGCGCGTCGACGAACTCGGCGCTGGCAAGGCCCGTGACGCTCCCGGCGGCCTCCAACGTCGCGCCGCCCGCGAAGACGGTCAGTCGGCGGGCCAGTCTCCGTTCGGCGTCGTCGAGCAGGTCCCAGCTCCACTCGACCACGGCCCGGAGGGTGCGGTGTCGGGGCGACGCGGCCCGGCTGCCCATGGACAACAACCGGAGTCGGTCGTCGAGTCGGGCGGCCACCTCGGCGACGGGCAACGCCCGCAGCCGCACGGCGGCCAGCTCGATCGCCAACGGCAGGCCGTCGAGGGTACGACAGATCCGCAGCACCACGTCGACGTTGGCCGGTGTGACGGTGAAGTCGGGTGCGACGTCAGCGGCCCGTTGCACGAACAGGCTGACCGCCGCGTAGTCGTCGGCATCCTCCGTCGACACGTCCGGTGGCGGCAGGGTCAGCCCGGACAACTGGCACAACGCCTCGCCGGCCAGTCCGAGCGGCTCGCGACTCGTGGCGAGCACCCGCAGCGCCGGGCACGCGCCCAGCAGCCGTGCGGCGAGCCGGGCCGCGTCCGCGATGACGTGCTCACAGTTGTCGAGCACCAGCAGCAGCCGCCGCTCGGCAAGCGACTCGACCAGTCGGTCGATGGACTGTCGGCCCGGCTCGGCCGGCGCCCGCAGTCCCGCGTCCCGCAGACCGAGCCCGCTCAGCACCGCCTGCGGTACGTCCGACCCGTCGGCCAGCCCGGCCAGCTCGACGAAACAGACCTCGCCGTCCGCGCGGCCCGCCGCCTCGATGGCCAGCCGGGTCTTGCCCGCTCCCCCGGGGCCGGTGAGGGTGACCAGCCGCCGTTCGCCGAGCAACGCACGAACGCGTTTGAGCTCCTCCTCCCGTCCGACGAACGTGCTGAGCTGGCTCGGCAGCGCCTGCTCGGTCGTCGGGCGCACGGCGGAGTTGTCCCCGCCGGGCCGCACGGCGGAGCTGTCCCCGCCCCGAAACACGGCGGGCCTCTCGTCGCCCCGCAGCACGGCCAGGTGGATCGCTGCCAGCGCCGGCGACGGGTCGACCCCGAGTTGCTCGGCAAGGGTGTGCCGAGCGTCCTCGAACTCGGCAAGCGCCTCGGCTGGCCTGCCCTGCGCGGACAGAGCGCGGATGAGTTGGCCCCGCGGCCGCTCCCGCAGCGGATGCGCCACTACCAGTTGCCGCAACTCCGGGACCAGTTCCGCGTGCCCGCCCAACGCCAGGTCGGCCTCGATCCGATCTTCGGTGGCGGTACGCCGCAGCTCGTCCAGCCGGGCCGCCTGCGCGGGTACGCCGGCCACGTCGATGACATCGGCCAGGGCGGGACCCCGCCACAGCTCCAGCGCCTCGCGCAACACTGCCGACGCACGGGGCCAGTCACCACCGGCAAGCGCCCGACGCCCGGCCTCGGCGAGCCGCTCGAACCGGTACGCGTCGACGTCTGCGGGATCAACGGCGAGGCGGTATCCGGCCGGGTGGAACTCGACGGGGGTGTGCGCGGCGGGCAGCGCCTGACGTAGGCGCGACACCAGGGACTGGAGCGCGTTGGCAGCACCCCGCGGCGGGTGCTCGCCGTACAGACCGTCGATCAACCGCTCGGCGGAGACCACCCGACCCGCGTCGAGCAGGAGCAGCGCCAGTAGCGCGCGCAGCCGCGGACCGCCGACGGGAATCTCACGCCCGTCGGCCAGCAACACCTGGGTCGGCCCCAGGACGCGGAAACGCATGGCACTGATTGTCACGCACCACCCGGCCGGACGTCCTGACGCCTCCGGTCGCCATTCAGAACGGCGGACCCTGAGGCGTGGGCCGCCCGGGTGCAGGTGTGCCGGCAGCGGGGGCCAGCCCTGAGATTGCCCGCCCGAGGGCTCAATCACGTCCGGACCCTGACTACCCCTGGTTTCCCCGCAGGGCGAGCGGCCCGAGCCGCCTCAGCCTTCGGGCGGGGGCGGCTCGTCCGCGCCGCGCGCCTTCCATGGCTGGTGCTCGGTGATCCACGCTTCTACGTCTTCCACCAACCAGACGGAGCCTCCGGCCAGCCGATCGAACGGCTCTGGGAAGTCGGGGCGGCTCGTGAGCTGGACGATTCGGACGCGTGACACGCCCAACCGTTCCTGTAGCTCGGCTGAGCCGTACAACTTCCGCACCATGCCCCCGACGATCCCGACCGGACCCTCTGCCAAACTTGGAAGCCCCCTGCGCCCACCATACGTGCTGCTCCATCGGTAACTGCACCCCCCTGTCTATCTTGACAGGGGGTCGCCCCATTGATCCCCTATCGGGGCGACACAAGGGGTAGCGGTCCGGATACCTGATCGGGGATCGGTGGCCGGACCTGCCCGTCTACCGGAGGTGGGGCCGTGCCCGCTGCCAAGCGCTCACCGTCGAACGCGGTGCCCAGATGTGCCGAGCGGTGCTGCCGGGCGCGGTTGGGCCTACAGCCCGGTCAGGTGTTCACGATTGGCCGGAGGGCGTCTGTGCAGTTCGCCGGGGAGCGCAGCCTGATATTCCGGCTGACAGCGGTGGAGGACCGGCTCACCAACCATGGATGGGTCTGGCTGAGCGGATACGAGTTGGACCGACACGGTACGGCGGTGGCGCGGCGCGAGGTCTTCGTCCAGCTCGCCGGGCTGTGGACGTGCCGCCGCTGCCGGCCGGACGGGTGCCAGGAGCTGCGGTGGGCGCGTGACCGGTTAGAGGCGTACCGCGTTACCGGCAACCGGCCGCAGCGGGGCCGGACTCACGAGTAGCCGTCCTTATACCTTACGGGGCTGCTTGTGCAGCCAGACCAGCACGTCCCGGTCGACCTGAACCTTCATGCCGCCTCGCCGTTGGCTCGATCGGCCAGCAGTGCATCCACCTCACGAGGATCGACCCCGAGCGACTCCAGCGCCGCCGATAGCGGCACGAACTGGCCTTCGGCACGAGATCGGGCAATCACCGCCGAATCCCGGCGATCTCGAAACGCCTCGATCTCTTCCCACTCGTCGATGCCGATGAGCACGGCGACGGGCCGTTCGTACTTCGTGATGATGATGGGCTCACCGGTGCGCTCAATACCGTCCAGCACCCGGCCCGCGCCGTCACGGAATTCGCGTAGCGTGATTGTTTCCATGCAGGAAACTGCACCATTCGGTACCGCGTCAGGATCATCCGCTGAGCGCGCGGCGAAGATCCTTCATCAGCAGCAACAGGTGCATGGGGTCGGTGGGGCTGGCCTCGAACTTGGCCAGCCGCTGGTAAAAGTCGCGGGCGGCTTCTGTCTCACAGTGAATGAGCACCGCACGTACGCCGATGACCTCGGAGGCGGCGGCTATCCGCCGTAGTGCGTCGACCACCAGGGCTCGCCCCAGCCCGACGTCCTGTGCGCTGCGATCGACGGCGAGCCGGGTCAGGATCACTACCGGTTGGTGGTAACGGCCGGCACCCTGCCGCAGGCGGGGCGACGCATCGGCGGGGGCGACGCTCCCGGCAGCCAGGGCGTAATAGCCGGCAATCCGCTGGTCGGGGTGCTCGTTGTCCCGCACCACGTACACCCGCGACAGACCCGCGCGATGGGCTTGCAGGGCATGCTCGACCAGCCAGACCGATTGGGCGCGGGAGCCGCAGTCGAACCCCGTCACCGCGATCTCGGCCGACAGCGGCTCGACCGCCGAGAAGCGTGAACTCACCGGAGCCCACCATCAGTCGGCGGGTCGAGCACCGTCGGACCGGTCAACAGTTCCCGCAACCCGGCGACGTCCTGCGCGGGCCCCTGCAACGCCTCGTCGAACGCTCGCCAGGCGTCCTCGTCCAGCAGGAACGCCCGTCGGTTGGCGAGCACATCCGCCGCTGCCTCGGTCGCCGCCTTCAACACGAACGTCGAGACGCTGTCCCCAGCGGCTTGACTCGCCGCCTCCAACAACGCCTTCTGCTGCTCATCAACCCGTAGGTGCAGCCGTTCCGCCTTCGCACTCACAGCCCGAGTGTACGCACAACGTACGCCACCGCAAGGTAGATCGCTTGATGGTGACGGGGAGAGGGCCCGAGGTGGCGTCAGCTCACCTCGCCGGTCCCGTCCTGCCGGCGAGTCAGTTCGAATTCGTCCACTTGGCGGCCAGTAGGCGTCGAGGGAGCAGCCCCGGCGGGAGCAACGGGATGTGTCACGCCGACCTCCGCGGCGGTCGGGTTCAGCCCCGCGGGGGTTGCCGCGGCGGGGATGTGCACCCCGCCGTGGACCGCACCGGCCGGCCGGGGGACCGGGCCTGGCCGGGCCGGCGGGGCGGACTGGTGCGTCAGCCAGTCCAGGCCGCGCCGACGGGCGACCACCGTCAACCGGTCGCCCGCGAAGATGACCTGGCGGGGGTCGAGGTCCTTCCACCAGATCGTCTTGGTGCCGCCCGCCGGGGTACGGGCGATCACCCGGACCTGCCCGTCCCGGTTGACCACACCCAGCGGCCGGCCGTCCAACTCGGAGCCGGCCGCGACCGGCACCTCGGCGACTGGCAACGCGTGCCGGTCGACAGGGATCGTGGTGATAACGGCGCGTTCGGTGAGCGCCCCGATGAAGGCTGGGGCGGCCAGGTAGGAGACCGAGCGGGACACCCCGAGGGCGAAGGTCTCCTCCACCCGTTCGGCGAAGTCACCGTCAAAGAGCCGCAGCACCACCCGCAGGTCGGCGCGGAGGTCGCGGGCAGCGAGCGCCGCCTCCAGGTTGGCCACGTCGTCGGTGGATGCCACCACGAGCGCCTGACAGTCGACGACCGACGCGGCGGCCAGCGTCTCGGGCAGCGCGGCGTCACCGACGATCAGCGGCACCCCCAGCTGACGGGCCAGGGCACCACCGCGCGGCTCCGAATCCTTGTCGATCGCCACCACCTCGACGTCGTACTCGCGGAGCTGCGCCATGACGCGGGTGCCGACGTTGCCCAGGCCGACCAGTACGACGTGCCCGGCCCGCGCGGGCTGCAACCGGCCGGTGTGCAGGGCCAGTCGGGCGTTGACGATGCCGTCCACCACGGCGGCGGTGATCAGCGGGATCAGCGCCAACCCGGCCAGGTTGAGCACCACCTGCATGATCTGCGCGCCGGCCGACTTGGTGGTGTCCGGGTCGGCCCCGCTGAGCGTGGTGACCAGGGTCAGGTACAGGGCTTCCAGTGGGGAGGCTTCCTCGGTGCGGGAGATCAGCGCCCCCAGGACCGCGATCACCGCGAGCACCAGCATCACCGCGACGCCGATCTTGCGGGTGGCGAAGCCGCGTACCGCTCCCAGCAGCACCGAGACCGGACGGCGTCGCTGGCGGGCCCGGACGAGCCGACGGGCGGCGACCTCGGTGCCCGGCGGCTGACCGGTCGCCTCGGCGAGCACCAGGTCCGCGCCGGCCTGTTCGGCCGGCAGCAACTCCACCCCCTGTGCCTCGGTGAGGTGGGCCAGGGCGCAGACCACGTCCTGCGGGCGGACGTCGGCGCGCCGCGCCACCCGGAGCGTCTTGTCCCGATGTTGGAAGGAACTGGGGTCGACCTCGCCGAGCGCGGCGGCCACGAAGGCCGGCGCGGCCATCTCGGCGTCGGAGAGCACCTCGACCGGTGCCCTGATCAGCTTGCGTACGCCGTCGGCGAGAGTGCCGTTGAACATCCGCAGCACCTGGCGGACCTGCTGGTCGACGGCCTGCGCGCAGAGCGCCGCGTGCAGGTTGCCGACGTCGTCCTGGTGCAGCAGGGCCAATCCGGTCGCCCCGACCAGGCCGGCGGCCTCGAAGGTGGCCACGTCCAGCCGATCCGAGCGGACCACCCGGAGTCCGCGCAACCCCGCCACGTCCGGGCCGTTGCTGCGGTAACGCTCCGGCACCACGACCGTCACCCGGGCTCCGCCCGCCGGCAGCTCGGATTCGAGCATCGCCCGGGCCACGTAGTAGGCGAGCGCGTCCTTACCGCAGATCACGTAGTGCGGGCGGGGATCACCCACCGACCGCAGCCGCCAGTTCCACTCGACCGCCCGTCGCGCCCGGTCCCGCCACGGCTCCGCCATGCCCGGATCGTAATCAGCACGGCCACGGTGGGCGACCCCGTCCGGATCATCCCGCGGCCAGGCATGCCGGCTCCCGCGACGGGTAGTGCAGCCGCATGCAGACGTTCCTCCCCTACCCGGACTTCCTTGCCAGCGCCCGCACGCTGGACCAGAAGCGGCTGGGCAAACAGCGGGTGGAGGCCATCCAGGTGCTGCGGGGGCTCACCCGACCGGGGTACGGCTGGCGCAACCACCCGGCGGTGAAGATGTGGGCCGGGTACGAGGAGGCGCTCGTCCGCTACGGGCTGGACATGTGCGCGGTGTGGACCGAGCCGGGGCGGGCGGACACCTGCGCCACCACGATGACCGTGGACCTCGCGGCCGCCTGCGGGGCCGGCGTCGTACGGACCCAGGACGAGCTGGCCGAGGCTGGTGAGCTGCCGCCCTGGCTGGGCCGCGCCGACCTGCACCTGAGCCACCGCGCCTCGCTGGTCCGCAAGGACCCGGAGCACTACCGACCCCTCTTCGGCGACGACGTTCCGACGGATCTGGAGTACGTCTGGCCCACCTCGGACCGCGCGCGCCGCTGCCTCGCGTGACGGAGACTGGGCGGAGAGAGGTAGGTGCCCATGGCGCTGTCGCAAGTGGCGGGTCGGCTCATCGGCGTACGCCAACATCTGGTCGACCCGGGCGGCGGTGGCGCGGACCGCGTGCCGCGACCGAGCGCGGCGGTGGTGGTGGGCGGCGGCATCGCCGGCATGTCGGCGGCGGTGGTGCTCGCCGAGCGGGGCGTGGCGGTCACGGTGCTGGAGGCGGCACCGACGCTCGGCGGTCGACTGGGCGCCTGGCCGGAGGCGCTCGCCGAGGGCAGCCAGCAGAACGAGCACGGTTTTCACGCGTTCTTTCGACAGTACTACAACTGGCGGTCCATCCTCCGCCGGATCGATCCCGACCTGGGCTTCCTCAAGCCCATTGCGGGTTACCCGATCCTCAGTGCGCAGTGGCCGACCGAGGAGTTCGGCAGGCTGCCGCCCGCACCGCCGGCGAACCTGCTCGCGCTGCTGTTGCGCAGCCCCAGTCTGCGCCTGGGCGACCTGCGCCTGATGGACTGGGACGCCGCGCTGCCGCTGCTCAGCTACGACCCGGTGCGCACCTACGCCGAGTTGGACGACACCACGGCCGACGACCTGTTGACGTCGCTGCGGCTGCCGGACCGGGCAAGGGCGATGCTGTTCGAGGTCTTCTCGCACTCGTTCTTCAACCACGAGGCGGAGATGTCGGCCGCCGAGATGGTCGCCCAGTTCCACTTCTATCTGCTCGGCAACCCGGAGGGGTTGGCGTTCGACTGCCCGGACGAGGACTACGCCACGGCGATCTGGGAGCCGCTGACCCGGCACGTCGAGAAGCACGGCGGTCGGGTCCGCACCGGTTGCGCCGCCACCGGGGTGCACCGGGAGGCCGAGGGCTGGCGGGTGACGACCACCGACGGCGGCAGTCATCCGGCGGGTCACGTCGTGCTGGCCGTCGACCCGCCGGCGCTTGCCGCGCTTGTCGCGGCCTCTCCCGACGTGGTCGAGCAGGCACCGGAGCTGACCGCCCGGATGCCCGCCTTCGGCCGGCCCGGCCCGCCGTACGCGGTGGCCCGGTACTGGTGCGACGGGGACGTGGCCGCCGAGCGGGCGGTGTTCAGCGGGGTGTCCCGCCAGCCCACGCTGGATTCGGTGACGCTCTACCACCGGCTGGAGAACGAGTCGCGGCGTTGGGCGCGGCAGACCGGTGGGTCGATCATCGAGCTGCACGCGTACGCCTGCGAGCCGGGGGTGCCGGCCGAGGAGTTGGCCGAGCGGATGCGCCGCGAGCTGGTCGCGCTCTGGCCGGAGGCCGGCGACCTGCGGGTCCGCGAGCTGCGGGCCCGGGTGGAGGCGCAGGCGCCGGCGTTCACGCCGGGCAGCCACGCCTGGCGACCAGGGGTACGCACCGACGCGTCCGGCCTCTACCTGGCCGGTGACGGCATCGCCACGGATTTCCCGAGCGCGTTGATGGAACGCTCCGCGGCGACCGGGATCATCGCCGCGAACTACATCCTGCGCGCGGAGGGCAGCGCGGCGGAGCCGGTGCGGTCGATCCGGCCCCGGGGGCTGCTGGCCGGTCGCGCCACCCAAAACCGACAAAACACAACATAAGCATCGGTACGCTGTCGTACGCTTGATTGATCAACCGTCGATCGACCGGGCGGGAGGGCAGCGGGGGATGTCACCACTGCACCGCGCCGGCGCGGAAAACCGTCCACCGATCGGCGAGATCGGCCGCGACGACGCGTACCCACTGATCCGCGACGAACGCGCCTGCATCGTCACCGCACTGCGCCTCGGCTGGTGGATGGCGGACGCCTACCACCATGGGCAGCACACCGAGTTCGGCGCCCCCGTCGAGGCCCGACCACCCGTACCGCCGGCCAAGCTCTCCAACCTCACCGAGATGTCCGCCCACCGGCGGATGCGCATGTACCTCGACGGGGTGGACGTCGCGCTGGCCCAGATCGCCGAACTCACCCGGCACACCGGGCCGGTTCCCGACACGTCCGCCGCCCGGACCCTGCTGCCCGACCCGGGTCGGCCCGACCCGGCCGATCCGGTGCCGCTGCTGCTCGCCCTCGACGACCTCAACGTCGAGGTGCTGCGCTGGGCGATGGCCACCAACCACCGGGTCGGGCTGGCCTACCGGCTGGGCCGATCAGTGGCCGACACCGTCCGAGCTGGCGACGCCGCCCAGTTGCTGAAGCAGTTCGGGGGTCGGCAGATCCAGATCAGCCGCTGGCTGGACGAGTTGGCAAGCGTGCTGCCGCCGTACTCGGCCGCGGTGGTGCGCCGGTCGCTGGCCGCCTGGGCGACCGCTGTGGACCGGGCCGGCCACGGGGACCCGGCCGAACCCGCGCCCGCCGAGCTGAGCCGAGCCCTGCGGGGCCAGGGTGACCTCTGGCGGGACGTGCTCACCGGCGGCCTGCACCCCCGTGACCTGCTCGACGAGGAGGACTACGCGGTGATCGCCCGGAACCTGATCATCCGGGATCGACGGCTGGTGGCGCAGGCGGCGCGGGGCATCTTCTGGCCCGTACTCGTACCCCTGCTGCTGGTGCTCTTCGCGGTGGTCGGCGTGAGCGCCGCCGCGGCCGCCGGCTCACCGACCACCCGGGCCACCGTCGCCCTGGTGGGTCTCGGTGCCGGCCTGGCCGCGATCTGGCGGTCGGTCTCCGGGCCGGCGCTGGCGGTCGCCGGCGAGGTCAACCGGCCCCTGCTGGACAGCGAACTCACCGCGCGCATGGCCCTGCGGCTGGACCGGCCGCTGACCGCCGCCCGGCGCACGGCAGTCGTCGCACCCCGGACCCGCCGTCCACGCCGCCCGGAGGAGCCGGGCGGTCGATCGAAATACGTTGCCCCCCTCACCCGCCCGGACCTACCGTGATCAGGCAAGGTCAACCACCGCCGCGGGAGCAGGTCATGACGATGTTGCACGTCAGCACCGTGCCGTCGACGCTGCCCGGCGACGGCTGCCGAGCGGAAGGTCCCCGGGCGGGCCGGCCCGACTGACGCGTACCCGTACGCGCCGAGCCGCCCCGTCCACCAACCGGACCGGGCGGCTCTTCGCTGTCCGTCACCATCGTGAAAGGAAGCCCCGGTGGACGCCGTCCTCGTTATCAACGCCGACCTCGGCCCGCTGCACCGGGTCACCGTTCAACATGCCGTGCGGATGCTCTGCCGCCGGGTCGCCGAAATCCACGAGGCCGAGCCGGACCAGGTGATCGGCGTCTTCCCGATGCCCCGGGTGGTGCGGCTGGTCCGCTACGTCGTCACCAGGTGGAGGTTCAGCGGCGGGCCGGCCTGGTCCCGCGCCGGGGTCATGCGCCGCGACGACCGCTGCTGCGCGTACTGCGGCGGGCCGGCCTCCACCATCGACCACATCCTGCCCCGCTCGCGCGGCGGCCGGAACACCTGGCGGAACACCACCGCCGCCTGCTACGGCTGCAACCAGCGCAAGGGTGACCGGACGCCGGCGGAGGCGGGCATGCCGCTGCGCCGGGAGCCGGTGAACCCGGGCTGGGGAGCGCTCGCCGGGCGGTGACGGACCGGCCGGCGGGAACGGGGGGCCGCGTCCCGGGGCGCGGCACCCGCCGGCCCCCGGGTCAGGCGGCGCGTTCCTTCACCTGCGGGTTCGGGCGGCCGTTGGGGCAGTTCACCCGGATCTCGCTGCGGTGCTCGGTGGAGGTCAACTCGACCCGGATCTGCTTCGCCGGGCCCGGGTCGTAGGCCTCCGCCCGAAATCCGGGCGCGAGTGCCACCGCGAGCACCTCGGCGGACTTCCCCACGCAGCGGAAGGTGATCGTCCCTCCTTGCGCCTGCACGGGCACGTCGGCGGAAAGGGTGGGCGTCGACGCGGGCGGGCCGGGCGTGGTCGGCGTGGGACCGGGCGCGGTGGCGGTCGGGGCCGCTGTCGGGGCGGGGGTCGCCGTCGGGCCCGGACCGGTCGGGGGGCCGGTCCGGGCAGCAGGCGCGGTGTCCTGGGCCGGCGGGACGGCGGACGGCCCGGTCGTGATCTCGTCGGCCGGCTCCGCGGCGCGTGGCATCCCCACGGCGGTGGTGCCCGGGTCCCGGCCGGTCGGGGGAGGACCCTCCTCCGGTCGACGATTGCCGAAGTCGCCGAGCGACCCGGCCATGGTGATCGCGATGAGAACCGCGCCGCCGACCGCCAGGATGGCCCGACGACGACGCCGACGCCACGACAGGCGTCTCGTCGGAGCAGCCGAGTCGGCGGTCGCGGTGTCGGTCGGCTCGGCTGAGCCGGCCTCCGGTGTCGCGGTGACGCCCGTCCCCTCGGACGTCGCTTCGCTCCTGGCCGCGAGCAGGATGCGGGCCGCCTCCGCGGCCGGCGGCCGATCGGCGGGGTCGCGGGCCAGACACCAGCGGTAGAGCCGGTGGACCTCGGGCGGCACGCCGTCGATCTCCGGCAGCGGGTCCGGCTCGACGTGCGTGTGGGCACGGAGCATCCCGGTCTGCGTCTCGGCCGACCACGGCAGCCCGCCGGTGAGCACCCGGTGCAGCAGGAGGCCCAGGGCGTACACGTCGCAGGCCGGCAGCACCTCGCCGGCCTCCATTCGCTCCGGGGCGAGGTAGGCCGGCGTCCCCAGCAGCCGTCCCTCGAAGTCGATCTCCGACTCGCCGGCGACGGCCGCGATGCCGAAGTCGAGCACCTTCGCGCCGGTTGGCGTGAGCATCACGTTGCTCGGCTTGATGTCGCGGTGCACCAACCCCTGAGCGTGCGCGGCCGTGAGAGCAGCAGCCACCTCGGCGCAGACCCGTAGACCGTCGCGCGGCGGCATCGGCCCGGCCGCCAGGCGTTGTTCGAGAGTGAGACCGTCGAGCAGCTCCATCACCACGAACGGGACCGGCGAACCGTCCACGGGCGACTCGCCGTAGTCGTACACGCCGGTGACGTGCGGGTGCGACAGCCGGGCAGCCGCCTTGGCCTCGGCCCGGATCCGCTGCCGAGCGAAGGTGTCCGAGGCGACGAGCACCTTCACCGCGACATCACGTTCGAGCACCTCGTCGTACCCCCGGTACACCGCCGACATGCCGCCACTGCCGAGACGCTCCAGGAGCCGATAGCGGCCCGCAAGCAACTGATCACGCTGCACGACGGACAGCCTGCCGTACCGGCCGGCAGCGGGCCACCCCCTCCCCGCCGGCAGCCCGCGCACTCAGTCGTCGCTCGGCGGCCGCCAGGCAAAGCGCGGCGCACGCCGCTCGGCCATCGCCGCGACCCCCTCGCGGGCCTCGCCGGTGGTCAGCACCTTCCGATGCCACCAGGCGATCCGGGCCGCCCCGGCCCGGTCGTCGATGATCTCCTTCGCCGCGGCAATGCTCAACGCCGACCGTTGGGCGATCGTCGCGGTCAACTCGTCCACCCGCGCGGCGAGCCGGTCCGGTGGCAGCACCTCGTCGACCAGGCCGACCCGCAGGGCCCGCTCGGCGTCGATCAGCTCGGCGGTGAACAGCAGATGCTTGGCGGCGGACGGGCCGACAAGCCGGGCCAGCCGGCGGGTCGTCGGTGCCGGATAGACCAGACCGAGCCGGGCCGGGGGTACGCCGAAACGGGCGTCCTGCGCCGCGATCCGCAGGTCACAGGCGACCGCGAGCTGCGCACCACCGCCGACGCAGGCACCCCGGATGGCCGCGACGGTCGGCTTGGCGAAGCCGGCCAGCCGCTCCTCGGCGGCAACCGCGATGCTGGCGTCGCCGGCGTCCAGCAGCTCGGTCAGATCACCCAGGTCCGCCCCGGCGCAGAAGGCGTCGCCCGTGCCGGTGAGCACCAGCGCCCGCACGTCGGGGTCGGGTTCCAGCCGGTCGAGCACCTCCGGGAGCTGACGCCACATGGCGGCGGTCATCGCGTTGCGCCGGGCTGGGTTGTGGATCACCACCGTCGCGACCGGTCCGGTCACCTCGACGGTCAACTCCGCGTCCGACACATCCGCTCCTTCCGTGCCACCGTCAAGCGACGCCGCCAGCTCCGTGCCGGTCCGGCCGCCAGCTCCGCGCCGGTCCGGCCGCCAGCTCCGTGCCGGTCCGGCCGCCAGCTCCGCGCGCCGCTGCGGCGACGATAGCGAAGACGACCGGTCAGGCCCGCCGCAGGCGCGCTGCCATAGCAATCTTGGACAGTTTCCGTTAGCGCGGAACTGTCCAAGATTGCGGAACGGCGCAGACTTGGGGGGAACCAGCGGTTGGAGTCGCGCGTCCGACGGAGATGAGACCCGCATCGACGAGTGCCGTCACGGCCGCGCTCCTGGCGTCGTTCCTGGTCGGTTGCACAGGCGTCGACCGAGCTCCCACCACCCCGGCCCAACCCTCGGCCAGCGACGCTCCCGGCCCGGCCGACACCGCCACCCCGCCGCCCACCGGCGCCCTCACCGGCGGCCCCGCGACCAGCGGCACGCCAACCCCGGTCATGTTGCGAACCTCCGGCGGCTTCGCCGGCCGCGGTGACGCCGTGACCGTCGAGCCGGACGGTCGGTGGACCGCGGTGGACCGGGCCGGCAGTCGACGTACCGGCCAGCTCACCCCCGCCGACCTCGGCCGCCTGACGGGACTGGCCGCCGACCCCCGACTGGCCGCCGAGGCACGGCAGCCGACCCGCTCGACCACCTGCTCGGACGCGTTCAGCTACCGGCTCACCGTGGGCGGCATCGAGACCGGCTACGTCGACTGCCCGGCCGACGCCGCCCCACCGCCGGCCACCCAGTCCCTGGTCAAGCTGCTGCTGCGGGCAACCGGCACTCAGACCAGGTAGTCCGGGGGCAGGCCGGTACCCCGCAACTCCGGCGGAAGGTGGGCCACGTCGTTGACGGCGATCAGATTCGGCGGGCCGGCCGGGCCGTACCGGATCACGGTCAGGCCCGCGTTGTGCAGATTCAAGCCCAGCCAACGCCGCTCCGGCGCGTCGAGCGCGTGCCGCACCAGCCAGGCGATCAGGAAACTGTGCGTCACGACCAACTCGCGGACCGGCTCGCCGTCGGGGGCCTCCCCGGGAACCGGGCCGGCGAACCGCCGCACGGCCGCCGCCGTCACCCGCGGCCCGTCGACCCGTTCGGCCGTCGAAAACTGCGCCAGGAAGTTGGCGTACGCGGGCGGCAGGCCGGCCGGGTCCGTGTCGTGTGGGAGGTGGTCGCCGGCCAACTCCGACGCGTACACCGGGATCTCGGGCAGCGACCCGGCGACCAGCTCGGCGGTCTGCGCGGCCCGGCGCAACGGTCCGTGGTGGACGGCGGCGAACCGGCGGCCCCGCAGGCGCTCGCCGAGCAGCGCGGCCTGCTGCCGGCCCCGCGCCGTCAGGCCCGTGTCCGGCTCTTCGGCATCCGACTCCCGCCCGGCGGTCAGGTCCTGCTCGGCGTGTCGGGCGAGGTACAGCAGGCGAGTCAGCATGCCGCCCACCCCAACACATCGGGAGGCGCGGGCTCCACCCCGCACCTCCCGGTCCTGCGGCCGTCAGCTCGGTCGGCCCGGCCGGACGCCGCTCGCGTCCGCTCCCCCCTACGCGCGCGGGAACATCTGGCCGATGCGGATCCGGTTGCCGAACGGGTCCCGGATGCCGAAGTCGATCCCGTACGGGCGCTCGGTCGGCTCGTCGGTGATCTCGACGCCCTTCGCCACGAGTTCCTCGTGCGTCTTGTGGGCGTCGTCGGTGGTCATGAAGAGGTACCCACCCAGGGCGCCCTTGGTGAGCAGCTCGCGGACCTGCTCGGCGGTAGCCGGGTCCAGGGCCGGTGCGCCCGGCTTCTCCAGCAGGATCTCCCGCTCCGGGTCGCCGGGCAGGTTGACCGTCAGCCACCGCATGAAGCCGAGATCCTGGTCGGTGTTGACCTCCATGCCGAGCTTGTGCACGTAGAAATCGAGCGCCTCGTCCTGGTCGAGGACGTAGATCTGGGAGCGGCTGATCGCGTTCATCGTCATGCCCATGACGCTAGAGGTAACCCGTGACCTGCTGCTTATCCAAAACTACTTGGTCGGGTCCAAGCCTTGGCGAAGCACGACGGCACATTGCCCGGCGCGACGCGGTGCCTCCGGAAATCCGAGGGTGACTCGCCGACGATCTGGCGGAACGTCCGGCTGAACGTACCCAGACTGCTGAAACCGACGGCGTAGCAGATGTCCGTGACGTCCCGATCGGTCTCCACCAGCAACATCATCGCCCGCTCCACCCGGCGGCGTTGCAGGTAGCGGTGCGGGGTCTCACCGAACGTGGCCCGGAAGGTGCGGATGAAGTGCGACTCGGAGACGTACGCGATCCGGGCCAGCGCGGGAATGTCAAGCGGCTCGGCGTACGCCCGGTCCATCGCGTCCCGAGCACGCAGCATCGCCCGGTTCGACTCCTCCACCGCGCGACTCATCGGCTCGGTTGCACATCCGCTCTGGTACCCGACATTGCCGCAGGCTGGCGCCCGCATACCGCCGTCAAGCATACGGCCGGTACGCGGACTCGCCTCGGCGGTGGCTGGTGGAAGCGGAGCCCACACCCGGGGTCAGCCGGCTGGTGATCGATGGCGCACCCTCGGTGACTGTTCGATACCGCCTACGGGCCTGCGGCTGGCCCGGTCCCTCGGTGAATGTTCGCTCTGGTCCGCCGCCGTCGCAGGACCGCCACGACCACTCCCGCAGCAAGGATCGTCAGAGTGGCACCGGTCGCGAACCAACGGCCCGACGACTGATCGAGCGTCGGCGCGGCCGTGACAGGCGTCGGGGCGGCCACCGAAGCGGACGGTGTGATCTGCGACTGCGCAGGCGCCGGTGCGGTCCTGACTCCCGAGCACAGCCCAGTAGCCCCACCGGTGGAATTCACGCGATATCGGGTACCGACGCGAAAGTTGTAGCCGCAGCTGGACTCACTGCGGCCCACCCTCAGCCTGAGCGTGGCCCCTGCCGGAAGGCTGCCCTTCTCGACCGACGCCACCGCGAGTTGGACCCCGTTGTCCATCACCTCGGTGATCGTGCCGACGACGATCAGGTCGGCTCGCTCGTCCGCCTCGGCGGGGCGCACGCAACTGCAAGCCCGTGCCGGCTCGGCCGGTAAGGCGACCACGACGAGGCTGAGGCCGAGAGCGGTCAGGACAGACAGGATTGCGGCGCGCAGCTTCACACCGGTTCTGACGCGCACGCATCCCGAGCGGTTCCACCAGGCGTCGTGGCCTCTTGCATGCCAACGTGTCGAAGCCCGACGTCGTGCTGCACGGCCACCACGGCGAGCAACCGTATGATCACCCAGGTTACCGCCGCTTTCCTGCTGGCGGCGGGCGGGCTCGCATCGCGCGGGTTGTCCCAGTGACCCGCACGGACCTCGTCACTAAGGTACGCCGATGATTAATTTTCGCTACCACGTCATCTCGCTTGCTGCGGTGTTTGTCGCCTTGGCGGTCGGTGCGGTATTCGGCACCGCCGCAGCGAACGGTTACGCCACCGACGTGCTCCGGGGCTCAATCGACGCAGCGCACAAAACCAACGATCAGCTTCGTCAGACAACCGATGACCTCCAAGAGGAGGCGAGCCGTAAGGACGACTACATCAACGACACGGCGCCCGCAGTGCTGCGCGGGACGCTGGCCAACCGCCGGATCGTGGTGCTGACGACGCCGTCCGGACGCGACCGCGCCGAGGGCGTGATCGAAAAGCTTGAACTGGCCGGCGCCGCCGTATCCGGGCCCATCCACATCCAGGAAGCATTCTTCGACCCCAAGAACAGTCTGGACCTGCTTGGGCTGACCCGCCGTAGCAGCCCTCCGCCGATCACTCTGCCGGGCAACAGCAACGGAGTCGAAACCGCTGGCGCCCTCCTGGCCACGACTCTGCTCGGGCCGGCCAGCGCCCACCGTTCAACGGTGCTGCCTGCCTTCGCGAACGCCGGGTACCTCGCCGCACCCAAGCAGCTCGATGGCCCCTCGGACGGGGCGGTCCTGGTGACCGGGGCACCCTATGTGGAGCGAAACCCAGCCGAGCGGAACGCCGCGATCGTGACCCTGGCCGCACAGATCGCCATGAGCGGGCGGACCGTCGTGGCGGGCACCATTTCCGGCGACGGCAGCGCTATCGGGATAGTCCGCGGCGACGAAGCGCTGCATGCACGGATCTCGACGGTAGACGGTGTAGCTGGGGCGCAAGGTCAGGTCGCGGCGGCGCTCGCCCTGGCTGAGCAGATTACCGCCAACCGGGGAGGCCGCTACGGCACTGCCGGTGACGCTGACGCCCTCATCCCACGGCAAACGATCTAGCTTTGTCCCTCATGAGCTGGAGCATTCCTCGTGACCCGGACGCGCACGGCTGGCTCAACAAACCCTGGCGGCTGGAGCCCGACCCCTCCGAACTCCAAGCCGGTGACCCTTGCTTCGCCGGCATCCCACAAACGCAGGTCGGTAGTCCGCTGTCGTGCGCCGGTTGATGTTCGACGCGGCGGCCCCTGTTGACGTTGAGTGTCCCGCCGCACGTCGTCCAGGCCACCGCTCGGCACGCCCACGTGAAGATCACGCTCAAGGTCTACGCTCACGCCAACCTTGACGCGACGCGTCAGGCTCTCGGCCAGCTCGACGGGAAGCTCTCGGGCGTCCCGTTGCTGTCATTCGGCCACTTCGCGGCGGGCACAGCCCCGAAACGCCTTGTGAAATTGGAGCCCCCGGCCGGGATCGAACCGGCGACATCTCGCTTACAAGGCGAGTGCTCTGGCCAGCTGAGCTACAGGGGCGCGTGCGTCGAGGTCAGCATAGCGAGTGACGTCCGGATATCCCGCTCGCGAGGCCTCCCGAGCATTGGAAACGTCAACAACCCGACGCGCAGGGGTGCACGGGCGTGTCGATTGATGGTTGAGCGTGCCCGAGTGACCGGAATGCGTAGGCCGTGGGCCAGGTTGGGCGCCGCCCTGCCTTGGCAGCAGGGGGAAACCCGTTTACGGTTCACTGACACGGGAGACAGCCCGGTGCCCCCGCGCGCCGAGCCGCCGTCCGCTGACCGGCACGGATACGTGCCGGTCGCTCCTTCACTCGGATCGTCCGGCACGTTCCTGCCGGTGAAAGGAAGCGCTTCACCATGGCTACGGTCACCTACTCCAAGGCATCCCGGGTCTACCCGGGCCAAGAGCGTCCCGCCGTCAACGAGCTCAACCTCGAGATCGGCGACGGCGAGTTCCTCGTCCTGGTCGGCCCCTCCGGTTGCGGCAAGTCCACGAGCCTGCGGATGCTCGCCGGTTTGGAGGACGTGGACGCCGGGTCGATCTACATCGACCAGCGTGACGTCACCCACCTCCCCCCGAAGGCCCGCGACATCGCGATGGTCTTCCAGAACTACGCCCTCTACCCGCACATGACGGTGTACGAGAACATGGCGTTCGCCCTCAAGCTGCGCAAGACCTCCAAGTCGGAGATCGACCGGCGGGTCAAGGAAGCGGCAGCCCTGCTGCAGCTGGAGGAATACCTCAGCCGTAAGCCGAAGGCGCTCTCCGGTGGTCAGCGTCAGCGTGTCGCGATGGGCCGCGCGATCGTCCGCGAGCCGCAGGTCTTCCTCATGGACGAGCCGCTGTCGAACCTCGACGCCAAGCTGCGTGTGCAGACCCGTACCCAGATCGCGTCCCTGCAGGCCAAGCTGGGCGTCACCACGGTCTACGTCACGCACGACCAGGTCGAGGCCATGACCATGGGTCACCGCGTCGCCGTGCTGCTCGACGGTGTCCTCCAGCAGGTGGACACCCCGCGCGCGCTCTACGACACCCCGGCGAACGTGTTCGTCGCCGGCTTCATGGGCTCCCCCGCCATGAACATCAAGACCGTTCCGCTGCACGAGCAGGGCGCCGAGTTCGCCGAGCTGAACATCCCGCTGACCCGCGAGCAGGTCGCGGCGGCCCGCGCCGAGGGTGGCAACGGCAAGGTGACCGTGGGCTTCCGTCCAGAGGACTGCGACCTGGTCAGCCCGACCGAGGGTGGCATGCCGGTCGTGGTCGAACTGGTCGAGGACCTCGGCTCGGACGCCAACGTCTACGGGCACGCCGCGCTGGGTGGCAGCTCGGAGCGCTTCGTCGTCCGCACCGACCGGCGCACCATGCCGAACATGGGTGACACCGTGTTCGTCAAGCCGCGTACCGGTCGTAGCCACGTCTTCCACGCCGCCACCGGCGGCCGGATCTGACCCAACGCGCAACCGACAGGGGCGGTCCGCTTCGGCGGGCCGCCCCTGTCGTCGTACCGGTGGTGGCTCTTCACCCCGCGGCGCCAGCGCGGATGTGGCTCTCTGGGGTGACTCGGCACGGCGGGCCGCGCTCCCAGCCTCGCCGCACTTCGTCTCCTGGACCCGGTAGATCTGACGGCGAGGCCCCCTCCCGCACCGGGCGGAAGGGGGCCTCGCCGACGTCGTTACAGCTCGACCGAGCGGCGGCGGGCGACCTCGGCGAGGGTGACCGCGGCAGCCACGCTGGCGTTCAGCGACTCGACCTCGGAGATCATCGGGATGCTGACGGTCAGGTCGCAGGTCTCCCCGACCAGGCGGGACAGCCCGCGCCCCTCGGAACCGACCACGACCACCAGCGGACCGACGGCGGCCTCCAGGTCGTACAGGTCGGTGTCACCGTCGGCGTCCAGGCCGACCACCATGAAGCCGGCGTCCCGGCACGCCTTCAGCGACCGGGTCAGGTTGGTCACCTGCGCCACGGGCACCCGCGCGGCCGCGCCGGCGCTGGTCCGCCAGGCGGTCGCGGTGATCCCGGCGGCACGACGCTCGGGTACGAAGACACCCTGTGCTCCGAACGCGGCAGCCGAGCGGATCACGGCGCCCAGGTTGCGCGGGTCGGTCACACCGTCCAGCGCGACAAGCAGCGGGGCCTGCTGCTCCAGGGCGGCGGCGACCATGTCCTCGAACGGCTGGTACGCGAATGGCGGCACCTGCAACCCGACGCCCTGGTGCAACACCCCGCCGGTCATCCGGTCCAGCTCGGCCCGGCTGATCTCCAGGTTGGCGATGCCCCGGTCGGCGGCAGTCCGGATGATCTCGTTGATCCGGTCGTCCATGTCGATGCCCTGCGCGGTGTAGAGCGCAGTCGCCGGCACCTGGGCGCGCAACGCCTCCAGCACCGGGTTGCGCCCGACCAGCAACTCCGGCGTGTCCTTGCTCGGGTTGGACTTGCGCCCCGGCGCGACCCGAGGGCCGCCTCGGCCGCCGGTGGCACCCCGGCCGCCGGTGGCACCTCTGCCGGTGGCGGCACCCCGGCCGCCCGGTACGCCCCGACCGCCGCCCCTACCCCAGGTGGTGTCCTTGCTGCCCGGCTGACCGATCTTCGGGGCGCGCCCCTCCTCAACCGCCGCGCGACGCTCCTTGTCCTGCTTCCAGGCGGTGCGCTGGGGCAGCTTCTCGGTGCCCGAGTAGCCCTTGTGCCACGGCCGCTCGTCGGCGGGCAGGGTGCGCCCCCGCCCGGCCAACGAGTCCTTGTTCTTGCCGCCGGTGCCCTTGGGGGCGCCTGCCTTCGACGTCAGTCGCCGGCCACGGCGCTGCGAGTTGCCGGCCATCAGTCCTGCTCTCCAATAGTCCAACGGGGGCCCTGGGGGGTGTCCTCGACCACCACACCGGCCAGCTTGAGCTGGTCCCGTACCGCGTCCGCGGCGGACCAGTCCTTGCGGCCCCGGGCCTGCGCGCGCTGCTCCAGGGCCAACGCGATCAGGGAGTCCACCACGGCACGTAGATCATCCGTGCGGCCACCGCCGGTCCAGGCCGGGCTGAGAGGGTCGACCCCGAGGATATCCAGCATCGCCCGTGCCGCGGCCAGGGTGGTGCGGACGGTCACATCGTCGCCGACGCTCAGCGCGGTGTTGCCGTCCCGAATGTGCTGTTGCAGCACGGCCAGCGCGGCGGACGTGTTGAGGTCGTCGTCCATCGCCGCGACGAAGCCGCCGGGCAGCTCGCCGGGCTGACCGGCGCCGACCCGCTCGGCCGCCCGCTGCACGAAACCCTCGATCCGGCGGTACGCGGTCGCGGCGTCGCGGAGCGAGTCCTCCGAGTAGTCGATCACTGAGCGGTAGTGCGCGGCGGCATAGTAGTAACGCAGCTCGACCGGCCGCACCCCGAGCGAGTCCACGTACGCCAGGTCGAGCGCGTTGCCGGCCGACTTGCCCATCTTGGCCCCGCCGATGCTCAGCAGACCGTGGTGCACCCAGTAGCGGGCGAACGGCAGACCGGCGGCCTTGGACTGGGCGATCTCGTTCTCGTGGTGCGGGAACGTCAGGTCCAGCCCGCCGCCGTGGATGTCGAACTCCGGGCCGAGATACCGCCAGCACATCGCCGAGCACTCGATGTGCCAACCCGGGCGGCCGAGCCCCCACGGCGACGGCCAGTAGGCGTCCGCCGGCTCGTCCGGTTTGGCGCCCTTCCAGAGCGCGAAGTCGCGCGGGTCCCGCTTGCCCCGGTCGGGGGCGTCCCCGGCCGACTGCATCGCGTCCGGAGACTGGCCCGACAGCGACCCGTACGCCGGCCACGACGCCACGTCGAAGTAGACGTCGCCGGAGCCGTCGGTGGCCGGGTACGCGTGCCCGTCGGCGATCAACTTGGTGATCAGCTCGTGCATCTCCGGGATGTGCCCGGTGGCGCGCGGCTCATAGGTGGGCGGCAGCACGTTCAACGCCCGGTACGACTCGGCGAGGAGCAGCTCGTTCGCGTACGCGATCGACCAGAACGGTCGCCCCTGCTCGCCCGCCTTGACCAGGAGCTTGTCGTCGATGTCGGTCAGGTTGCGGATGAAGGTGACCTCGTAGCCGGCGGCCCGCAGCCACCGTCGCAGCACGTCATAGTTGACACCGGAGCGAAGGTGACCGATGTGCGGCGGGGACTGGAGGGTGAGACCACACAGGTAGACCCCCACCTTGCCGGCTTCCCGGGGGACGAAGTCCCGCACCGATCGGGTGGCGGTGTCATACAGGCGTAGCGTCACCGTACAAGGGTAGCTGTCCGTGCCTGTCCGGACCTGCCGGTGCCGGGTCGTACGCTGCCAGGCGTGGACGCGACCGCACGCTCCGGCGAGACTCCAGCCCCCACCGACGCGGTGCCGGGGCAGGCCAGCCCGATCGGACAGGCCGGCCCGGTCGAACAAGCCAGCGCGGTCGGGCGTGCCGATGCCGTGGCGGGACGTCCCGGGGAGATGTCGCAGACCCTCGACCGAGGGTTACGGCTGCTGCACCTGGTTGCCGACGCCTCGGGCGGCCTGACCGTCACCGAGGCCGCCAACCGGCTCGGCATCGGCCGGGCCGCCGTCTACCGGCTGGTCGGTCCACTGACCGGGCACGGCATGCTGCGCCGCGACGGCGACGGCCGGCTGCGCCTCGGCGCCGGATTGCTGCACCTGGCCCGACGCGCCCAGCCGCTGCTCGCCGAGGGTGCCCTGCCCGCGCTACGCCGCCTCGCCGAGCAGGCCGGCGCAACCGCACATCTGACCGTCGTCGAGGGTGGCGAGGGCGTCGCCCTGGCCGTGGTCGAGCCAACCTGGACGTCGTTCCACGTCGCGTACCGCGCCGGGGCACGGCACCCGCTGGACCGAGGGGCGGCGGGCCGAGCCATCCTGGCCGGCCGAGCCGGAGAGGCGACGCCGGTGAGCAGCAGCGGGGAGTTGCAGGCCGGGGCGTACGGGGTGGCCGCACCGGTGCTCGGCGTGCCCGGGTTGGAGGCCAGCGTCGGCGTGGTCGCGCTCGCTGCACTGGACGTCGACACGATCGGCCCCCAGGTGCTGGCCGCCGCCAGAGCCATCACCACCGCCCTCAGCTGACCCCTGACCCCCCACCCCTCGCCCGCCACGGGCAGCGGCGGCTTGCAGCGGCGGCGGCTTGCAGCGGCGGCGGCTTGCAGCGGCGGCGGCTTGCAGCGGCGGCGGCTTGCAGCGGCGGCGGCGGCGGCGGCGGCTTGCAGCGGCGGCGGCGGCGGCGGCTTGCAGCGGCGGCGGCGGCGGCGGCTTGATCAACTCGGGTTCAAGGATGGCGCGGTATCCCAAGGTCTGCGATGGCCCACCTTTCAGAAACGCGAGTCGATCATTGCCCACCTCCGGCCCGGATCCTGCCCGCGACAGGCGCCGCCCGGCGCACCTCGCCACCGCCAGCGCCGCCACGTCCCACGGCCCGGATCACCCCCGCACAATGTGGCCTGGACGAAAGACGTCCGCCAACGGGGTGGGATCTGACCACGCGGCCGCGCCATACCACGATCGGCGGGCGGGCTCGTGGTTGTCCACAGGGCGCGAGGGCGGGCGTGGGTCAGGTTGTCCACAGGGGTTTCGGCGGCCGACCGGTGGTCGGCAGGCTGCTCGTATGCCACCACGTCCGCATCGCCCCGACGCCCTGACCTGGCAGGTCTTCCGCGGCTCCGACGCTGTCCGGGATGGCCTGCTCACCGAGCATCAGCTACGCAGCTCCGCCTGGGTGCGGCTGCGCCACGACGTGTACGCCGACGCGCGACTGGACCGGGACCACGCCCTGGCCTGTCGCGCAGCCCTCCTCCGGCTGCCGTCCGGGGTGATGATCGCCGGCCCGTCGGCCGCCTACCTGCACGGTGTCGAACACGCCGCCGCCTTCACCGACGACGTTCACGTCCTCGTGCCCCGACCTCTGCGGATCGGTCCCCAACGCGGCCTCCGCGTGCACGTCAACGCCAGCACCTTACTGTCAACCGTCGAGCCACCGGGGCGGGCCGGGAGCGTGCCGAACCCGTGTCGTGCAACGAACGACAATCGAAGACCGGAGCACGCACGTCGATTGACGCACCCCGGGCGAGCAGCGGTCGCCGGACGCCCGCCAGGCCCGAGCCGAACACCCGACGCAGGACGTCCACCAGGCCCGAGCCGAACACCCGACGCAGGACGTCCACCAGGCCCGAGCCGAACACCCGACGCGGGCTCTCTCCGGGGAGTCGGGCGTCAGACCGCCGTCGGAATGCCACCCGGCCGCACACGGCAACTGCCCGGGCCAGCCGCATCGTCGGTCGAAACGGGCAGCGTGGCACCGGCCAGACCCGACGACGATCAACGAGTCGACACGCCCGGGCCACCCTGGGAGCCGGGCGGCAGGATTCCCCGTTCCGACCCGGGACGGTCCGCCTGGGAGACCGCCGTCTGGCTCGACCCGGTCCGTGCCGTCGCCATCGTCGACTCGCTGCTCGGCCAAGGGCTGACCGATCGCGACACGCTTGGCGCTCTGGCGGCCGGAAACGCGGACCGGCCCGGTGGGCGACGAGCACGGTGGCTCTTCGACCTGGCCGACGGCTCAGCCCAGTCCCCACCGGAGTCGCACCTACGCGTACGGCTGGTGCTCGGTGGGCTGCCACGCCCCGTCGTTCAACTTCCGGTGCACCTAGCCAATGGCGTTGTCCTGCATCCCGATCTGGCGTGGCCCGAGTTTCGGGTTGCTGTCGAGTACGACGGGCAGTGGCACTCTGACGCAGATCAGCTGCACCGCGACCGCCGTCGACTGAACCTGCTGGTCGGCGCGGGTTGGCTGGTCCTGCACGTGACCAGTCGACGGCTGCACGGCGAGTTCCCGACGGTGCTCGGCGAGGTGCGCGCCGCGCTGGCCTCCCGCGGGTGGCGACGGTGACCCTCCACCGGATCACGATCACTTGGATTCCTGGAAACCGCGCCGTCCACCGGGCGTCGACACCCCACCCTCAGGAAACCCGAGTGGATCAAGCCCGCCGGCCCGCACGGCCAGCCCGCACGGCCGCCCCGCATCGCAAGCCCGCAGCGTTCGACGGTCGGTCAGGCCCGCAGACCTGCCGACTCATCGGCACGTCCGGCTGGGAGGCTGGCCAGCGCGGCTGGCAGGTCGGCCACAGTGGACACCTCGGCGTCGGGCGTGTGACCGTGCGGACGAGGCAGCCCGTGTCGGTTCAACCACACCGACCGCAAGCCCGCCCGCCGGGGTGCCACCACGTCGTGCTCCCACGAGTCCCCGACGTACACGATCTGCCCGGCTGGCACCCCGGCTGCGGCGACCACCGCTGTGTAGAACTCCGGGGCCGGCTTCTTGGGCAGGCCGTTCTGGTGGGCGTACACCTCGAAGGCGAACTCTCCGGTGAGCCCGCAGCGCTCGGCGCGGCTGTTGCCGTTGGTGGCGTAGCCCAGGGTGTACCGGGAGCGCAGCGTGGCCAGCGCCGCTGGCACGTCCGGGAAGGGTCTGGTGAGGGCGAACCGGCGGGCGAAGAAGAGGTCGGCGATGTCGTCCAGTTCGTCGTTCAGGCCGGCGCGGGCCAGCGACCGGGCCAGTGCGGCGCGGCGGATCTCCGTGACCGGGGCAGCCGACAGGTCACCGAAGACCGCGTCCCAGTCCGATTCGAGTTCGGCGAGGGTCACCTCGGTCGCCCCAGGGGTACGCCGTCGCATCTCGTCGAGGACGGCCACCAGCCCGCCGGTCACCGCGGGGCGCAGGTCGAGCAGAGTCTCGTCGGCGTCGAACACCACTGTGGTCAGCACGCTGCCCACTGTCTCACCGACCGTCGAGCGCCAGCGCCGGCTCGGTTGGGTCGGACGCGGACGTTGCTGGAGTCCTGCGCAGCTCGTCGAGTCGGACCAGCGCGACTCCGGCGACGATCATCGCGCCGCCGAAGAGTTGCCAGCCGGTGGGCAACTCGTCCAGGAACAGCCAGGCGATCAGCACCGCGAAGAGCACCTCGGTCAGCCCGACGAACGACGACAGCCGGGGGCCGAGGATCCGGTTGCCGGCGATGCCGGCCAGGTACGCGATGACGGCGGCCACCAGCGAGAGCCCGGCGATGGGCAACAACCAACTGGTGGGCTGCCCGGCGAAGGTGACCTCGCCGAAGGTGGCGCGCAGCGGCAGCAGACCGGTCAGCCCGATGAGGAGCAGCACGACGGCACCGACGGCCATTCCGCCGCTGGCCATGGCGACCGAGGGCAGCCGGGGGTCGACCCGTCCGGCGAGCACGAAGTACCCGGCCAGGCCGAATGCCGCGCCCAGTCCCCAGAGCACCCCTACCGGGTGGAAATCGGCGGTGCCAGCGAGGTCGAGCACGAACGCCAGTCCGATCAGGGCGGCTACCGACCCGGCCACGGTGAGCTGGCGAGGTCGTTGCGCGTGCCGCAGCCACATCCACCCCACGACGAGGATGATTCCCAGGTATTCGAGCAACAGCGCGACACCGACCGGCAGGTAGCGCACGGCGTTGAAGTAGCAGACCTGGGCCAGCGCCACCCCGAGGAGCCCGAACAGCCCGATGGACGTGGCGTTGCTCCGCAGGACGGCCCACCTCCCCCGCATCGCGAGCAGCGCGGGGATCGCCAGCACCAGGGCGGCGATGCCGACCCGGGCGATCACTGCCGACTCGGCCGACCAGCCGGCCTCGATGAGTGATCGCGCGAAGGTGCCCGAGGTGGCGAAGGTGACTGCGGAGAGCAGCGCCAACGCGGCACCGGCGGCGGGTCGTGAGTGCATGTCGCGCTCCTCGGGTCGGCACCGTGTCATGAGCAAACTATCCTTGTACTAATGACGCTAGGCGGAAGCTCTGACAGGAGTCAAGATGCTCTTTGCTCATGACACCGAGTGTTCCCTGATCGCTGCCGCGGCGCTTGTGAACACGGCAGGTCGGTCCGGCGAACTGCTGCCCGACGTTGCCGCGCTGGACGCGTTCTTCGTCCGCCACTCGTACAGCGGGCGGCACGAGCACACCGATGCCGAGCTACGCGCCGTCCAGCGGTTGCGGCCCGGACTGCGCCGCATCTGGGACGCCGAGCCGCCCGAGATCGTCGCCATCGTCAACGGCCTGCTGTTGGAGCACCGGGCGCTGCCGCAGCTCATCGAGCACGACGACGAGCCGTACCATCTGCACGCCGTGCCCCGCGACGCGCCACTGGCCACCCGGATCGCGGTGGAGGCGGCGATGGCGATCGCCGACCTGGTCCGGATGGGCGAGCTGAGCCGACTGCGAGTCTGCGAGTACCCGGACTGCGACAACGTCGTCGTCGACCTGTCCCGCAACCGGTCGCGGCGGTTCTGTGAGGCCGGCTGCGGCAACCGCGCCGCGGTTACCGCCTACCGCGCCCGTCGGGCCACCGGTCGCTCCTAAGCAGTGGCCGCCCACTCCTCGACGCGCAACTCGTACTCCACCTCGCCCTGCTCGGTCCCCGGAATCGGGTCGTCCCACTGGAGGTGGAAGGTCCGCACATAGCGCAGACCCGCCTTGGCCAGCACGCGCCGGGAGCGTTCGTTGACGGCCATCGTCTCAGCCCAGACCCGCCGCACCCCGACGGTGTCGAAGGCGTACCGGACCAACGCCCGCGACCCCTCGGTAGCCAGCCCCCGGCCCCACGTCGAGCGCCGCAGCCGGTAGCCCAACTCGGCCTCGGTGCCGTCCGCCGAGGGGTCGAGCGCGAACCAACCCAGGAAGTCGCCGTTCTCCCGGTCGAGCGCCGCCCAGCGACCCAGGCCGGGATGCCGCTCGTACTGGCCGAGTAGCCTCGGCAACTGCTCGTCGCGGACCGTGGCCAGCGGCGTGGCGACACCACCGCTGAGGAACCGCATCACCTCGGGATCACTGTCCAACTCGACCAATGCGTCCACGTCGGTCCTGGTCAGCCGCCGAAACCGCAGCCGCAAGGTCCGAGGCAGGTCACTCATAACGGGATCATCCCGCCGCCCCACACCACAGTCGAGCCGTTTACCCGCTCCGCCCACACCAGGATCCGCGCAACATCGGTGAAGTTGCTGCCTCAGGCCACGACGAGACAGCAACATCGGTGAAGTTGCGTGGAAGAACCCCGCGACCGTCGTCGCGCGCACGGCTGTCGCGTCAGCGCCGGGTCCCGGTCACGACGAGCCGCCAGGAGTACGCGTCGACAACCAACACGGGCCCGTCCAAGTCTTTCCTGTCGCGCACCCCGACCACGCCCCCGAGATTCGTCGCCACCTCGACGCAAAAGTTGTCCTGGTTGCTGCAACACCGTTGCGTTAGGCGGAATGACTGTTCGTCAACCGATCCCGCATCGCGATCTTGCACTTTCTGCCCCGACATTATGGTGCATTACCGCCTAAATCGGCGACAGGAAGTGCAAGATCGGCGCGGGTCTCCTGCTCGACGCGTCTTGATCTACAAGCCCCGATAGTCAGCAGCGGAGTGACCCGTCGGCCACAGCCCTAACGCAACGGCGTTGACATCCGGGATCGAGCGCGATCTTCGCCCGGCCCGGCCTCGGACGCGCAGCCCGGCCCTGGACGCGCAGCCCGGCCCTGGACGCGCAGCCCGGCCCGGGATGCGCAGCCCGGGACGCGCGCGACACCCACTGAGCCAACCCAAGCGACACCCACTGAGCCGGACCGGCCGGAGGTCAGGGGTGGGTCATCCGGAGCAGGTCGAGCGTCTCGTCGAGTTGGGTCTCGGTGAGCTTGCCGGAGTCGACGTGGCCGCGGGAGATCACCACCTCGCGGATGGAGGTCTGCTTGGCCAGCGCCTCCTTGGCGATCGAGGCGGCCTCGTCGTACCCCAGGTAGCGGTTGAGCGGGGTGACGATCGACGGTGAGCCTTCGGCGTACGCCAGGCAGACCTCGGCGTCCGCGACCAGGCCGACCACCAGCCGGTCGGCGAACAGCCGGCTCACCGCGGAGAGCAGCCGGATCGACTCCAGCAGGTTGCGGCCCATCACGGGGAGCATCACGTTCAGCTCGAAGTCGCCCTGGGAGCCGGCGAAGCCGACCGTCGCGTCGTTGCCGATCACCTGTGCGCACACCTGCCGCATCGCCTCGGCGACCACCGGGTTGACCTTGCCGGGCATGATCGACGAGCCGGGCTGGAGGTCGGGGATACGCAGTTCGCGGAGGCCGGCACGCGGACCGGAACCCATCCACCGGATGTCGTTGGCGATCTTGTAAAGACCGACCGCCACGGTCCGCAGTTGCCCCGACGTCTCGACCAGTGCGTCCCGGGCGCCCTGCGCCTCGAAGTGGTTGCGCGCCTCGGACAGGGGCAGCCCCGTCGACTCACGTAGCTTGCCGATCACGGCAGCGGCGAAGCCGAGCGGGGTGTTGATCCCGGTGCCGACTGCGGTGCCACCCAGTGGCAGCTCGGCCAGTCGGGGCAACGCGCCCTCCAGCCGGTCCATGCCATAGCGAACCTGGGCGGCGTACCCACCGAACTCCTGGCCCAGGGTGACCGGGGTGGCGTCCATCAGGTGGGTGCGCCCGGCCTTGACCACGGTCTCGAACTCCGCGGCCCTGGCCTCAAGTGCCGAGGCCAGGTGGCCCAGCGACGGCAGCAGATCCTCCACGATGAACTGCGTGGCGGCCAGGTGGATCGAGGACGGGAAGACGTCGTTGCTCGACTGGGAGGCGTTGACGTGGTCGTTCGGGTGCACCGGTGAGCCCAGCTCACGGCCCGCGAGCGTGGCGATCACCTCGTTGGCGTTCATGTTCGACGAGGTGCCCGAACCGGTCTGGAAAACGTCCACCGGGAACTGGTCGTCGTAACCGCCGTCGGCCACGTGCGCGGCGGCGGCCGCGATGGCGGCGGCCACGTTAGCCTCGATCACGCCCAACTCGCCGTTGACCTCGGCCGCCGCGCCCTTGATCTGGGCGAGGGCCTTGATCTGGGCCGGCTCGATGCCGCGGCCGGAGATCGGGAAGTTCTGCACCGCACGCTGGGTCTGTGCCCGCCACAGCGCCTCGGCGGGCACCTCCACCTCGCCCATCGAGTCACGTTCGATCCGGTAACCGGTCGCCTCTGGAGTCGTCACACGTACCATCCTGCCGCGCCCGTCGCCGACTCGCAGATGATCCGTCAGCCCAACTCGGCGAGCAGGCGTGCCACCTCGTGCTGGTCGGGCGACTCGATCTGGCGGAACAGGAACAGCGCCCGGGTCAGGTGTGCGCGGGCCGCCGCCGGGTCGGTCGGCAGCAGGCAGCGGGCAATGCCTTCCAACGCCCGGCCCTGCTCGTTTCGGGCTCCCAGCCCGCTGGCATCGGCGAGCACCCGGCGATGCAGGTCGAGTGCGCTCGTCACGTCCCCCTGGTCCAGGATGGCTCGGGCCAACAGGTTGCGCGAGCCGCACTGGGCGACGCGGTCCCCCACCTCGGTCATCGCGACAAGTGCCGCACGGTGCAGGTCGGCGGCCTTTTCCGGGCGCCCAGCCTCCCGTTCGATCATTCCGATCTCGTTCAACACCTCACCCTCACCGAACCGGTTTCTCATCTGTCGCTTGGCGCGCAGAGCCGCCCGCAGCAACCGGCTGGCCGGTCCCACGTCACCCATCCGATGCCGGATCATCCCGAGATGCCCCAGGGCGTTGCCGATCCGGCGCGGGTCGCCGACCTCGCGGGCGATGCTCAGGTGCCGGCGGGCGATGCGCAGCGCCTCGTCGTGCCGTCCCCACAGCAGCAGGGTCATCGACAGGTTGTTGAGTTCGTTCGTCAGCGCCTCTTTGTCACGCATCCGCGTCGCCACCGCGCGGGCCTCGTCGAAGCACTCCCGGGCGCGGCGGAACTCGAAGTTGGCGGCGTACGAGCTGCCCAGGTTGCCGAGCGAGTTGCGGAACCCGCTGCGCAGGCCCAGCCCACGGAAGATTTCGAGCGACCTCTCCATGACCCGGATCGACTCGGGAAAATCACCCAGCCGGTAGTGGGCCGAGGCCAGATAGTTGAGCACCGTCGCCACTGCCCGGTCGTCGCCCAACGCCTCGGCGGCACGTAGGCCGATGGTGTGCGTCTCGATCAGCTCATCCAGCCGACCGCCCTCGAACTGGGCGTACCAGCAGGCCCTCGCCAACTGCCAGCAGTAGCGGAGGAACGCCTCGGTCTCCGCCAGCCGGACCAGCGCGGTCCACACGGCCAGGTTCTCGTCGAGCCAGGCCTGGCCCTGCTCGGCGACGAGCGCGACCAGGTCCGGGCGGAGCGGTTCCGCCACCACGATCAGCGAGTGGAGCGAGGAGAGCTCCGCCTTGCGGGCGATCACCGTCGCGACGTGCAGGTGGTGGTCGAGCAGACGTTCGACACCGTGCCGCCGCTCGACTTCCCGGCCCGGCTCGGACACCAGGGTCCGCGCGTACTCCCGGACCAGGTCGTGCAACCGGTACCGACCCGGCTCGGCCTCCTCGACCAGGTTCGCGTCGACCAACTCGTCGAGCAGGTCCTGGGCGTCGGGCAGGGGCAGCTCGGCGAGGACGGCGGCGACCGAGTTGTCGAACCGTACCCCCGGGTGCAGGCCGAGCAGCCGGAACGCACGCTGCGCCGCCGGTGACACCTGGGCGTACGACAGGGCGAAGGCCCGACCGACGGACCGCTCGCCCGCCTCGAACTCGGCCAACGGATCGGGTCGGCTCGTCAGCCGCTCGGCCAGGTCGGCGATGCGCCAACGCGGCCGGTGCGCCAGTCGGGCACCGGCCAGCCGGATGGCGAGTGGCAGGTGGCCGCAACGGCGGACGACCTCGGAGGCCGCCTCCGGCTCGGCCGCCACCCGGTCGACGCCGACCACGTGGCCGAGCAGTTCGATCGCCTCGTCCGGGTCGAGTACGGGCAGTGACGACGGTCGCCCCTCGTCCACCCCGACCAACCGGCGCCGGCTGGTGATCAGGACCAGGCAACGCGAGCCGTTGGGCAGCAGGGGCGTCACCTGGTCAGCGGTGGCCGCGTTGTCCAGCACCAGCAGGGCCCGCCGACCGGCCAACTCGGTGCGCCAGAGCGCCAACCGGTCGTCCTGGTTCGTCGGCACCCGCTCGGCGGGCAGGCCGAGCTGCCGCAGCAGCGTGGCCACCGCCGCGGCCGGTGTCAGCGGGGTGCGCTCGCTGTGCCCGTGCAGATCGATGTAGAGCTGGGCGTCCGGGTAGTCGTCGGCCAGTGCGGTGGCGACGTGCACCGCGAGGGTGGTCTTACCGCTGCCGGCCATTCCGTCGATGAGTTGGATTCGCGCGCCGGCCTCCACGTCCTTGCGGAGGCGGGCCAGCGTCTGCTGCCGACCGGTGAAGTCGCCGATCGCCCGGGGCAGCGAGCGGACCGGCTGGATCGGCGACGGCGCCCGACCGGCCAGGACAAGATCGCCGGCGAGTACGCGCTGATGCAGCTTCTGGAGCTCGGCGCCCGGCTCGATGCCCAGTTCGTCGGCGTAGAACCGCCGACCCTCCCGGTAGACCGCGAGCGCGTCGGCCTGTCGACCGACCGAGGAGAGGGCGAGCATCAGTTGGCCGCGCAGCCGCTCTCGCAGCGGATGCTGGTCGATGCTCTCGGTGAGTTCGTCGATCAACTCGGCGCCTCGGCCGAGACTCAGCTCGACGTCGACGCACTCCTCCACCGCGGTCAGGCGCTGCTCGTCGAGGGCCTGCGCGCGGCGGCGGATGCTCCGGCTCGGGATACCGCCGAGCGCCGGCCCTCGCCAGAGCGACAGGGCAATGCGGTATTCCGTCCGCGCGTCGTCCAGCCGTCCGGCCTCCGCGCTCGCCCGGGCCGTCTCCACACCCCGGGCGAAGATCTCGACGTCCAGGTCGTCCGGCCCGGTGCGGACGCCGTACCCCGCCGGATCGGTGACGATGGCCTCCGGTGCCAGCCCAAGCTCGGCGAACCGGCGTCGCAACCGGGACACACAGGTCTGCAACTGGGCCCGGGCGGTGGCCGGAGGGCGTTCCTCCCACACCGCGTCGACAAGCTCTTCGACAGGCACGAGCCGGCCGGCCCGCAACAGCAGCATGGCGAGCACGATCCGGTCTCGACCAGCGGTGACAGTGCTCTCGCCACCGCCGACCCGCAGGGGCCCCAGGATCCCGAACCGCATCTGCTCCCCCGCCTCAATGGCCCGACTTTCAGCAGAGTAGTCCGGCGGTGACGGATCGGCGTAGTCAGGCGATAGCGATGTGAGAGCGGATCGGCAGCGGTCCATCGGACACTCACTCCCGAGTTGTCGGTGACGGCATCCGACGGGGGCGGTGCGCACGCCCCGCCGCCCCCCGGCGGAACGTGCGCACCGATGTCGGTACAGCACAGGCGACAGAAGGGGCGTCGAGCGGATTCGCTCGACGCCCCTTGCCGTGCCGGTGGGGTCAGCGGCGGCCGACGGTGAGCACCGGTTTGGTGACCTCGGCGAAGAAGTCGTTGCCCTTGTCGTCGACCACGATGAAGGCGGGGAAGTCCTCCACCTCGATCTTCCAGACCGCCTCCATGCCCAGCTCCGCGTATTCGAGGACCTGGACGTGCTTGATGCAGTCCTGGGCGAGGCGGGCCGCGGGACCGCCGATCGAGCCGAGGTAGAAGCCGCCGTGCTGCTGGCAGGAACGGGTCACCTGGCCGGACCGGTTGCCCTTGGCGAGCATCACCTGGGAGCCGCCCGCGGCCTGGAACTTCTCTACGTAGGCGTCCATCCGGCCGGCGGTGGTCGGGCCGAAGGAGCCGGAAGCGTAGCCCTCGGGGGTCTTCGCCGGCCCGGCGTAGTAGACGGCGTGGTCGCGAAGGTACTGCGGCATCGGCTCACCGGCGTCCAGCCGCTCGGCGATCTTCGCGTGCGCGATGTCCCGGGCCACCACGAGCGGGCCGGACAGCGACAGCCGGGTCTTCACCGGGTACTTGGACAGCTCGGCGCGGATCTCGTCCATCGGCCGGTTCAGGTCGACCCGGACGACCAGCTCGGCGTCGAGCGCGTCGTCGGTGACGTCGGGCAGGAACCGCGCCGGGTCGGTCTCGAGTCGCTCCAGCCACACACCCGACGGGGTGATCTTGGCAACCGCCTGGCGGTCCGCCGAGCAGGAGACGGCGATCGCCACCGGGCAGGACGCGCCGTGCCGGGGCAGCCGGACCACCCGCACGTCGTGGCAGAAGTACCGGCCGCCGAACTGCGCGCCGATGCCGAAGTTGCGGGTCAGCTCCAGCACCTCCGCCTCCAGCTCCAGGTCGCGGAAGCCGTGCGCGCTCATCGAACCGGAGGTGGGCAGCGCGTCGAGATACTTCGCGCTGGCGTACTTCGCGGTCTTCAGGGCGTACTCGGCGGAGGTGCCGCCGATGACGATGGCCAGGTGGTACGGCGGGCAGGCGGCGGTGCCGATCAGCCGCAGCTTCTCCTCCAGGAACTGCATCATCCGCGTCGGGTTGAGCAGCGCCTTGGTCTCCTGGTAGAGGTACGACTTGTTGGCCGAACCGCCACCCTTGGCCATGAACAGGAACTTGTACGCGTCGGGGTGCCCGTCCGGGTCCTCGGCGTACAACTCGACCTGGGCCGGCAGGTTGCTGCCGGTGTTCCGTTCGTCCCACATGGTCAGCGGGGCGAGCTGGGAGTACCGCAGGTTGAGCTTCGTGTAGGCCTGGTAGACGCCCCGGGAGATGGCCTCGGCGTCGGCGCCGTCGGTGAGCACGTGCCGGCCGCGCTTGCCCATCACGATCGCGGTGCCGGTGTCCTGGCACATCGGCAGCACCCCGCCGGCGGCGATGTTGGCGTTGCGCAGCAGGTCCAGCGCGACAAACCGATCGTTCGGCGAGGCGGCCGGGTCGTCGATGATCGCCCGGAGCTGGGCCAGGTGCGCGGGGCGCAGGTAGTGCGCGATGTCGTGCATCGCCTCGGCGGTCAGCGCGGTGAGCGCGGCCGGCTCCACGGTGAGGAACCGGCGGCCTCCCGGGCCGTGTACGACGTCGACGCCCTCGTCGGTGACCAGGCGATAGTCCGTCTGGTCGGGGCCGGTCGGCAGCAGGGGGGCGTACGAGAATGCGGCGGCACTGCTCATGAGCGGCAAGCCTAGGGCAGACCGGTCGATCACTCCCACCCGCCGGGCGGGTCCTGGGACGCCGCTCTCATCCCGCGGTCCCGCCGCCCGCTCAGCGATCGGACGACCAGGCCCTCAGCCGTCCTTGCCGCCGTCCGGTTCGGGGCAGAGTTCCCCCTTCGGCCCGCAGTCGCCGTTGTTCGGCGCACCGGGGCCGGTGCCGCCCGGACCGGAGGTCCCGCCGTCGCCGGGCGGGCGGGCCGGTGAGCCCCCGCCGACGCCGAAGCGGACGTAGCCGATCTCGCGCCCCTCACCAATGATCATGCCCTGCGACCCGACCGCGAGGGCGTTCGCGGAGGTGCGCAGCACTGCCAACTCCCGGCCGTTGCGCGGGTCGACCGCGGCCAACCGGGACGGCTTCTCGTCCGCGACCACCGCCGCGTACGGGGTCAGCGCGGCACCGGCCTTGCCGCTGGCGGGCCGCGTCCACAGCACCCGGTCGGTGCCGAGCTGACGGGCGACCACGGAACGTTTGTCGGCGGCGCGGAACACCGCGTAGCGGTCGTCGACAGCGATCAGCTTGGTGCCCGCTTCGCCGACCCAGAGCAGTCGACCGTCATACCCGTCGACGACCGCCTCGCGGCTGTCCGGGCCGACACCGATCAGCACGTTCCGCGCACCCTGCGGGTCTTCGCGCTGCACGCAGCCGGCGCTGTCGGCGGTCCGCAGGTTGACCCCGGCCCGCTGCCAGGCCTCCTGCCCGGTCGCCGGGTCCCGGGCGGAGATGGCGAAGTAACAGGTGCCGTCCTGGGATCGGGCGGCGATCCGCAGCATCCGGCCGCCCACCACGGACAGCCGCTCGTCCCGCGCGGGTTCGACGTTCTGCAACACGCGACCGGTCGCGGTGTCGACGACGTGCACCCGGCCGTCCACCGGGAAGCCGAGCAGCGGTGGCGCTGGCTCCGCCCCGGCCACCCCGTCGTCGATCCGGGTGGCTTCGAGCCGGCGGGTGCCGCGCAGACCCGGGTTGTCGGCGAGCAGGCCGCTGTGCACCCCGGGCAGGAACGCTGTCCAGAGTGGCGCGGTGCCGCGCGGGTCCCAGGCACTCAGGGTGCAGTCGGTGGCTTCCGTGCAGCGGGCGTCGAGGAGCAGGTTGCGGTACGTCCAGACGGCCACCGCGTCGTCGTCGCGGCGCCGGGTCACCCCGGTCGCCGGGTCGAGCAGCTCGTACCCCTTGACCAGGAGCTTGCCCACGGCGACGACCGCGTCCCGGTCGCCGCCCGCGACCGCCGACCAGTCCGCCTTGCGCTCCCAGAGCTGCGCGCCGGTGGCGAGGCTGCGGGCCTCCACCCGGGTGCGCTGCTCGATCACGACGGCGTCGCCGGCGATGGTCACGCTGCGCGGTGTGCCGCCGATCCGTTGCTGCCAGACCACGTCCGGCTCGGAGATGGGTTCGCTGCGGTCCACCCAGTCCCACAGGCCGGGGAAGGGATTCCACACGCCGGTCGCGGCGAGCGCGACGACCACGGCGAGGCCGAGCAGCAGCCCGCCGCGCACGCTCCCCTTCGCCACCCGCACACCGTAGCCACGATCACGGATCTTCCGTACGCCCGCGCCGCCGTGTCGCCGCGCTTTCTGCGCGCGAAGGTGTTACGAGGACGCCCGCACGGCGCTGCGCACCAGCGGCAGCGTACGAAAGGGGATCTGCTCGGCCAGCGCGATGATCGTCGAGGCCCGGGTGATGCCGACGGACGAGACGATCTGGTCGATGACCCGTTGCAGGTCGGTGTTGGAGCGGGCCACGATCCGGCAGAGCAGGTCGCTGGAGCCGGTGATGGTGTGCGCCTCCAGCACCTCGGGGATGGCGGCGAGGTGGGCGGTGACCGGGTCGTGGCCGTGCCGCTGGCTGATCTCCAGGGTGACGAAGCTGGTCACCCCGAACCCGATCGCGGCCGGTGCGATCTCCGGGCCGAAGCCCACGATGACCCGCCGCTCGACGAGCTTGTCCAGCCGGGCCTGCACGGTGCCCCGGGCCACCCCGAGCCGGCGGGAGCACTCCAGCACCCCGATCCGCGGCTCCTCGGCGAGCAGTTCGATCAAGCGCACGTCGAGTACGTCGAGCTGTACATTCTGCTCACCATTCATGGACCCAGACCATACCGAATGCGCAACCTGACCAGCATTTACCCGAACAGTTGCCCAGCCGATGCCCGCACCGCGATCCTTCGGTCAACAACCGGCCCACGAGGCCGGCCGGTACGCGAGGGAGGCCATCATGACCCAGGCGATCGACCGACCCCAGTCGACCGAGGACGTCGACATCGACCGGCTCGTCGGCGCTGTCGACCACGACATCAGCCACGACCCGTTCCCGGTCCGGGGCCTCGACCACGTGCACTTCCTGGTCGGCAACGCCAAGCAGGCCGCGCACTACTACTCCACCGCGTTCGGCATGACCTGTGTGGCGTACCGAGGCCCCGAGCAGGGTTACCGGGACCACGCCCAGTACGTGCTGACCAGCGGCTCGGCCCGGTTCGTGCTGACCGGCGCGGTGCGCCCGGACGCCGACGGCGCCGAGCACGTGGCGAAGCACAGCGACGGGATCAGCGACATCGCGCTGGAGGTCCCGGACGTGGACGCCGCGTACGCGCACGCCATCGCGCAGGGCGCCGCCACCGTCGTGGAGCCGCACGAGGTGACCGACGAGCACGGCACGGTCCGGATGGCCGCCATCGCCGCGTACGGCGACACCCGGCACACGCTCGTCGACAGGTCCCGCTACACCGGCCCGTTCCTGCCCGGCTTCGCCGCTCGCGGACCGATCGTGGACCGGCAGCCGATGATCGCCGCCGGCATCCAGCCGAAGCGCTTCTTCCAGGCCGTCGACCACGTGGTGGGCAACGTGGAGCTGGGCCGGATGGACGAGTGGGTCGAGTTCTACAAGCGGGTGATGGGCTTCTCCAACATGGCGGAGTTCGTCGGCGACGACATCGCCACCGACTACTCGGCGCTGATGAGCAAGGTCGTCGCGAACGGCACCCGCAAGGTGAAGTTCCCGCTCAACGAGCCGGCGATCGCCCGTAAGAAGTCCCAGATCGACGAGTACCTCGAGTTCTACCAGGGCCCCGGGGCGCAGCACATCGCCGTCGCCACCAACGACATCCTGGCCAGCGTCGACGCGATGCGGGCCGCCGGGGTGGAGTTCCTGGACACGCCGGACTCGTACTACGAGGACCCGGAGCTGCGCGCCCGCATCGGCAAGGTGCGGGTGCCGATCGAGGAGCTGAAGGCCCGCAAGATCCTGGTCGACCGGGACGAGGACGGCTACCTGCTCCAGATCTTCACCAAGCCGGTGCAGGACCGCCCCACGGTCTTCTTCGAGCTGATCGAGCGGCACGGCTCGCTCGGTTTCGGCAAGGGCAACTTCAAGGCGCTGTTCCAGGCGATCGAGCGGGAGCAGGAAGCCCGCGGCAACCTGTAACACTTGCGGGCGTGACGCAGCCTCCGTCGTACCCGACGCCGCCGGTCGGTGGGCCTCAGCCCGCCGCCGGCGGCGTAGCGCCGCCCGGACCACACCCCCACGGGTACGCGGCGCCGCCGCAGTACGCCCCACCCGGGTACGCACCGCCACCGTGGCACGCCGGACCACCCGGCCCGCTGCCGCCGCCGCTGAGCCCGGGCGGCCAGCCGCTCGCGAGTTTCGCCGACCGGCTGCTGGCCTGGTTGATCGACACGGCGCTGGCCAGCGCCGTGTCGCTGGTGCTGTTCCTGCCGTTCTTCTTCATCCTCTGGTGGCGGATGTTCACCGAGATGACCCGGACCCACACGGACGGCTCCCTGGTGGAACCCGATCTGCCCACCCTCTTCGTCGAGTTCTTCCTGCCGATCCTGCTGCTGCAACTCGGGCTCCTCGTCGTGACGCTCGGGTTCTACTGGCTCTACCATGTGGAGTACCTCAAGCGCGGTGGTCAGACGGTCGGCAAGAAGGTGCTGAATCTGCGCGTGGTGCCGATCGACCCGAGCCGCACGCTGGACCGGCGAATGGCCGGCCGGCGCTGGCTCGTGCAGTACCTGGGAGGTTCGTTGGTCCCGGGGGGTGCCTACGTCGACGGGTTGTGGCAGCTCTGGGACAAGCCGTGGCAGCAGTGCCTCCACGACAAGTTCGCCGACACGGTCGTCGTTAAGGTGTCCTCGTGAGCGAGCGCAACGACCGAAACAGCAGGCAGCGAAGCGGAGCGGTGGCGTGAGCGAGCGCAGTGAGCGAACCAGCAGGCTCAGGAGCGTGGCGCCTCGCGCCGCCGTGCAGCGAAGCGGAGCGGTGGCGTGAGCGTTCAACCCGGCTGGTACGTGGACCCGGCCGACACCGACACCAGGCGTTACTGGGACGGCGAGGGGTGGCTCGGCGCGCCCATCCCCGTCGACGCCATTCCGCCGGACGGCCCTCCGCCGGTCGAGCCGCCGCCCGCACCTGTCACCCCGGTCGCGCCCGCGGGGTCGGGCACCCCGGACCCGGCGACCGTCGCCCCCAGCGGGCCGCCGCATCCGGGTCCACCACCGGGGTACGGCCCACCACCGGGGTACGGCCCGCAGTCGGGCCACGGCCCAGTCTCGGGACCGGCTGCCGGCCCTCCCGGTTGGGGTCCGCAGGGCGGTCCGCCGGGCTGGGTGCCTCCGGGTGGCCAACCTGGCTGGGCGCCACCGCCCGGGCACCCCGGTTGGTCGATGCGACCGCCCGAGCCGCGACCGCACGGCTTCGTGCTGGCCGGCTACGGCCGCCGGTTCGTAGCTCGGCTGATCGACTTCGGCCTCGTCTTCGCGCTGAACATCGTGGCCAACGGCTGGTTCGTCTGGCGTTGGGCGCAGGAGTGGACCCCGTACTGGCGGGAGATCTTCCGGCGGGCCGAGCGGGGCGAGACCTCCGCCGAGGGCCTGCCGTTGCCCGGCGAGCAGGCCAACTCGCTCCTGCTGGTGATCCTGCTGATCGCCGCGGCGCTCTGGCTGGCGTACGAGGTGCCGGCCATGGCCGCCAACGGGCAGACCGTCGGCAAGCGGCTGATGCGGATCCGGGCGGTGCCGATCGCCACCGACCAGCCGCTGGGCATGGTTCGGTCGCTGAGCCGGTGGAGTCTGCTGGGTCTGCCGACGCTGTTCTGGTACTGCGCCGGGATCGGGCTGGTGCTGCAACTCGTCGACGCCCTCTCCCCGCTCTTCGACCACCCGCTGCGCCAGGCGCTGCACGACAAGCGCGCGCAGACAGTCGTCGTCGAAGTTCCGCACGGCTTCGCTTCCACCCCCTCGAACGACCGCAACCAGCCCCCGGGAGACACCCCATGACCGACTCCGGACGTCACCAGCCGGCGCTGCGGCTGACCCGCGCCGACCTGGACGCGCTACCCAACTACGTGCCGGGTCGCAGTCCCGCCGACCTGGCCCGTGAGTTGGGCCTGCCGGAGGCCATCAAGCTCGCCAGCAACGAGGTGCCGTACGGGCCGCTGCCGGGCGTGGTGGAGGCGGTCACCGAGGCGATCACCACCTCGCACCGCTACCCGGACATGGGCGTGGTCGCGCTGCGGGACGCGCTGGCCGAGCGGTACGGGGTGCACGCCGACCGGATCGCCACCGGCTGCGGGTCCGTGGCGCTCGCCGAGCACCTGGTGCGAGCCACCTGCCTGCCCGGCGACGAGGTGCTCTACTCGTGGCGGTCCTTTGAGGCGTACCCGATCATCGTGGCGACCAGCGGCGCGACGAGCGTGCGGGTGCCCAACGACGCCGGGCACGGGCACGACCTGGCGGCGATGGCCGCGGCGGTGACCGAACGGACCCGGGTGATCTTCGTCTGCAACCCGAACAACCCCACCGGTACGGCAGTGCGCCGGGCCGAGTTGGACCGATTCCTCGACGCGGTGCCGGACGACGTGTTGGTGGTGATCGACGAGGCGTACCGGGAGTTCGTCACCGACGCGGAGGTGCCGGACGGTCTCGACTACCTGGACCGGCCGAACGTGGCGGTGTTGCGCACCCTGTCCAAGGCGTGGGGTCTGGCCGGGCTGCGGATGGGTTGGCTGGTTGCCCAGCCGGTGGTGGCCGCGGCCATCCGCAAGGTGGCGACCCCGTTCTCCAGCAGCACGGCGGCCCAGGCCGGTGCGCTCGCCGCGCTGAGCCAGGCGGCGGAGATGGAGCGTCGCTGCGCCCTGGTCGTCGGCGAGCGGGACCGGGTCACCGAGGCGCTGCGCAAGTTCGTGCCCGAGGTGCCGACGAGCCAGGCCAACTTCGTCTGGCTGCCGCTGGGCGAGCGGGCCGTGGCGTTCGGCAAGGCGTGCGAGGCGCGCGGGGTGATCGTGCGACCGTTCGCCGGGGACGGGGTCCGGGTCACCATCGGCACCCCCGCGGAGAACGACGCGTTCCTGGCCGCGTCGGAGTCCGCACTGGCCTGACCCAGAACGGGCCATAAGCGCCGTTTGTCCATTTTTGACCCACTAGCTCCCCTATCTTGCGAAGTAGCCGGCTGTATCGCGGAATCACGCCGGCTCACTTCGAGAACGGGGTAACAAACAGTGCATACTGCCAAGATCTGCCTCGCCGGAGCGGCCGCAGCCGCGATGGTGGGCTTCCTCGCCGCACCGGCCGCCGCCGCGCCCACCGACACCACCACCGTCACCTTCGAGATACTCGCCGGCACCCTCGACATCGACGCGCCGGCCACCGCCGACCTGGGCACCGGCGCGCCCGGCGGCACCATCACCGGCCAGCTCGGGCCGGTCACGGTCACCGACTCCCGGGGTGCGGCGGACGCCTCCTGGGTCGCCTCGGTGACCGCGAGCGTCTTCCAGACCGGCGGCGGCAGTCCTCCCGAGACGGTTCTTCCGGAGGAGATCGACTACTGGTCCGGTCCGGCGACGGCGACCACCGGCACCGGCACCTTCACGCCCGGTCAGGCCAACGCCGGCGCCGCGGAGCCGCTGTCCAGCGTCACCCCGGTCACGGCGTTCACCCACTCGGGCGGCACGGGCGGCAACACGGCGACCTGGAACCCCACCCTGATCGTCAACGTGCCGCTGGACAGCATCGCGGGCGTCTACACCGGGACGGTGACGCATTCGGTGGCCTAGCCGCCACGGCCGGTCGACCGTTGCGGTCGCACTGGCGCTGCTCTCCCTCGCCGGTCCGGGTCTGACGACCCGGGCCGGTGCGGCCGAGCCAGACGCCGACGACCGCCTCGGGATCCGGCTGCTGGAGGCACCCACCAACCGGCGCGACGACCCCCGGGCGTTGCGCTACATCGTCGATCACCTGCCGCCGGGCACCACCATCAAGCGGCAACTACTGATCACCAATCGCACCGACGAGGCCCGCCGCATCGACGTGTATCCGGCGGCGGCGACCCTGGAGGGTTCGGAGTTCAGGTTCGGTGAGGGCCGCGCGGCCAACGAGCTGACCTCCTGGGTCAGCCTCGACACCTCGGCCGTCGAGGTGGAAGCGTGGGGCGAGGCCCGGGTGCTGGCGACCATCACGGTGCCGCCGCCCGCCTCGCGCGGCGAGCGGTACGGCGTGATCTGGGCGTCCGCCACCTCCGCGCCCCGGGCCGGCGGGGAGGTCACCCAGATCCACCGGATCGGTGTCCGGATGTACCTCGACATCGGACCCGGCGGCGAACCGGTCTCCGACTTCTCCATCGGTGAGCTTCGCCCGGCCCGTGGCCCCGAGGGCGAGCCCTCGGTGACCGCCCAGGTCACCAACACCGGCGGTCGTGCCATCGACCTGACCGGCTCGGTCGCCCTCAGCGACGGACCGGCCGACAGCCGCGCCGGCCCGTTCCCCGTGGTGCAGGGCGTCACGCTGGCGCCGGGCGGCTCCGGGCAGGTCATCGCCCGGCTACCGGCCGCGTTGCCGAACGGGCCCTGGAAGATCGAGGTGAACCTGGAGAGCGGGCTGGTGAAGCGCAGCGTCAGCGCGCAGATCGAGTTTCCCGACCCGGGTCAGGTCGGCAAGCGGGGCAACGTCATCTCCCGGATGGCGTCCGGCTGGACCCTGGCTGCGGCCGTCGCGGGCCTCCTGCTCCTCGCCGGACTCGCGGTGCTGGTCCGCCGATTCCGCCAGTCCCCTCGGCCACCCACCGGCAGGCCACGGGAGCGGGTCCCGGCCGGACGTTGACGCCACGGCGTCGGCCGCGCAGCGCATCGGCCGCCGGCGGCGGGTTTCGCACCGGCCATCGACGCGGCGCACAGGATGGACCAGCCACCGGCGGCAGGCTCGCACCAGCCGCCAACGTCAACCGCCGCCGGACGGTGTAGGTCACACGCGCCGCCAGCGACGGGCGGCGAGGCCACCGACGATCAGCAGGAGCACGCCCAGTCCGACGAGCAGCAACGTCGACCCGCCGGAACCGGTGACCGGCAGTTGACCGTGGCTGGGTGTGGGCTGCGGTGGCGCCGGCGTGGGTTGCGTCGGCGTGGGCGTGGGTGGCGCGGGTTGCGTCGGCGTGGGTGTCGGCGACGCCGGCAGGATCTCGAAGGTGACGCCGGTGTCCGCCGACGGCGCGACCCGGGCGGCAGTGAACCCGCGCGCCGACGCGGGATCGGCGTCAAGCACCGGTGGGACCGCGAGTGCGAGGCTCGCCGCGGCGGCCAGTGCGCCACCCACGAGGTAGTTGGCTGCTGTCCTGCCCATGCGTCGACCCCTTCCCGAGGAAATCTGAACCGTGAAAAACATACCTTTTACCGACAAAGGGTATGCACGGTTCGGACTTCTGGGCACCGGAGACGCCACGATCAGGTGCGGGCCAGGATCACCGCTTCCGCAGTGAGGTAGTAGCGCCTGTCGTCCGCGCCAGGGTCGACCGGCCGGCGGAGACGTTCCACCGCGACGTAGCCGCCCTCGGCCCCCACCGCCCCGGGCAGCCAGCCCGTCCCATCCCGCCCGACGTTGAGCGAGAAGCGGGACAGTCGCCTACCGGTCGCCGGGTCCAGCGTCACCAGGTCGTTGGCGTCGGTCAGCAGGTGCACCCGGCCAGGTTGCGCGGCCAGGACCCGTGCCGCACCGAGATCGGCGGACCGCCACAGCTCCGCGCCCGTAAGCGCCGACCGACCCACCACCACCCCGTCGAGCACCACCACGGCCTGCTCACCCACCACGGTTGCCCCGGCCGGATCGAGCGCGGGGGCGGCGACCGGCTCGCCGACGCCCACCAGCCAGCCCCGGCCGGCCGCGTCGCCCGGTCCCGCGGTGCGCAGGGCCAGGCAGTCCGACCGACCGCTACGACAACCGAGCGGAGTCACCACCAACTCGTCGGACCCACCCGGCGGTCGCCAGCGTTCACGCACCGCACCGGTCGCCGCGTCCCGGAACTCGACAGTCGCGGGTCCGGCACACCGGTCCAGACCGATCAGCTGTCCGCCGACCGTGGTGCCGACGTCGCCGCGGCACCGGCCGGGCAACTCGACCCGCCAGAGCTGCTGACCGCCGCTCACCTCGACCCCGCGCGCCTCGGTGTCCCCGCTGACCACCACCACCGTGCGGCCGTCCGTGAGGTCGGTGAGGTGCAGCCCGCGCGGGTCCCAGACGATTGCCGCACCGGTACGGCGTACCACCGCACCGCCCTCGGCGGGCTCCGGGCCGTCGGCCCTCCAGAGCACCCGACCGGTCGGCGCGTCGAGCGCGACCAGTTGTCCGTCGGACCAGCGGCTGACCACCGTACGGCCGCTGGCCACCACCCCGGTCAACTCCGCCGGCCAGCGCCGGTACGACCAGTACGGGGTGGTCCGGTGCCGACCGTCGACCGGCCGGTCGGCGTACACCTGGCGGTGCGCCGCGTACACCCGCAGCCTCCCGTCCACGATCAACGGGGCGACCGGCAGTCGACCGACCACACCGGCGGCCGGTCGGGCCGCCTGCGGATACTCGGCCTGGGCGACCGTGCTCACCTCGGCCGGCGCAAGCACCCGGTGGACGATGACCGCGACGACCACTGTCGCGAGCAGCGCCGCGACCGCCATCGCGAGCCGTCGTCGGCCCCTCGGGATCCCCATGCCGCACCTCCGCCCGGCACCCTACCCAGCGGAACCTGCCGGACCCCGCGCAGGTCAGGGCGACCACGCGCGGATGCGGAGGCGGAGGTGACCGGCCGGCGCTCAGGCGGCTTCGACGGCGCCGGTGCCGGCCGCCACGGCCAGGTCGGCGAGGTCGCGGCCGAGTGCCACCTCGACCGCCCGCGCGGCGAGGCCGCCGAGCAGCAGCGCCATCACCCGCCCGTACGGAGCGGTCGGCACGGCCTCCTGGGTGACGGTGACCGCCGTGCATCCCCGACGGCGACGCTGGACCTGTCGCAGACTCCAGGTGATCCGGTAGTCCACGCCAGCACCTGAGGAACAGAGCACCAACCGGTGTGGGGCGAGTGCCTCCACCACCAGGAACTCTTCGGTCAGCGTGCCGCCGCCGGGCTGGGCACGCTCCTCACGCCAGGCGGTGCCCGGCCCGAACGGACCCGGGGTGAGCACCTCGATCGCGCCCGCGGCGGTCAGCCGGGCCGTACGGCCGGGCAGGTCGGTCAGCAGACCCCAGACATCGACGGCGTGCGCCTCGATGAACCTGGTAACCGCCACCGTCGACATGCCAGCCTCCCGTGTCCCCGACGGTACGCGGAGTAGGGGCCGGCCGGGGCCCCCGGGACGGATTTTCCACCTCCCGGAGGCCACGCTGTCCGATTGGACCATTGCTCGGCACCAGACGTCGTCGACAGGTGCCGATGCTCCGGTCAGTGTTCGAAGCGACCCGCCCGGATCGCGCCGATGAATGCCGTCCACCCAGGCGGGCTGACCGCGAGGGTGGGGCCGGCCTGGTCCTTGGAGTCGCGGACCGCGACCAGACCGTGGACATCGACCAGGTTGTCCGCCACTTCCACGCAGAGCCCCTGGTCGTTGGAACGGCTGCTGGTACGCCAGACCGCGCCCGCAAGATCGTGCATCGTCGTTACCTCCGTGTGCGATGGACGCCCCACCGCTGGCAGCCGGGTTGAGCCCGGCTCGGATCGCGCGGCGAGGCAACGGGATCCGGACGATCAACGGGTCAACCCGGCCGGGTTATCGCACCGGCTGTGCGATAACCGGTCCCGTGCACGAGACGGAGGTAATGCGACCGCTCAGTTGGCCGGACGAATGGTGCCGCTGACCTCGCCCAGGGCGATGGTCGTGCCGTCCGGGCCGGGCGCGGTGGCGGTGATGGTCACCGTGTCGCCGTCGGCGAGGAAGGTGCGGCTCTCGTCGCCAACCGTCACCGGCTCCGCCCCACCCCAAGTCAGCTCCAGGAACGAGCCCACCTGGGCACGGTCGGGGCCGGAGACGGTGCCGGAGGCGTACAGGTCGCCGGTGCGCAGTGACGCGCCGTTGACGGTGAGGTGGGCCAGTTGCTGCGCCGGCGTCCAGTACATGGTGGCGAACGGCGGCTCGCTGACCAGCGCGCCGTTCCACTCCACCGCCAGCCGGAGGTCCAGACCCAGGTGCGGCACGTCGCGCAGGTAGTCGACCACCGGCGGGTCCTGGTCGGGGGCGGGCACGAGGGCATCGCCGAGCGCGTCCAGCGGCGTCACCCAGGCCGAGACCGAGGTGGCGAACGACTTGCCGAGGAACGGGCCGAGCGGCTGATACTCCCAGGCCTGGATGTCCCGGGCGGACCAGTCGTTGACGAGCACCACCCCGAAGACGTGGTCGGCGAAGTCGTCGACCGACACGCGATCGCCCAACCGGCTGGGTACGCCCACCACGAAGCCGACCTCGGCCTCGATGTCCAGGCGTACCGATGGGCCGGTGACCGGTCCCTCGGCGGAGGCCCGCTGGCCGGTCGGCCGGATCACCGGCGTGCCGGAGACGACCACCGTCCCGGCCCGCCCGTGGTAGCCGATCGGCAGGTGCTTCCAGTTCGGCAGCAGCGGCGGCTGACCGGGGCGGAAGATCTGCCCGACGTTCGACGCGTGGTGCTCAGAGGAGTAGAAGTCGACGTAGTCGGCCACCTCGATCGGGAGCAACAGCTCCACGTCGTGGAGGGGCACCAGCATCGGCTCCACGTCGGCCCGGTGCGCCGGGTCGGTCAACAACTCGGTGATCCGCTGCCGCACCGCGATCCACTGCGGACGTCCCAGCGCCATGAACTCGTTGAGGGTGGGTCGGCACAACGCACCGGCGGCCAGCACCAGCTCCGCGGCCTCCGCCGCGGCCAGGTCGAACACCCAGGACCCGATCCGTACGCCGATCCGCGGCCGACCCCCGTCGCGCCGGAAGACCCCGTACGGCAGGTTCGTCACCCCGTACGGCGAACCGTCAACGCCGGTCACCCAGGTCATGCGTCGTAGCCCCCGTTCACCAGCCCCAGCCGGATCAGATCGGTAAGTGGTTCCAGGATGCTGCACGAGCCGAAGCCGACCCAGAGCGGGCGGGGTTCGTGCAGCCGTACGGTCGCGCGCTCCAACAGGGGGCGCGGGTCGAGCGCGGTCAGCACTTCGGCGACCCGGCCCACGCTCTCGCCGTCGGCGGCGGCAAGCGTCGCGGCCAGCACGTTGGCGTACCCGTGGTGGGTGAAGCCGGTCTCCGGGTCGAGGTGCCGGACCGCCTGGTGCAGCCCCGCGGTGAGCTTGAACGGCAGGTCCCGGTCCCGGCAGGCGCAGATCACGGCGGCCAGCTCGGCCGGGGTGGGGAACAGTTCGGCGGCCAGTCCGCCGGTCCGGAACTTGGCGGCGATCGGCACGCCGTCGACGCGGGCGGCGGCGATCGCGTCAAGCGCGCCCATCAGGCCGAAGGTCAGCGGAAGCTCGGCGTACACGGCCTCGACGCCCGGCATGGCGTCGGTCAGTCGCAGCAGCTCGACGACGCCGGGCAGCGGGTCCTCGCCCCGCTTGGCGACCGCCACCTCGACCTGCCGCGCGGTCACGCCGTCCGGGGCGAGGAAGGAGAGCGCGAACGGCAGGTTGCCGACCCCGGTGTCACCGATCACGCCGACCACCAGGCCCTCACCCGGGTCGACCAGACCACTCAGCTCGCCCGCCGAGACGGTCGAGGCGGGGATCAGCAGGGGGCCGACCAGGTCGGTGTACCAGGCGGCGCGGTGTTGGCGGTGGGCGACCAGGGCGTCGTGGAGCGCGGCGCTGCCCGGCGGGAAGACGGCGGCGTCGTCCACCAGGCCGGTCAGGAGTGCGGGCACCTGCGTTGACACGGAACAAGAATGTACGGGACGCTACGAGGAACGGACAACAACGTCCGATTATCGGACACACCTGGCCGGTGGACGGGACATCTCGGGAGGCGAAATGCCGTATTACCGCAGCGTCGGCGAGGTGCCGCGCAAGCGCCACACCCAGTTCCGGCAGCCCGACGGCAGCCTCTACGCCGAGGAGCTGATGGGCCAGGAAGGCTTCTCCTCCGACTCGTCCCTGCTCTACCACCGGCACGCGCCCACCGCGATCGTGGCCGCCGACGAGTTCACCCCGCCCGCGTTCACCCGGGCACCGAACCTGCCGCTCAAGCCCCGCCACCTGCGCACCCACAAACTGGACACCGGCGGCGCCGACCCCGTCCTCGGCCGGCAGTACCTGCTCGCCAACGACGACGTCCGGATCTCCTACGTGCTCGCCGACCGACCCTCGCCGCTGTTCCGCGACGCCACCGGCGACCACTGCCTCTACGTCGAGTCGGGCACCCTGCGGGTCGAGTCCCCGTTCGGAGTGCTGGACGCGGTCGCGGGCGACTACGTCGTCATCCCCACCTCGACCATCCACCGGCTGGTGCCCACCGGCGACCAGCCCGTCCGGCTGCTCGCCGTCGAGGCGTCCGGGCACATCGGCCCGCCCAAGCGCTACCTCTCCGTCCGCGGTCAGTTCCTGGAGCACTCGCCGTACTGCGAGCGCGACGTCCGCGGCCCCGAGGCCCCGCTGCTCGTCGACGGCGAGGAGGTCGAGGTGCTGGTCCGCCACCGCCGTGGTTGGACCCGCTACGTCTACGCGAACCACCCGTTCGACGTGGTCGGCTGGGATGGGCACCTCTACCCGTGGGCGTTCTCCATCCACGACTTCGAGCCGATCACCGGGCGCATCCACCAGCCCCCGCCGGTGCACCAGACCTTCCAGGGTCCCAACTTCGTCATCTGCTCGTTCGTGCCCCGCAAGGTCGACTACCACCCGCAGTCGATCCCGGTGCCGTACAACCACCACAACGTCGACTCCGACGAGATGCTCTTCTACACCGGCGGCAACTACGAGGCCCGCCGCGGCTCCGGCATCGAGCAGGGCTCGATCTCCCTGCACCCGTCCGGCTTCACCCACGGCCCCCAGCCCGGTGCCGCCGAGCGGTCCATCGGCGCCGACTACTTCGACGAGCTGGCCGTCATGGTCGACACCTTCCGCCCCCTCGATCTCTGCGACGCCGCCAGCGGCTGCGAGGACGAGGGGTACGCCTGGACCTGGGCGCGTCGCGGCTAGCGGAGCGCGGTTCTGGTGAAGATCGCGAACTCGGCTACCGCCGTGACGGCGATGGCCAGCACCAGGGGCCACGGGGAACCGACCACGGCGTACACCAGCAGCAGCAGCGGCGCGGCCGCCACGGCGTAGACGGCCAGCGCGATCGCCCGGTCCGAGTGCAGCAGGGCCGGCAGGACGGTCCGGGTCAGCCCCGGCAACCGGGCCGCGAGCTGCCAGACCACGATCCCCCCGCTGAGCGCGGCGAGCACCGCCAGGACGCGGGACAACCCGTCGCTCGCCGACGCCGCGAAGGCCACCAGCACTGCCGCCACCAGCGACCAACCCGCGCCGTAGAGCACCAGGCGGTGCAGGCCGTGCGCGAGCGTCCGTGGCGAGTCGATGCGACTCGGGCTGATGGCGACGGTCTCGGCGACGTGCGCCAACGCCTCCGACCAGCGGCGCTGCTCCAACCTCAGGACCCCGACGTCGTGCCCAGCCTCGGCGACGCGCGGGTCGAGCCGCAACGCCTCCCGGTAGGCCCGCTCGGCCAGGTCGAACAGGTTCAGCCGGGCGGCAACCAGGCTGAGCACCAGGTGCGCCTGCGGCTCCTCCGGAGCCAGTTCGACACCACGCCAGGCCGCGTTCAGCGCCGGCTGGCCGTTGCGGGCGTCGGCCAGGAGCGCCGCCGCGCTCCGCTGGGCGTACGCGTCGGCCGGACCGAGGGCGAGGATCCGGTCGGCGGTGGCCGCCGACTCGCCGTAGCGCTCCAGGTCGGCCAGCGCCATGCCCCTGGCGACCAACGACGGTAGGGCCTCCGGTGCGGCGGCCACGGCCGTGTCGGCGGCGGTGAGCGCCTCGGTCGGGCGACCGGCGGCCAGGTGCACCCGAGCCAGCGTGGTGAGGGCGTCCACGTCATCCGGTTGCAGGGCCAACCCGTAGGCCAGCTCCCCGGCCGCCTCGTCGTGGCGCCCGAGCTCGGCGAGAAGTTGGGCCCGCTGGAGGTAGCCGTCGGCGGCGGACTGGTCGGGGGCTGGGTCGCTGGACATCGCGGCGAGCTTAAGCGGCCGGCGCGTCGTACACCAGGGCCACCGCGACGCCGGCCAGCCCTTCCTCACGGCCGGTGAAGCCAAGGCCGTCGGTGGTCGCGGCGGAGAGGGTGACCGGGGCGCCGACGGCAGCGGACAGCACCTCCTGGGCCTCTGCCCGACGCCGGCCGATCTTGGGTCGGTTGCCGATCACCTGCACCGACACGTTGCCGATCTCCAGGCCGCTGGCGCGTACCCGGCGGGCCGTCTCGGTCAGCAGCGCCACCCCGGACGCGCCGGCCCACTCCGGCCGGCCCACTCCGAAGGCGGAGCCGAGGTCACCGAGGCCGGCGGCGGAGAGCAGCGCGTTGCAGGCGGCGTGCGCGACCACATCGGCGTCCGAGTGCCCGGCGAGGCCGTCCTGGTCGGGCCAGAGCAGGCCCGCGACCCAGCAGGGCCGGCCGGGCTCGAACGCGTGCACGTCGGTGCCGATGGCGACCCGGGGAACGATCATGATCCGAGAGTACGCGTCAACCGGAGGCGGCAAGCAGGTGCTCGGCCAGCGCCAGATCGAACGGCCTGGTGATTTTCAGGGCGTACTCCGAGCCCGGCACGCAGCTCACCACGACGCCCTGCTTCTCGACCAGCCCGGCGTCGTCGGTGAGGGGATCTCCGGCCGCGGCGTGCGCGGCGCTGAGCACGGCCCGGCGGAAACCCTGCGGGGTCTGCACCGCGCGCAGGGCGGAACGGTCGACGGTGCCGAGCACCACCTCGTCGGCATCCACCTGTTTGATCGTGTCGACGACCGGCAGCACCGGGATCACCGCGTCCCGCCCGTCACGAACCGCCGCCGCGACGGATTCGACGAGTTCGGGTGGGGTGAGCGCGCGGGCGGCGTCGTGCACCAGCACGATCGTCGGGCCGGTGGGCACCGCGGCCAGCGCGGCGGCCACCGACGCCTGTCGTTCCGCACCGCCGGCCACCACGATCACCGTTGCCACCGGGGCCAACAGCTCGCGGACGGCCTGCACGTCGGTGACCGGCGCGGCCACCACGATCGTGTGCACCGACGGCGCGGCGGCCAGTCGCCGCACGGCATGCACCAACAGCGGCTCACCGGCGAGCAGGCGCAGCGCCTTGGGTCGGCCGGGGCCGAGCCGTACGCCGGCACCCGCCGCAGGAACGAGGACCGCAACGTCACCGCGCGGGTTGAGCTGCGCGGTCACGTCGCGGTCCTCGGTGGTTTCTTTGCTACTTGGTAGGACGACGATGCTCTGCGGACTAGGCCTCGGTGAGGACCTTGTCGAGCAGCGTCTCCGCCTCATCCTTGGTGCTCTTCTCAGCCAGCGCGACCTCACCAACGAGAATGTCGCGGGCCTTGGCCAGCATCCGCTTCTCGCCCGCAGAGAGGCCCCGCTCCCGCTCCCGGCGCCACAGGTCGCGAACGACCTCGGCGACCTTCAGCGGATTGCCGGAGGCCAGCTTTTCCAGGTTGGCCTTGTAACGCCGCGACCAGTTGGTCGGCTCCTCGGTGTGCGGAGCCCGCAGAACGTCGAAGACCTTACCGAGGCCCTCTTCGCCGACCACCTCGCGGACGCCCACGATCTCGGCGTTCTCGGCCGGCACCCGGACCGTCAGGTCACCCTGCGCAACCCTCAGGACGAGGTATTTCTTAGGCTCGCCCTTGATGATCCGAGTCTCGATTGCCTCGATGAGTGCGGCCCCGTGGTGGGGGTAAACAACGGTCTCGCCGACACTGAAAACCATAGGTTCGAAACCCCTTTCGCTGTGTCTAGGGTAACACGATCAGGCACCGATGTCTCACCGATGTCCTGACCATTGGCGCAGCTCAGGGGCCCTGTGAGAGGTCTTGCTTCAGCTTGACAGGCGGTCAAACCAATGGTTCGAACACGCTCCGTAACGTGCGGATGACTGCCCGGCACGGGTGAACAGAACGTCGAGATCAAGGGCTATGCGCTCCTCCCATGGTATCGCGGCTGGCGGGAATGCGCCCAGGTGTAGCGGGAGGTGCCCCTGGTGCGCGACCCTGGAGGCCGAGCCGCACACCGCTCTCGAGCCCCTCCCAGGAGGTCCGATGGGCAAGCCGGATGCCGAGGGTCACGGGCCAGCCGACGGCCTGCCCGGCCTACCGCCCGAGTGGGGGCGCATCGTGGTCCCGGACGACGCCTCGGCGCTCGCCGACGAGGCCGCCAAGCTTCGTCGCGAACTGCGCCGTGCTGCCGGCGACCGCCCCGGCCAACTGGCCCTGCCACTGCTGGTGCTGGTGGTCGCGCTACTCACCACGATGGCCGGCCTGCTCGCCGTCGCCTGGCCCCGCGCCAGCCGGGGCACCGACCGACCGACCCCGGCCCCGTACGCGCCTCCCGCAACCGTCGCCGGCCGGGCACTGCCCGCGCTGGACCTGGTCGACGCCGCCCAGGCGCCGGTGCCGCTGCGCGGCCTGCTGCCCGCCATGATCATCCTGGTGGACGGCTGCCCCTGCCCCGAGCGGATCGACGAGGCCGCGGCCGCGGCGCCCCCGGGAATTGCGGTGATCACCGTGGCCGGAGGGCGGAGGGTCGCGACCTCGCCATCGGCGAGCACGGACGTCCGGGCACTTGCCGACCCCGCTGGCGGACTGCGGTCGTTCCTGGGCCAACCGGTCCACCCCGGCACTCTGACCGCACTGCTGGTCGACCGCACCGGCACGGTGACCCGGGTGCTGTCGGAACTGGGGACTGTCGACTCCTACCGCAACGACCTGAGCGCCCTTGCCGGCTGACGCCACGAAGGCCGATGACCCCGCCGGGCCAGGTGCGTCGACACCGGGCCTAGCGGGGCAGGCCGACGAGTTGCGCCTCGATATCGATCTCGTGCACCCCGCCGGTCGACAGCGTCACCCGGAACGGCCTGCCGCCCGAGAGCACCTCGGCGCTGGTGATCACGCCATCGCAGTCGATCTCGGACGGCCCGGCCGACTCGGCCTCGAAGACCGTCACCGACAGGGTGCCCGGCCTGGTGCACCGGTACTGCAGCAGGTAGCGGGAGTCGCCGCCGCCCGCCTGCCGGACGATGCGCTGTCTCGGCACGAGCACCGCCCGCTCCTGCCAGATCGTCTCGCGGAACGAGGGCAGCTCACCCTGGAAGAAGAGCCAGCTCGGATCACCCTCGATGTCGATGATCTCACCGCTGGCCGGGTCGAGCACCGCCCGCGGGATATCCACCGCCCGGACGACCGCCCCCGTCTCTCCGTCAACCCGCGCGGTCAGCCCACCACCCCGGACCAGGGGGAGATCCAACGGCGTGCTGACGCTCGGCCCCACGGCAGGTGCCGTCGCCGCACCAGCCGGCCCGGCCAACGGGGAGGGCGCGGCAGAGCGCCACCACCAGCCACCGGCGACCAGGACGGCCACCGTCGCACCGAACAGCACCGTCGAGCGCAGCCGCCCCTCAGCCGTCGCATCCATTCGTCGAGCGTAACGCCGCCAGCGGCAGATTCTTACTCCTGTCGATCGAGCAGGGCGGCGTACAGGGTGAGGCCGGGGCCGAACGCGAGCATGACGATGCGTCGAGCCGCCGGCGTAGAACGGCCCAACCGGTCCAGGATCAGCAACACGGTCGGCGACGAGCAGTTGCCGTGCTCGTCGAGCGTCGCCCAAGACGCCGCCAGCCCCTCCGGAGGGAGGGCCAACTCCCGTTCCACCACGTTGAGGATCCGCGGCCCACCCGGGTGCACGGCCCAACCATCCACCTCGGAAGTGGTGACGCCGTGCCGGGCCAACAGGTCGTCTACCAACCCGCGTACGTGCCTCGACAGCACCTGCGGCACCTTTGGCGACAACCCCATCCGGAAGCCGGCATCGGTGACGTCCCAGGTCATGTGATCGGCGGTCGAGGTGTCGGTGACCGAGGTGACCTCGCGTAACGCGTACCCCGGACCACCCGGCACGACCACGGCGGCGACCGCGGCGTCCGAGAAGAGCGCGTGCGAGACGATCTGCTGGGTGTCCACCCTGGCACTGGACGGCTGGATGTGCAGGCTGGTCAGCTCCGCGCAGAGCAACAGCGCCGGCCGCCCCCGCGCGGTGACGAAGTCGCTCGCCGCGCCGAGGCCGGGCAGCGCCGCGTAACAGCCCATGTGGCCGATGAACATCCGCTGGGTGTCCGCCGCCATGCCGAGGTCCCGGGCGAGCAGGATGTCCAGCCCGGGGGTGGCGTAGCCCGTGCAGGAGCAGACGATGAACATCCCGATGTCGCCGGCGTCCAGCCCGGCGGCGGTCAACGCGCGACCCACCGCCTCCTTGCCCAGCGGCAGCGCCTCCACCTGGTAGCGGCGCATCCGACGCTCGGTCGGCCAGTCCGATACGTCCTCCAACAGCGGATTGACCGCGGCCTGACGCCGGGTCACCCCGGAGTTCGCGAAGATCCGCTGGGCCAACGACCGGGTGGTGCCGGTGAAGTGCCGGGAGAAGAAGCCCTCCCACAACTCGTCCTGCGAAGCGGACGGCGGCTGTGCAGTCCCGAGCCCCGCGATCACTGGTACGGACACGATCCCCACCTCTCGTCAGATGCTGTCCTCCCCCTGGCCGTCCCACCAGCAGCCTTGGCTGGCCCTCCTTCCGTGCCGAACCCGCGGATCCGCCTCACCAACGCGGTGCCGATCCGTCGCGGTCCGGGTCGCCGCCCAGAGCGGCGATGCCCAGCCAGTCGGCGCAGACGTCCGACGTGGCCGGGTGCAGTGAGCCGCAGCGGGCGTCGCGGTAGAGTCGCTCCAACGGGTGACCACGTCGGGTCGCCGAGGTGCCCGCGGCCTCCAACACCGACGCCGCCACCTCCGCGGCCGTGGTGCCGGCGAGCAGCTTCGCCCGCCACACCCAGCGGTTGGTCTCCTCGTCGCCCGGCGCGTCGTCCACCCGACGGGCCGCCTCGGCGACCACCAGCTGCGCGGCGGCGGTCGTGGCGTCCGCCCGCCCCAGCCGGGCCCGCACCGCCGGCAGGCCGGCCAGGTTGCGGGCGTTCAGGTGCTCGGCCGCCGCGTCGATCGCCGCCCGGGCCACCCCCACGTAGACGGCCGCGTAACTGGCCACCAGCCAGTGCGGCATCAACTGGGCGACCACGAGCGCCAGCCCCTCCACGCCGCCGAGCAGTCGGTCCGTGGGCACCGTGACATCCAGGTGCAGGTCGTGCGAGGAGGTGGCGCGCATGCCGAGCGAATCCCAGGTCGGCTCCACGGTCAACCCGTCGCCGGCCGGCACCAGGAACTGCGAGACCACCGACTGGTCGGCCGCGCTGCGTGCCGCCACCAGGTAACCGTCGGCGTGACCGGCGCCGGAACAGAACGTCTTGCTGCCCTTGAGATGCCAACCCTCGTCGGTCTCCTCGTACGCCATGGTGAGCTGGGACAGCCGGGCACCGGCACCGCGCTCGCTCATCGCGACCGCGTACCAGGAGCCCTGGGCGGCGGCGGTGAGCAGGCGATCCCGAGCTTCCAACGCCTCGTCCGGCACGCCCAACGCCTCGGCCAACTCCTCGGTGACCGCGCCCAGGGCACCGGTCACCGAGGCGTGCATGTTGAACACCAGGGCCGTCGCGCCGTTGCCTCGGGCAAGCTCAGTGGCCACCGCGGCGTACTCGGCGAAGCTGGCCCCCATGCCTCCCAGCGCCCGGGGCACCATCAACCCGAAAAGGCCAGCCTCCCGCAGGTCGCGGAAGTCCTCGGTCGGGAAGGAACCGTCCCGGTCGTGCTCCGCCGCGCGCGCGGCGAACCGCGGCGCCAACCGGCGGGCCGCCTCAAACGCCTGCACCGTCATATCGTCTCCTCCTCGGCGTCCCATACCCCACCACGGCCGGACTATCCTTTGCGGACCCCCCGGCCCTGGTAGAGCACGGCGGTGGACCGGGTCGGCACGATGCGCGGCGCGCGGACGGTGGACGTCGCACCGGTCGCGCGGGCCCGGCGCAGCAACCAGGCAAACATGCCCCCGACCTGCGGACGGATGCCGCGCACCCGCAGGTCCACGCCGTGCCGGGCGCACTCGGCCACCAGGGCCCGGGCGTCCACGAACAACCGTGGATCGTGGATTCCGCGCGGCACCGTCGGCAACCGCTCGGCGATCCGTACCGCGACGAGCCGGGCCAGGGCCGTGTCGTTCAGGGTGTCCAGGACCAACAGGCCACCAGGACGCAGCAGGCGACACGCCTCGGCAACCACCCGCGGCCAGGCCGGCACATGCTCCAGCAACTCGCCCGCGGAGACCACGTCGGCGCAGCCGTCCGGGAGCGGGACCGCCGTCGCATCACCCTGGACGACGCGTACTCCGTGCTCGGCCGCCTGAAGTAACGCCGAGCGGGTCAGATCCACACCGACGTGGCGGTAGCCCTTGCCGGCCAGGTGTGGCGCGAGCAGACCGGCACCGCAACCCAGGTCCACCAGCAGCTCGTCGGGACGGGTCGCCGGTGGCACCAGCGCCGCGCGGGCCGCGGCCAGCCAGTGCAGCATCGCGAACGCGCCATCCGGCCGCCACCACTCGGCGGCCAGGTCGTCGTACTGGCGCGGGTCGTTTCGCGGCAGCACCCGGGGGCCGGTGGACGCCGCGGACGCAGCCACGTCTCGCATGGCACGAGCGTGGCACGACTGCTCGGTAACGACCAGACTTCCCTTATGTCGTCAAGGGTGTTAGGGCTGGTCAGAGCGAGCCATCCGGAACCGGCCGCAGCGGTCACCGCGGTTTCCGGCCTACTGGCCTGGGGAGTGGGTCACCGACCGTCCGGAATCGTCTCTGTGGTGCTCGCCGTGCTGGCCAGCCAGCTCGCCGTGGGCTGGACCAACGATGCGCTGGACGCCGAGCGGGACGCCACGGTGGGGCGTACCGACAAACCTGTCGCCGCCGGCGCGGTCGGCCGGCGCACCACGGCCTGGGCTGCGGCGGCGGCCGCGGTGGCCTGTCCGCTGCTGGCGCTGACCACGAACCCGACGGCGGCGTTCTGGTTGACCGTGGCCCTCGTCTCGGCGCTGCTCTACGACTGGCCGCTGAAGGCCACCGCCTTCTCGGTGGTGCCGTACGCCGTCTCCTTCAGCGCGCTGCCCGCCTTCGTGGTGCTCGCGCTGCCCGGTCAGCCGACCCCACCCGCCTGGCTGCTGGTCGCGGCGGCCTGCCTGGGGGCCGGCGCGCACTTCGCCAACGTGTTGCCCGACCTGGCCGACGATGCCCGGACCGGGGTGCGCGGCCTGCCGCATCGGCTGGGGTCCGCCGGGAGTCGGGCGGCGGCGGCCGGTCTGCTCCTCGCGGCGACCGCGACCCTGGTCCTCGGACCACCCGGGCCGCCGTCGGCCATCGGGCTGGCCGCGGTCGGCACGGCCGCCGTGGTGCCGGCACTGAGCTGGTACGCGGGACGCTCGGCGGTCCGGGCCGGCCGGCGGCCGGTGGCGGCCTTCCGCGCGGTCATGCTGGTGGCCCTGATCGACGTGGTCCTGCTGGTGGCGAGCGGTCGGGTGGTGTGAGCGCCACCCGGCCAGGTGGCATTGCCGGGTCCGCGTGCGGGCCTCGATCAGCCCCAACTACCCTGGAGCGCGGTCTGCGCGGGTATGGCCACCGTGCCCGGGCGTGCGGCCCGGGTGGGGATTGTGACGAGGAGGACCGACGTGACGCGCTCGATCAGGGGTTCCCGGCGGGCGGCCCTGTTGCTGTCCGGGATTGCGGCAACCGGCCTGCTGGCGTCTGGATGCGGCGCCGGTCAGATCGCCGAGACCGCGTTGAAGGAGCCGTCGATCCAGGGCGTCAACCTCACCACCAACAACGGATCCTTCTCCGTGCGTGGTCTGCTGGTGGAGTACCCGGGCACCGAGGGCTACCGGGCCGGCCAGGACGCTCCGCTGAGCGCCGTGATCTACAACGACTCGAAGCAGACGGTCACCGTCACCGTCACCGCCGAGAGCGCCCGCGAGGTGCGCATCGGCGGCGGCTCGGCCAGCGCGTCCGCCTCGGCCAGCGCGTCCGCCTCGGCCAGCGCGTCCGCCTCGGCCAGCGCGACTCCGTCGGGCAGCGCGACTCCGTCCGGCTCGCAGAGCCCGTCGACCTCCACGTCCCGCTCGGCCAGCCCGTCGGCGACCCCGTCCGAGACCGGCTCGTCCTCGGCCACGCCGTCCGCTCCGGAGTCGGCGCGGGCGTCGGGCTCGGCCAGTCCGGCCGCCCCCGGCCAGTTGGCCCGGATCGAGCTGGCTCCGCTCAGCTACATCCAACTCAACTCCGAGGCCACCTCGCAGCTCCGGCTGATCGGCCTGACCGAATCGCTGCGCTCCGGCCAGAACGTGTCGGTGACCTTCGACTTCGGCAACGGCAACACGGTGACCGGCCAGGCGCCGATCGCGGTGCCGCTCACCCCTGCGGCGCCTCCCTCGCCGCTCATCGAGCGTGAGGGCGGCTACGAGGGCAACGAGGGCGGCACGACCCACGAGTGACACGACCTCCGTATCGACGGACGCCCCGGCGTGGTGACCACCACGCCGGGGTGTTTTCGTCGTACGAGAGGGCTAGCGTCCTGATGTGACCACCTCCCGATCGACTCCTTCGCGTAGCGGCACGGCCGGTGCCGCGCGTGGGCGGTCCGCCGCCCGCGAGCCGCGCCCGGCGTACGAGTGCGACGCCTGTGGGCACCAGCCGCCCAAGTGGGTGGGGCGCTGCCCGGAGTGCGGCGAGTGGGGCGCGGTGGTCGAGAGCACGACGACCGGCCCGACCGTGGCCGGTCGGGTGGTCAGCTCCCGGATGCCGGCCGAGCCGGCCCGGCCGATCGCCACCATCAGCGCCGCCCCGGCCCGTGCCGTGCCCACCGGGGTGAGCGAGCTCGACCGGGTGCTCGGCGGCGGTCTGGTGCCCGGCGCCGTGGTGCTGCTCGCCGGCGAGCCCGGCGTCGGTAAGTCGACACTGCTGCTGGACGTGGCCCAGCAGTGGGCAGCCGGTGCCGGCAGCCCTTCGCTTGTCGTCAGCGGGGAAGAGTCGGTCAGTCAGGTGCGCCTGCGTGCCGAACGGATGGGCACCCTGCACGACCAGCTCTACCTCGCGGCGGAGAGCGACCTGGGGTCGGTGCTCGGCCACCTCGACGCGGTCAAGCCGGGCCTGCTGGTGCTCGACTCGGTGCAGACCATCTCGACCACCGGCACCGAGGGGGTGCCCGGTGGGGTCACCCAGGTGCGCGCGGTCACCGCCGCGCTGGTCTCGGTCGCCAAGGAGCGGGGCATCGCCACCGTGCTGGTCGGGCACGTCACCAAGGACGGCCAGGTGGCCGGGCCTCGGGTGCTGGAGCACCTGGTCGACGTGGTGTTGCACTTTGAGGGCGACAAGCACTCCTCGCTGCGCCTGGTGCGCGGTGTGAAGAACCGGTTCGGCGCGGCCGACGAGGTCGGCTGCTTCGAGATGCACGAGGGCGGCATCAGCAGCCTGGCGGACCCGTCCGGGCTGTTCCTGACCCGATACGCGGAGCCGGTCCCGGGCACCTGCGTCACGGTGGCCATGGAGGGGCGGCGCGCCCTGGTCACCGAGGTGCAGGCGCTGATCGGCGCGACGGTGGCCGGCTCTCCCCGGCGTACCGTCTCCGGCCTCGACTCGGCGCGACTGGCGATGGTGCTCGCGGTGCTCCAGCGGCGCACCGAGCGGCTGACCCTGCACGACCGGGAGGTCTTCGCCGCCACGGTCGGCGGCATCCGGGTGGTGGAGCCGGCCGCGGACCTCGCGGTCGCGTTGGCGGTCGCCTCCGGCGGGCTCAACCTGGCCATCGCACCGCACCTGGTGGCGATCGGCGAGGTGGGTCTGACCGGCGAGGTGCGCCGGGTCGGGGCGGTGCCCCGCCGGCTGGCCGAGGCGGCCCGGCTGGGGTTCAAGGTGGCCCTCGTGCCGCCCGGATGCGGCCCGACCAGCACCGGCGCCGGCCCCCAGCAGATGCGGGTGACCGAGGTCACGGACGTCCGTTCGGCGCTGCACCATGCGGCCCGCGCGTCCGCCGAGTGACCCAGCGTGCCGACGGGGACGGCAAAACCGGACAGCACGCCGCAAGCGGGAAACGGGTTGGAAGGGCCGCATCGTGACACATCACAGTAACCACGACAGCACCCACCGCACGGCAGTCCGTAGACTGTGTTCGTGCCGATCGACCGCGATACCACCAAGCCAGCCGGCGCGCCGCCCCAGGCCCGCACCGGCGCCGTGGGCTCGCCCGCCCGCCCGATCAGCGTGAGCGTGACCGCGGGAGCCACCGGGAGTGCCGGCGATCCACTGCGCGCCAACCTCGCGCTGATGGCCCCGGGTACCGCCCTGCGCGACGGTTTGGAGCGCATCCTGCGTGGCCGCACGGGCGCGCTCATCGTGCTCGGCTACGACAAGGTCGTCGAGGGCCTGTGCACCGGCGGTTTCCCGCTGGATGTGGAGTTCTCCGCGACGCGGGTCCGCGAGCTGTGCAAGATGGACGGCGCCGTCGTGCTCTCCAGCGACGGCACCAGGATCGTCCGGGCCGCCGTGCACCTGATGCCCGACCCGTCCATCCCGACCGAGGAGTCCGGCACCCGGCACCGCACCGCCGAGCGGGTGGCCCGGCAGACCGGCTATCCGGTCATTTCGGTCAGCCAGTCGATGCGGATCATCAGCCTCTACGTCAACGGCCAACGGCACGTGCTCGACGACTCGGCGGCGATCCTCTCCCGGGCCAACCAGGCGCTCGCCACCCTGGAGCGCTACAAGCTCCGGCTGGACGAGGTCTCCGGCACGCTATCCGCCCTGGAGATCGAGGATCTTGTCACCGTACGGGACGCGGTGGCCGTGGTGCAGCGCCTGGAGATGGTCCGCCGGATCGCCGACGAGATCGCCGGTTACGTGGTCGAGCTGGGCACCGACGGCCGCCTGCTGGCCCTGCAGCTCGACGAGCTGATGGCCGGCGTGGACGCCGATCGGACGCTTGTCATCCGGGACTACCTGCCGGTCGGCCGCAAGTCGCGCACCCTCGACGAGGCACTTGTCGAGCTGGACCTGCTCGGTGCCACCGAGTTGATCGACCTGGTGTCGGTGGCCAAGGCGATCGGCTACCCGGCCGCGTCGGACGCGCTGGACGCGGCGGTCAGCCCGCGCGGCTTCCGACTGCTGGCCAAGGTGCCGAGGCTGCCGGTGGCGGTGGTCGACCGCCTGGTGGTGCACTTCGGCAGCCTGCAACGGCTGCTGGGCGCGACCGTGGAGGACCTACAGGCCGTCGAGGGGGTCGGTGACGCCCGGGCGCGCGGTGTCCGGGAAGGGCTGTCCCGGCTCGCCGAGGCGTCGATCCTGGAGCGGTACGTCTGACCTCCGGCTCAGCCGGTGACGGTGAGCTTCACCGGAGCGCTGAGCTTCGTGCCGACCCGGGCGAACACCTCGTACGCGCCGAGCGGCGGGAACGGCCCAGCGGCCAACCCACTGGCGTCACACCGGCTGGTGTCCCGCCCGTTCCACACCACCTGGTAGGAGCGCTCGAAGTTCGGGGTGAAGGACTGCACGTCCGAGCCCTGGACCTTGCCGCAGGTGTCCGAGGACCAGATCTTCTCGGCACCGGACTTGATGAAGATCTCTTGCAGGTCGGCGCCGACGTTGCGGCTGCACGTCCGGTCCGACGTGTTTTTGATCTTGAGTTGCAGGTCGGCCACCGCCCCGCGCTGGACCGAGGTCGGACTTGCCAGCGAGACCACGCGGATCTCCGCATCGGTGCAGGTGCCGTCGTCCACCGAATTGGCCACCGTGCCCGGCGGAGGGTCGTTGCTGGTGATCGCGGGGCTCGGGGTCTTCGCGTCCGGGGTCGTCGCGCCCGCATCGCCGGAGGCGGACGGCGGCGGAGCGCCGGTCTGTGGCGTCAGCACCGGCGCGCCCGGACCGGCCGCCCCGGTGGGCGTGGCCGTCGGCGACCCCGCAGCCTTCCGGTCGCGGTCGGGACGATCCGAGCCGGTGCAGGAGTAGAGCAGGACAATCAGGAAGAGAAGCCCCGCTCCGAGTACGACGACGCGACGCCGCCAGTACACGGCGGGTGGCAGGGGGCCGACCGTCAGACGCATGATGCCCCCCACCGTAGCCGCGGTGTGCCCGCCAGTGTGGCGCGACGCGCCGGAGCCCCGTCGGAACGCGGGCACGACCCTCCACTCTGGATGGACACCCCGATCGTCCGGCGCCCGCTCAGAGGTAGACCTTGCGCTGATAGACGGCGTGCGCACCAGCCACCCGATCCAGAAAAAGCAGCCCCGAGCAGTGGTCGATCTCGTGCTGCAACGCCCGCGCCTCGAAACCGTCGGTCACCAACCGGACCGGCTCCCCGGTGCCCGGCAGGTCACCCTCGACCACCAGCCGGCTGGCCCGCTTTACGTCACCGGTCAGGTCCGGCACCGACATGCAACCCTCCCGGCCCGGCTTCCACCGGGTCGCCTCCACCACACGGGCGTTGCACAACACGAAGGTCCCGTGCACCGTCACCGCCTTCGGGTGCCCGGTCACGTCGACGGCGAAGACACGAGCACCCACCCCGACCTGCGGGGCGGCCAACCCGACACAACCCGGCGAAACCCGCATCGTCGCCACCAGGTCTGCCGCGAGCTGGACCGTCTCGTCCGCCGTCGGATCGACCTCTCCGGCGGCCCGACTCAGCACCGGATGCGGGGCGGACAACACCGCACGCACCGCACCCGACGCGACCAGCGCCTCCGGCGTCCAGCCACCCAGACCGGCGTACGGCACGCTCTCCGCGCCGCTCACAACAGATCCGGGTCGGCCGGCCGGAGCGTGACCTCCACGCCCAGGTCAGCAGCCGTCCGGTGCAGCCGGTCCACAAGCGCGTCGGCCACCCCCGCCGGCAACTCGACCTCGGCCAGCACCACGTAGAGCGCACCCGCCAACCGGGTGCTCAGGTCGGTGACATTCCCGCCGGCGTCGACAAGCACCCGGGTCATCGCCGCGACGATGCCCATCCGATCCGAACCGTGCACCGCCAGCACGTACGGCTCACCCACCGCGGGCACCTCACCGTCCGGGGTGACCGCGCGTACCGTCGCCAGCAGTTGACCCTCGGCGGCCAACGGCGCCAGCGCGGCCTCAACCTCGGCGGTGGCCGGCCCGGTGCAGATCAGGGTCATCGCGAAATGCCCCCGCAGCCGGGTCATCGTGCTGTCGGTCAGGTTCGCGCCCAGTCGAGCCAGCACCTCGGCTACGTCGGCCACGATGCCCGGCCGGTCCCGACCGATGACGGTGATCGCTAGCTCGTTCATCCGCGCATTCTCTCCGATCCGGGGCGCGCCGCCGTGACACCCCGCCCGAGCCGCCCAACCAGCGGGACCCCGGCGCGTGACATCATCGACGTCGCCATGACTCAACCCGATTTCGCCACCCTGGTCAGCCGATGGTTCCAGCAACACGCCCGTGACCTCCCCTGGCGTGCGGCGGACACCAGCCCGTGGGCCATCCTGGTCAGCGAGGTCATGCTTCAGCAGACACCCGTGGTCCGGGTGGTGCCGGTCTGGCAGGCGTGGCTGGCCCGCTGGCCGGATCCGGCAGCGTTGGCGGCGGACACCCCCGCCGAGGCGATCCGGATGTGGGGACGCCTCGGCTACCCCCGTCGCGCGGTTCGGCTGCGGGAATGCGCGGTGGCGATCGTCGACCGGCACGGCGGCCAGGTCCCGGACCGCCTGGAGCAACTGCTGGCCCTGCCGGGAGTCGGCACATACACGGCACGGGCGGTGGCCGCGTTCGCGTACGGGCAGCGGCACCCCGTGGTCGACACCAACGTGCGACGGGTGGTCTGCCGGGCGGTAGCCGGCGAGCCGGACGCCGGACCGGTCACCCGGCCAGCCGACCTGGTCGCCACCGAAGAGCTACTCCCGACGGAACCGGCTGCGGCGGCGCTGGCCAGCGCCGCGTTCATGGAACTGGGCGCGGTCATCTGCACCGCCCGGTCGCCGCGCTGCCCGGCCTGCCCGGTCGAGTCGATCTGCGCGTGGCGGGCTTCCGGCCAGGAGGCCCCAACAGGTCCAACCCGCCGACCCCAGCGGTACGCGGGCACCGACCGACAGGTACGCGGCCTGCTGCTCGGGGTGCTCCGGGACAGCACCGGTCCGGTGCCGCACGAACGGCTGGACCAGGTCTGGACCGACGACGTGCAACGTGCCCGAGCCCTGGCCGGCCTGGTGCAGGACGGGCTCGTCGAACCGGCCGACACCGATTCCTTCCGCCTCGCCGGCGACGGCCCGTCCTTTCCCACCGCCGACCTCACCAGCTGACTCACCGGCCCCTCGCTGGGGGTCCCACCGAGACGGCCCCCTGGGGCGAGTCCTCCTGGGGCGGCCCCGCCTGGGCACCTCCGCCTAACGCGGCCTCCGCTGGGGCGGCCGCGCCTGGGCCGGGTTCCGCTCGGGAGGCCGCGCCTGGGCCGGGTTCCGCTCGGGAGGCCGCGCCTGGGCCGGGTTCCGTCCAGCCCAGCCGACCAAACTCGCACATCTGCCGGACGGCCCTCGAGCACCCCAAGATCGTGCTCGATCCCGGGTGTAGTGGTGTCGTCGCGCGCCGGATACCCCTAAATCCTGGATGTTGCATGATCTTGGGGCAGGGTGCTCCGCCGGGAGGCCATGCCCCAACCCGACCTCGACACGCCGCCCCACGCTCCGGCCCCGTCCCTTTTCTTTCACCCGCAACATCAGGGAAAGTGCTGCCTCCGAACGCGCTGAGGCAGCACTTTCCCTGATGTTGCGTGGATCTTGCCTGAGATGGCACGGCGAGTGCGACGGGCACTGCACGCGCGCAGGCAGGCACGGACGCAGGCAGGCACAGCCACGGGCACGCACAGCCACGGGCGCGGCACGGGCCGGGCGGGCGCGGGCGCGACACAGGGGCGGGCGCGGGCGCGACACAGGCACGGGCGCGACACAGGCACGGGCGCGACACAGGCACGGGCGCGACACAGGCACGGGCGCTGGCGCGGCACCGGCGCTGGCGCGGCACCGGCGGGTGCGGTGTGGGTGACCTTCGGGGTAGCGCAACGAGGGGCGGGGCCCCGATGGCTCACGCCACCGAGACCCCGCCCCGTATTGCTGGTTGTGCTACTCGTCCGTGGCCGCTGCGGCGGTGCCAGCGGCAGTGCCACCGAGGTCGGCAGGCACGGCGTCCGGAACTTCGACCGGCTTGTCCGCGCCCCGGAAGACGAGCTTGGACTTGTCGATGTCGTTCGGGTCGCCCTCGCAGTCCACCACGACGATCTGACCCGGGGTCAGCTCGTTGAAGAGGATCCGCTCGGAGAGGTTGTCTTCGATGTCGCGCTGGATCGTGCGACGAAGCGGACGGGCACCGAGCACCGGGTCGAAGCCCTTCGCCGCCAGGTACTTCTTGGCGTTGTCGGTCAGCTCCAGACCCATGTCCTTGTTGCGCAGCTGGCCCTCGATCCGCTGGATCATGATGTCCACGATCGAGAGGATCTCGGTCTGACGCAGCTGGTGGAAGACGATGGTGTCGTCGATCCGGTTGAGGAACTCAGGCCGGAAGTGCTGCTTGAGCTCGTCGTTGACCTTCTGCTTCATCCGGTCGTAGTTGGACTCGGAGTCCTCCGACGCCTGGAAGCCCAGCGACACCGCCTTGGCGACGTCACGCGTGCCCAGGTTGGTGGTCAGGATGATTACCGTGTTCTTGAAGTCCACGATCCGACCCTGACCGTCGGTGAGCCGACCGTCCTCGAGGATCTGGAGCAGCGTGTTGAACACGTCCGGGTGGGCCTTCTCGATCTCGTCGAAGAGGACCACCGAGAACGGCCGACGCCGCACCTTCTCGGTCAGCTGCCCGCCCTCGTCGTAACCGACGTAGCCGGGAGGGGCACCCACGAGCCGGGAGACCGTGTAACGGTCGTGGAACTCGGACATGTCCAGCTGGATGAGGGCATCCTCGCTGCCGAAGAGGAACTCGGCGAGCGCCTTGGACAGCTCGGTCTTACCGACACCGGACGGGCCGGCGAAGATGAACGAGCCCGACGGGCGCTTCGGGTCCTTCAGGCCGGCCCGGGTACGCCGGATCGCCTTCGAGACCGCCTTGACCGCATCCTCCTGGCCGATGACGCGCTTGTGCAGCTCGTCCTCCATGCGCAGCAGGCGAGAGGTCTCCTCCTCGGTCAGCTTGTAGACCGGGATGCCGGTCCAGTTGCCGAGCACCTCGGCGATCTGCTCGTCGTCAACCTCGCTGACGACGTCCAGGTCACCGGCCTTCCACTCCTTCTCCCGCTGGGCCTTCTGGCCGAGCAGCTGCTTCTCCTTGTCGCGCAGCTGGGCGGCACGCTCGAAGTCCTGCGCGTCGATCGCGGACTCCTTGTCGCGACGCACCTGGGCGATGCGCTCGTCGAAGTCACGCAGGTCTGGCGGCGCGGTCATCCGACGGATTCGCATCCGGGCACCGGCCTCGTCGATCAGGTCGATCGCCTTGTCCGGCAGGAAGCGGTCGGAGATGTACCGGTCGGCCAGCGTCGCGGCGGCCACCAGGGCGGCATCGGTGATCGAGACCCGGTGGTGCGCCTCGTACCGGTCGCGCAGGCCCTTGAGGATCTCGATGGTGTGCGCCAGCGACGGCTCACCCACCTGGATCGGCTGGAACCGGCGCTCGAGAGCGGCGTCCTTCTCCAGGTGCTTGCGGTATTCGTCGAGCGTGGTGGCGCCGATGGTCTGCAGCTCACCACGGGCCAGCATCGGCTTGAGGATGCTCGCGGCGTCGATCGCGCCCTCGGCGGCACCCGCACCCACCAGGGTGTGGATCTCGTCGATGAACAGGATGATGTCGCCGCGGGTGCGGATCTCCTTGAGCACCTTCTTGAGGCGCTCCTCGAAGTCACCGCGGTAGCGGGAACCGGCGACGAGCGCACCCAGGTCGAGCGTGTAGAGCTGCTTGTCCTTGAGGGTCTCGGGCACCTCGCCCTTGATGATCTTCTGGGAAAGCCCCTCCACCACGGCGGTCTTACCGACGCCGGGCTCACCGATCAGGACCGGGTTGTTCTTGGTACGGCGGGAGAGCACCTGCATGACCCGCTCGATTTCCTTCTCGCGCCCGATGACCGGGTCGAGCTTGCCCTCGCGGGCGGCCTGGGTCAGGTTGCGGCCGAACTGGTCCAGCACCAGGCTGGTCGACGGCGCGGCCTCACCCGGCGCGGCGCCCGCCGCGGCAGGCTCCTTGCCCTGGTAGCCGGAGAGCAGCTGGATCACCTGCTGGCGGACCCGGTTGAGGTCGGCGCCGAGCTTGACCAGCACCTGGGCGGCGACGCCCTCGCCCTCGCGGATCAGCCCCAGCAGGATGTGCTCGGTGCCGATGTAGTTGTGGCCGAGCTGCAGCGCCTCGCGCAGCGACAGCTCCAGCACCTTCTTGGCCCGCGGCGTGAACGGGATGTGCCCGCTCGGCGCCTGCTGGCCCTGGCCGATGATCTCCTCGACCTGCTGGCGGACGCCCTCCAGGGAGATGCCGAGGCTCTCCAGGGCCTTTGCCGCGACGCCTTCACCTTCGTGGATCAGGCCCAGCAGGATGTGTTCCGTACCGATGTAGTTGTGGTTGAGCATCCGGGCCTCTTCTTGGGCCAGGACGACAACCCGTCGCGCTCGGTCGGTGAACCGCTCGAACATGCCCTCGTGCTCCTCACGTGCCGTGCGCCTTGATGGTCAAGATCTTGGCGGGGCCGGTGCACGAACGTCCGGGACGGGCGTCCGTGCCTCCTTACTCTATCGTCGCTGACCGACTCAGCTGAGGTCGTGTGTCTTCGGTCTGGGTCGGTTCCGCGTCGTTTTGGACAACCGTCCGCGCTCAGGAGGTGTTCCGGTAGTCCTGTCGCTACGCGCAGAGCGAAATCCGACTGCACGACCGGAGCCCGATCCCGGCCTCGGAAGCGCTCCGGAAGCCTCCGGTGGGGGTGAACCGGGCTTGTGACGACCGCTGCGCCGACCCTGGGAAGGGTTGTCCACAGGCTGTGGATAGTTGCTCCACTGGTTGTGGACAACGTCGGTGGAGGCGGAATGCTTCCCGCCCCCCGGACCTTGGACGCCGGACACGGCGACGCCGGACACGGCGACGCCGGACACGGCGACGCCGGACACGGCGACGCCGGACACGGCGACGCCGGACACGGCGACGCCGGACACGGCGACGCCGGCCCGGAGAACCACTCCGGCCCGGCGTCGGTGTCGCCGCCTGCGGGGGCGACTGGCACCCACCGCTGATGGATCAGCGCTTCGCGTGGTACTCGTCAACGATCTCCTGCGGGATACGACCCCGGTCCGAGATGTCCTTGCCGGCCTTCTTGGCCCACTCCCGGATCGCCTTGTTCTGTTCCCGATCGGCGGTCGCGCCACCCCGACCGCGAGCAGCACGCCCACCGATCACCACGCCGCCCCGGCCGACCTTGGTGCCGGCGCCCACGTACGAGGCAAAAGCGTCGCGCAATTTAGCCGCGTTGGCACTAGACAGGTCGATCTCGTACTGAACGCCGTCGAGGGCGAACTTGACGGTCTCCTCCGCGTCCCCGCCGTCCAGGTCATCGACCAGCTTGTGAATGATCTGCTTGGCCACGTCCCACATTCCTTTCGAGCAGGGCACTCCTGCTAACGAGAGCACAATAACCCCCGCAGTACTTGCCGCGTCAATAGGATGCCGTTACGGCGTGGGTGAGCCGGGCGAGCCCTACTCGGGGCGGACCAACGGGAAGAGGATCGTTTCCCGAATTCCGAGGCCGGTCAGGGCCATCAACATCCGGTCGATTCCCATTCCCATACCGCCGGACGGTGGCATTCCGTACTCCATCGCCCGCAGAAAGTCCTCGTCGAGGCGCATCGCCTCGTCGTCGCCACGGGCCGCGAGCTGCGCCTGGGCCACCAGCCGCTCCCGCTGGACGACCGGGTCGACCAGCTCGGAGTATCCGGTGCCCAGCTCGAATCCGAGCACGTAGAGGTCCCACTTCTCGGCCAGCCCCGGCTCGCTGCGGTGGCCCCGGGTGAGCGGGCTGGTCTCCTCCGGATAGTCCCGCACGAAGGTGGGTGCCACCAGGCTGGGGACGACCAGCTCCTCGAACAGTTCCTCGGCCAGCTTGCCCGGCCCCCACTTCGGGTCGACCGCCAATCCCACCTTGTCCGCGTACTCCACCAGGCGAGATCGGTCGGTGCGGACCGTGACCTCCTCGCCGAGCGCTTCGGAAAGCACGCCGAAGAGTGTCACCGACCGCCACTCGCCACCCAGGTCGAACTCGCGTCCGTCGGCGTGGGTCACCACCATCGAACCGCTGACCGCGATCGCCGCCTGTTGCACGAGATTGCGGGTCAGCTCGCCGATCGTGTCGTAGTCGCCGTACGCCTGGTACGTCTCCAGCATCGCGAACTCCGGCGAGTGCGAAGAGTCGACACCCTCATTACGGAAGTTGCGGTTGATCTCGAAGACGCGGTCGACGCCGCCAACCACAGCGCGCTTGAGAAACAGTTCCGGAGCGATTCGCAGATACAGATCGGTGCTCAACGCATTGCTGTGGGTCACGAACGGTCGGGCCGTCGCACCACCATGCAGCAGTTGCAGCATCGGCGTTTCCACCTCGACGAAGCCCTGCCCGTGCAGTGAATCGCGCAGACTGCGCACGGCGGCGGCTCGGGTACGGACCATCTCCCGTGCCTGGGGCCGGACGATCAGGTCGACGTAACGCTGCCGGACGCGGGCCTCCTCGGAGAGCGGCTTGTGTGCCACCGGCAACGGTCGCAGCGCCTTGGCGGTCATCTCCCACTGCTGCGCCAGCACCGACAACTCACCCCGGCGACTGGTGATCACCTCACCGGTGACGCCGACCTGGTCGCCGAGGTCGACCAGGCGCTTCCACGCCTCCAGCCGCTCCGGCCCGACCCGGTCCAGCGAGAGCATCGCCTGCAACTCGGTGCCGTCGCCGTCGCGCAGGGTCGCGAAGCACAGCTTCCCGGTGTTGCGTACGAAGATCACCCGGCCGGTGACCGCGACCTGGTCGCCGGTCGCGGTGTCGGTCGGCAGGTCGGCGTAGCGGGTCCGGATCTGCGCCAGGGTGGCCGTCCGGGCAAAGCCGACCGGGTAGGGCTCGATGCCCTCGGCGAGCATCCGGTCCCGCTTCTCCCGGCGGACCTTCATCTGCTCGGGAAGGTCGTCGGCGGGGTCCACTGGCACGGCGTTCTGCTCGCTCACGGCACGTTTCCTCAGGGAGTCTTCGGCGGGGTCAGCCCCTGAGCGTACTCATGCCGCCAGAGGGTCGTTACCGGATAACCTGCCCGTCATGGCGAATCACACTCAGGCCCTGTCGTTCGGCGCGGCGGCAGCGGAGTACGACCGGCTTCGACCCCGTTACCCGCAGGCCGCGGTCCGCTGGGCGCTGGAGGGGCTGGGCGACGCCGCCCGGGTCGTCGATCTGGGCGCGGGCACCGGCATCCTCACCCGCGAGGTGCTCGCCCTCGGGCACGAGGTGACCCCGGTGGAGCCCGATCCGGGCATGCGCGCCCAACTGGCGGTGGCCACCCCGGGTGTCGACTCCCTGGTTGGTGGAGCGGAGTCCATTCCCCTGCCGGACGGGGCGGCGGACGCGGTGTTGGTCGGGCAGGCCTACCACTGGTTCGACCGGGAGCGGGCACATGCGGAGATCGCCCGTGTGCTCCGGACGGACGGCACGTTCGCCCCGATCTGGAACATCCGCGACGATCGGGTCGAGTGGGTGGCCGAGCTGGGTCGAACCGCCCACATGGACAGCAACGCCGACAACCTCATCGAGTCGGTGACCACGTTCGGCCCGGCGTTCGGCGACGTGGAGGTCGGTGAGTTCAGCCAGCGCACCGCCCTCACCGTGGACGAGGTCGTCGGCATGATGCGCACCCGCTCGTACTACCTCACCGCCGACCGGCCGAGCCAGGAGGCGGTGGAGCGGGAGTTGCGCGACCTGCTCGCCACCCATCCGGACCTGGCCGGACGGGACCGCGTGGAGCTGCCGTACCGGACGCTTGTCTTCCGAGCCCGCCGGCGCTGACGGCCCGCTGCGGCGTCAGAGGTTGCGCTCGTAGACCATCCGGAGGCCGATCAGCGTGATCATCGGCTCGTGGTGGGTGATGGTGCGACACTCGTTGATCACCAGGGAGGCCAGCCCGCCGGTGGCGATCACGGCCTTCACCTCGCCCAACTCCTCGGTCATCCGCTCCACGATGCGGTCCACCTGCCCGGCGAAGCCGAAGTACAGGCCGGCCTGGAGGCACTCCACGGTGTTCTTGCCGATCACCGAGCGGGGCTTGGTGGCCTCGACCTTGCGCAGCTGGGCCGCCCGGGCGGCCAGCGCGTCGAAGGAGATCTCGATGCCCGGGGCGAACGCCCCGCCGAGGAACTCGCCGCGACCGCTGATCACATCGAAGTTGGTGGTGGTACCGAAGTCCACCACGATCGACGGCCCGCCGTAGAGGGAGTACGCGGCCAGCGTGTTCACCACCCGGTCGGCACCCACCTCCTTCGGATTGTCGATCGCCAACTGCACCCCGGTCCGCACACCCGGCTCGACGATCACGCTCGGCAGGTCGGCGTAGTAGCGGCCGAGCATGGTGCGCAGTGACCGCAGCGCGGCCGGCACGGTCGAGCAGGCGGCCACGCCGGTGATCTCGACGTTGTCCCCGGCGAGCAGCCCTCGGAACATCAGGCCCAACTCGTCCGCCGTCGAGCGGGCATCGGTCTTGATCCGCCAGGAGTGCACCAGCTTGTCGCCGTCGAAGGTCGCCAGCACGGTGTTGGTGTTTCCGATGTCGATGCAGAGCAGCACGCACGCAGCCTAGACAACTAGTCGGTGCGCAGGTCCAGCGCGATGTCCAGGATCGGCGACGAGTGGGTCAACGCGCCCACCGAGAGGAAGTCGACGCCGGTCGCCGCGTACCGGCCCGCCACCTCCAGGGTCAACCCGCCGGTCGCCTCCAACTCTGCCCGGTCGCCCACGGCGGCCACCGCCTCGGCCAGCACCTCGGGCGTCATGTTGTCGCAGAGCAGGAAATCCGCCCCGGCCTCCACCGCCTCGACCGCCTCGTCGACTCCGGTCACCTCGACCTGCACCGGCATCTCCGGGAACGCCTCCCGGACCCGCCGGTAGGCCGCCGTGATACTTCCGGCCGCCAACTTGTGGTTGTCCTTGATCATGGCCACGTCGTAGAGGCCCATCCGCTTGTTGGTGCCCCCACCAGCCCGCACCGCGTACTTCTCCAGCGCCCGCAGGCCCGGCGTCGTCTTGCGGGTGTCCAGCACCATCGCCTTCGTGCCGGCCAACGCGTCCGCCCAGGCACGGGTGTGGGTGGCCACCCCGGACATCCGGCAGAGCAGGTTCAGCGCCGTCCGCTCGGCCGTCAGCAGCAGCCGGGTCGGGCCGGTCACCGTCGCCAGCACCGCGCCGCGGGCCACCCGCTCACCGTCGTGGGCCAACACCGACACCTCGACGGTACGACCGAAGCCGGTCACCTCGCCCACCAGCTCGAACACGGCGGCGGCCACCGCCATCCCGGCCAGCACGCCATCCGCGCGAGCCACCAGGTCGGCGGTGTCGGTCTGTTCCGCCGGAATGGTGGCCACGCTCGTGACGTCCAGGAAATCGGGACCCAGATCCTCGACCAGCGCGGTCTCGATCACCTGCCGCACCTGCGCCGGATCCAGCCCGCCCGACCGCAACGCCGCCTCTGTCGACCCCGTCAGTGAGGTCTCGGTTCGCGACTGCGGG
>NZ_JBIAKV010000002.1:102213-163592 GCF_042872705.1 Micromonospora sp. NPDC005203 | reverse complement strand
GGGGCTCGCAACACCGGCTCACTCCTCGCGCTCACTGGGCCGTCTCGGTTCGCGACTGCGGGGCTCGCAACACCGGCTCACTCCTCGCGCTCACTGGGCCGTCTCGGTTCGCGACTGCGGGGCTCGCAACACCGGCTCACTCCTCGCGCTCACTGTGAGTTCCCCTCCCACTGTTGGCCCACCCGGCCCTCCGCCCCGACCGACCCGACCAGGTGACCCAGCCACCGTTCGTCGGCCGTCGGGAAGTCCTCCCGCCAGTGGCAACCCCGGGTCTCGCCACGCGCGTACGCGGCGGCCACCAGCGTCGACGCCACCGTGAGCAGGTTGGTCGCCTCCCAGTCGGCGGTCCGGGGCCGGCCCCGGGCAACGCCCAACTCCCGCAGCGTTCCGGCGGTCCCCGCCAGCGTCGCCGCGGATCGGAGCACCCCGGCACCCCGGGTCATCGCCCGTTGCAGGGTCGGCGTCGCCGCCGCGGGCAGCACCCAGCCCGCGCCTCCGCGCCAGGCGCCGGTGTCGGCCGGCTGAACCTGCTCGGGCAGGCCCGCCGCGATGTCCTCGGCGATCCGTCGGGAGAAGACCAGACCCTCCAACAGCGAGTTGCTGGCCAACCGGTTCGCGCCGTGCACACCCGTGCAGGCCACCTCGCCGCAGGCGTACAGGCCCGGGATGGAGGTGCGGCCGCGCAGGTCGGTCCGGACGCCGCCGGAGGCGTAGTGGGCCGCCGGCGCCACCGGGATCAGGTCGGTCGCCGGGTCCACGCCGATCGCCAGGCAGGACGCCACGATGGTGGGGAACCTACCGGCCAGGAAGTCGCCGCCCAGGTGCCGTGCGTCGAGGAAGACGTGGTCGTCGCCGGTGGCCAGCAGCACCCGGTGGATGCCCTTGGCCACCACGTCCCGGGGTGCCAGTTCGGCCAACTCGTGCTGACCCACCATGAACCGCTTGCCGTCGGCGTCCACCAGGTAGGCGCCCTCACCGCGCAGCGCCTCGGAGACCAGCGGCTGCTGCGCGTGCCCGGCACCGGGCACTCCCGCGCCGGGCGGGGTGATCAGGGCGGTCGGGTGGAACTGGACGAACTCCACGTCGGTCACCGCCGCGCCGGCCCGCATCGCGAGCGCGACCCCGTCACCGGTGGAGACCGCCGGGTTGGTGGTGGCCGCGAAGATCTGCCCCATCCCGCCGGTGGCGAGCACCACCGCGCGGGCCAGCAGCGCGCCGACGCCGTCCTCGCTGCCCTCACCGAGCACGTGCAGGGTGATCCCGCTGGCCGGGCCGAGCCCGTCCGGGCCGTCGCCCGGCGCTCGCAGCAGATCCAGGACCAGGGCGTGTTCGACAAGTCGGATCCACGGGTCGCGCTGCACCGCCGCGTGCAGCGCCCGCTGCACCTCCGCGCCGGTGGCGTCACCGCCGGCGTGCACGATCCGGTCCGCCCGGTGGCCGCCCTCGCGGGTCAACATCAACGATCCGTCCGGATGGCGATCGAACTCGGCGCCGATGCGCATCAGCTCCCGCAGCCGGGCCGGACCCTCCTCGACCAGCACCCGCACCGCCGCCGGGTCGCAGAGCCCGACCCCGGCGACCTGGGTGTCGCGGGCGTGCGCCGCGGGGGTGTCCGTCGGGTCGAGCACGGCGGCGATGCCGCCCTGTGCCCACCGCGTCGAGCCGTCGTCGATGTTGACCTTGGTGACCACCGTGACGTGCAGGCCCGCCTCCCGCAGGTGCAGCGCCGCGGTCAACCCGGCCACCCCGGAACCCACCACGATCACGTCGGTGGTCTCCACCCAGCCGGGCGCGGGCGCGGCCAGCAACGCGGGCAGGGCCGGCAGGTCGACGGTCGGAAGGTCCATCCCCCCAGTCAACCCGAACCGTCCTCGCTCGGGGCGGCGGGGGCGGGACGAGTGTTTTGGGCTACCCCGTCCGGCGCCGGGCCGGCCGTCAGCCGGTGGTCACTTCGTCCGGACCGGAAGGCCGGCCGGGCCGGTGCCCTTCAGCGAGGCGGTCACCGTACGGTCGCTGAGCCACAGGTAGCAGCGGACGCCTCGGTCGCCGACCCGCCAGCGCCCCGCACCCGGCGGACGGACCACCAACCCGCTGCGAAAGCGCAGGTCGACGTCGTCCGGCACACCCACGTACCGGCCGAGGACGCTGCGGCAGCCGGTGTAGAGCGGTTCCCAGTCGGCGTCCCGGGTCGGGTACGGCATCTCCGGCGCGCGCCACACCCCGACGAACTCGGCGTCGTGCCGTTGCGCGCACTCCACCGGAATCAGCGTGCGCACCCCCGCACCGGCCGCGGTGCGGGTCTGCTGGCAACCGAGGCGCAGCCCGGCAGGCCCCTTCAACGCGTCCCGCAGGCTGCCCGACCGGACCACGACGGTGGCCGCGGCCTCGACCGTGGTCAGCTCGGTCAGGTCACACCGGAACCACCGGGAACCGGACGCCCAGCCCGGCCCCGAGGGCAACGCCACCGACAACCGCAGCCGGCCGGCCCGCCAGTCGTCGCCCACGTACCCCGTCGCCCGGGTGTCGCACTCGGTGAAGGCGCCCCGCAACTCCGCCGAACCACCCGCCGGCGCACTCGCCCGCTCGACCGGAAACGCTCCCACATGCACCGTTTCCAGCCGGTGCGGGCCGGCGCAGTCCACCGGCTCGTAGGCGGCCAGGGTGACCACATCGGTGAAGTCGGCGGCCTGGCAGACACCGGCGGCCGGGGTGAACGCCGTCGCCGGCGGCAGCGCCGCCCAGTCGTCGGTCAAGTCACCGTCCAGGTCACCCGACCCGGCACACCCAGCGAGCAGCACCGCCGTCACGGCAGCGGCGAACACGGTCGTCCTGGCACTGCGCATAGCGGCCTCCCCCAGCCACCGACCGGCTTCCGCCAGCGGGCCAAGGGTAACCGGAAATGACCTTCCGGTAACAGACCGGAATCGCCTCGCGCGGGATCAGACTCCGGACACGGCCAACGGGCTGGGCACCGGGTGGCCGGCCGTGCCGGGCGCCACCGCGGCCGGGTCGGCACCCAACTCGAGAACCCGGTTGTCGGCGTCCACGTGCACCACCCGTGGGCGGTACGAGCGGGCCTCGGCGTTGTCCATCTGGGCGTACGAGATCAGGATGACCAGGTCACCGGGGTGCACCAGGTGCGCGGCGGCACCGTTGATGCCGATCACTCCGCTGCCCCGCACGCCGGGAATCACGTACGTCTCCAGCCGTGCGCCGTTGGTGATGTCGACGATCGCCACCTGCTCGCCGGGGAGCAGGTCGGCGGCGTCGAGCAGGTCCTCGTCCACCGTCACCGAACCGACGTAGTGCAGGTCGGCCTGGGTCACCGTGGCCCGGTGGATCTTCGACTTGAGCATGGTCCGCAGCATCGGGGTGGCCTTTCACGAAGTGGTGGAGGGTGGTGCGGCCCGGTCAGGGGCGGGGGGCGAGGTGGATCGCCGCGTTGTCGATCAGGCGGGTCGCGCCCACCCAGGCGGCGATCACCAGCCGCGCCGGCCCGGCGACCGGCCCCGGCTCCAATTCGGGGTCGGTGAGCACCAGGTAGTCGAGGCGGGCACCCGGCGTACCGGCACCGAACGCGGTGTGCGCGGCGGTCAGCACCGCACCCGCGTCCAGGCCGTCCTCGGCGGCCCGCGCACCGGCCCGCAACGCGGCGGACAGGCTCAGCGCCGCGGCCCGTTCCGACTCGCTCAGGTAGCGGTTGCGGCTGGACAGCGCCAACCCGTCCGGCTCCCGGACGGTCGGCACGCCGACCACCTCGACCGGCACGTCCAGGTCCCGGGTCATCCGCCGGACCAGGGTGAGCTGCTGGTAGTCCTTCTCGCCGAAGAACGTCAGGTCGGGTCGGGTGAGCTGAAGCAACTTCAGGACCACGGTGAGCACCCCGTGGAAGAAGCCGGGGCGGCTCGCGCCCTCCAACTCCGCGCCGAGCGGACCAGGGTCGAGGCGGACGTGGGGCTGGCCGTCCGGGTACATGTCCGCCACCGACGGAGCGAAGACGAGATCCGCGCCCGCCCGCCGGCACACCTCAAGATCGCCGTCGAGGGTGCGCGGGTAGCGGTCGAAGTCCTCGTTCGGCCCGAACTGCAACGGGTTCACGAAGATCGTCACCAGCAGGTGGTCGGCCTGTTCCCGGGCCGCGCGCAGCAACGTCTCGTGCCCCGAGTGCAGGGCGCCCATCGTCATCACGACCCCGACCGTGCCCTTCAGAGCGGCCCGAGCCTCGGCCAGCTCCGCGCGCGAGTGCACGAGCTGTGTCACAGTGCCCCCTCGGTTCGCGACTGCGGGGCTCGCAAGATCAGCTCACTCCTCGCGCTCACAGCGCCCCCTCGGTTCGCGACTGCGGGGCTCGCAAGATCAGCTCACTCCTCGCGCTCACAGCGCCCCCTCGGTTCGCGACTGCGGGGCTCGCAAGATCGGCTCACTCCTCGCGCTCACAGTGGCCACCTCCCGGGCGGTGTCAGCGAGCACGCCGAGCAGCGACTGCGCGTCCACCGGCCGCAGTCGGCCGGCGGCGATCGCCCGGTCGGCGGTACGCCGGGCCAACGCGAGATAGGCGGGGACGGACTCCGGTGCGGTGGCCGCCAGCCGGGCCAGGTGCCGCTGGACGGTGCCCGCGTCGCCCCGGGAGACCGGGCCGGTCAACGCGTCGTCACCGAGGCGCAGCGCATTTTCCAGGGCGGCTCGCAGCAGCGGGGCGAGCACCTTCTCGGGTCGGGCCACCCCGGCGTCGCGCAGCCGGTCGGTCGCCTCGTTCACCAGGGTCACCAGGTGGTTCGCGCCGTGGGTCAGCGCGGCGTGGTACAGCGGGCGGTCCGACTCGGCCACCCACTCAGGCACGCCGCCCAGGTCGGCGACCAGCCGGGCGGCGAGGGGGCGCAGCTCCGCCGGGGCGGTCACCCCGTACGAGATGCCGTCCAGCCGGGCCAGGTCGTCCGGCGTACCGGTGAAGGTCATCGCGGGGTGCAGAGCGAGCGGACGGGCGCCGACCGCGGCGGCCGGCCCCAGCACGGTCAGGCCGTGCGCGCCGGAGGTGTGCGCGACGATCTGGCCCGGACGCAGCGCGCCCCGGGCGGCGAGGTCGGCCACCACACCGGCCAACGCGTCGTCCGGCACCGCGATCAGCAGCAGGTCGGCGGCGGCGTGGGCGACGGCGGCGGCCGGGCGCCGGGGCACCTCGGGCAGCAGCAGGGCGAGGCGGGCCTGGCTGGCCCCGGAGTCGCCGGTGACGGCGACCACACGGTGCCCAGCGGCGACGAGTGCGGCGCCCAGGACGGCTCCGACCCGACCGGCGCCAACGACGCCGACGGTGAGCAGGCGGGAGGAGGAGGCGCCGATGACGGCGCGATCCCGCGATGCGGCAAGCCCGTGCGGGGCTGCCGGACGCGGGCGCAGCGGTGCGCTCATGACGACGATCCAGTCCACGAGGAGGGGTACCGGTCGATCGCAAGTATGCGCCCGGCCTGCCGAACCAGGACAAGCATGTGTGAAAACGTTCACCACTGACGGAAGGCCTCCGTCAACGCCGCCCTGGGGCGGACGTGACGGCGCGCAGCTCGGTGGCCACCTCGGTGATCAGGTCGGCGAGCGAGGCGTCGCTGTCGGGCGCGACCCAGCGCGCGTACGCGACGCGGAAGACCGTGACACCCGACTCGGTGGCCAGGGTGGCCGTGCTCTCGTCGAGGCCCTTGGCGCGTAGGGCAACGCTGACCGCAGCCACCAGCGCACCCGTCTTGCGCAGCTCGCGCTCCTGCAGCTCGGGACTGCTCTGAATGATGGATTGACGCATCCGGACCAGCTCAAGGCGGTCGGCGAAGATCTCCTCCGCCGCCCGGCGGAAGGCGGCGACGACCGCCTCGAAGGGGGCTGCGTCCGTCTCGACCACCGCCTTGACCAGGATCTCCTCCAGCTGCCCGCTGCCGCTGAAGAGCGCCTCGCGCTTGTCGCCGAAGAGCCGGTAGAAGGTGCGCTTGTCGACGCCGGCTCGGGTGGCGATGTCGGCGACGGTGGTCTCCTCGAAGCCGCGCTCACGGAACAGCTCGAAGGCGGCCGCCTCCAGGCGGCCGCGCGCGTCCGGTTGCCAGCGGGCCATCCGGCCATGGTATCTGATGTCACACTGCGACATTCTTTTCGTCCGAGCCATGCCATCTTGCGACATCACGAGATACGGTCATGTCGCAAGGTGACATCACCCTCCCACGAAGGAACTGCCATGCGCGTATTCGTCACAGGCGCCTCCGGCCATCTCGGCTCCGCGGTCGTACCGGCGCTACTCTCCGCCCGACACGACGTTGTCGGCCTGGCCCGCTCCGACACGTCCGCCGCCGCGATCGAGAAGCTCGGCGCCGAGGTGCGCCGCGGCGACCTCTCCGACCTCGACCTGCTTCGTGCGGAGGCGGCCGCCTCCGACGGGGTGATCCACCTGGCGTTCCGCCACGACCTGATGCTGACCGGCGACATGGCCGGCGCTGCCGAGGTCGACCTGGACGCGCTCAGGGCGCTCGCCGACGGTTTGGACGGCTCCGGCAAACCGCTGATCGGCACCAGCGGGACGGCCATGCTCGCGCTGGGCGGCGTCGTCGGCCGCCCCGGCACCGAACGGGACACCTTCCCGAGCGGCTACCGGATCGACGCCGAGAACTTCGTCGCCGGCCTTGCCTCCCGCGATGTGCGCTCCTCCGTCGTCCGGCTCGCCCCCACCGTGCACAGTCCGCTCGACCACTACGGCTTCATCACCGTTCTCATCGCTGCCGCTCGGCAGCACGGGTACGCCGCGTACGTCGGCGAGGGCACCAACCGGTGGCCGGCCGTGCACACGCTCGACGCGGCCGAGCTCTACCGGCTCGCACTCGACAAGGCCCCGGCCGGTACGCGCCTGCACGCGGCGGCCGACGAAGGTGTCCCCCTCCAGCAGATCGCCGCTGCCATCGGCCGCAACCTCGACCTCCCGGTCCGGAGCATCGGCCCCGACGAGGCGAACGACTACTTCGGCTTCCTCGGGTCGTTCGCGCAGCTGGACAACCCGACGTCAGCCGCGATCACGCGCGAACTGCTGGGCTGGGTCCCCACCCACCCCGGACTGATCGCCGACCTGGACGAAGGGCACTATTTCCGGGCCTGAACATCGAAGCCGACCTAGCGGGGGACGGGAGTCGTCGCACCATCGGTGGCCGTAGGGTCGGCACGGTGACGTGACGCCTCCTGAACCCGGAGTGAACTGATGTCGGCCTCTTGGCAGGATGCGATGAGCCGAGCCCTCTACGGGCCGGGTGGCTTCTTCGTCGCCGGCACCGGGCCGGCCGACCACTTCCGCACCAGCGTGCACGCCTCCCCAGCCTTCGCCACCGCCCTGCTGCGCCTCATCTCGGAGGTGGACGCCGCACTCGGCCATCCGCCACGGCTCGACGTGGTCGACGTCGGGGCTGGGCGTGGGGAGCTGCTGCACAGCCTGCTCAGGCTCGTCGCAGCGGAACCGGCCGTCGGGGTTGCGGTGAGGGCTTCCACGGCGTCCGCCCGTCCGCTGGGAGAGGAGCCGCCGTCCGGCACGGTCCGTCCGTCGCTCGCGGAACGCGTGCGCTTCACAGCAGTCGAGTACGCCGACCGCCCGAAGAATTTGCCCGAAGAGATCAGCTGGACAGCCCAGATCCCAACCAAGATCACCGGCGTGCTACTGGCCACCGAGTGGCTGGACAACGTCCCCCTGGACATAGCGGTACAGACCGAGGACGGCTGGCGATACCTGCTGGTCGACCCCGAGAGCGGCACCGAAACGACTGGTGACCCGGTCAGTCCCGCTGATCTTGAGTGGCTGACGAAGTGGTGGCCCAGCGCCGCGAGCCCAGTCAGCGCGGACAGTGACCCGAGGCTGGCGGTGACCTGGGCGGACGCGACAAGCGGAAGCGAGTCGGGTTCCCGGGCAGCCCGGCCGGCGCAGGGATCAAGCCTGACCGCCCGGAGCCGGCCGGGCTGCCCGGAAACCCCCCACCCCGACCACCGCGCAGAGATCGGTCGGACCAGGGACGAAGCCTGGGCCAGCGCGGTACGCAAGATCGAACGCGGCCTGGCGGTCGCCATCGACTACGGACACCTGCGGGACAGCAGGCCGGTGCACGGGACGTTGACGGGTTACCGGGCTGGGCGGCAGGTGCCTCCGGTGCCGGACGGGTCGAGTGACGTCACCGCCCACGTCGCCATGGACTCGGTCGCCTCCGCCGGTGCGGCGGTCGCCCGGTGTGCGTACTCCCTGGTCTCGCAGCGGGAGGCGCTGCGGGCGCTCGGAGCCGACGGCGGCCGACCGCCGCTCAGCCTGGCCGGCACCGACCCGGCGGGGTACGTGCGGGCGTTGGCCGCCGCGTCGGCGGTGGCCGAGCTGACCGACCCGGCCGGGCTCGGCGGGCACCTGTGGCTGCGCCAACCGGTCGGCATCCCGCTCGGCCCGGCCGTGGCACGATGACGGGCATGACCACCGACGCCGGGGACCTCCGTGAACTGACCGTCGGCACCGGGGCCGGCCTGATCGCCGGCACCGGTGATCAGCAACTCGGCACCGACATGGTGCTGAACATCGGCCCGCAGCACCCCAGCACACACGGCGTGCTGCGACTCAAGCTGGTGCTCGACGGTGAGCGGGTGGTCTCCTGCGAACCGATCATCGGCTACATGCACCGGGGCGCGGAGAAGCTCTTCGAGGTACGCGACTACCGGCAGATCATCGTGCTGGCGAACAGGCACGACTGGCTCTCGGCGTTCTCCAACGAACTGGGTGTGGTGCTCGCGGTGGAACGCCTGATGGGCATGGAGGTGCCGGAGCGGGCCACCTGGCTGCGGATGGCCCTCGCCGAGTTGAACCGGGTGCTCAACCATCTGATGTTCCTCGGTTCGTACCCGTTGGAGATCGGGGCGATCACGCCGATCTTCTACGCCTTCCGGGAACGGGAGACCATCCAGGCGGTGATGGAGGAGGTCTCCGGCGGCCGGATCCACTACATGTTCAACCGGGTGGGCGGCCTCAAGGAGGAGGTGCCCTACGGGTGGACCGGGCGGGCGCGCGCGGCGATCGGCGAGGTACGCCGGCGGCTGCCCGACCTGGACCACCTGATCCGGCGAAACGAGATCTTCCTGGCCCGCACCGTGGGCGTGGGCGTGCTCTCCGCCGCCGACGCCGCCGCGTTCGGGGCGTCCGGGCCGGTGGCCCGCGCCTCCGGGCTCGACCTGGACCTGCGCCGCGACGACCCGTACCTGGCCTACGACGAGCTGGACGTGCCGGTGGTCACCAAGACCGCCGGGGACTGCCACGCCCGCTTCGAGGTGCTACTGGACCAGGTGTACGCGTCGCTGGACCTCGCCGAGCAGTGCCTGGACCGGGTGGATCAGCTGACCGGGCCGATCAACACCCGGCTGCCGAAGGTGCTCAAGGCGCCGGAGGGGCACACCTACGCGTGGACGGAGAACCCGCTCGGCATCAACGGCTACTACCTGGTGTCGCGGGGTGAGAAGACGCCGTGGCGGTTGAAGTTGCGCACCGCCTCGTACGCGAACGTGCAGGCGCTGGCCACCCTGCTGCCCGGCTGCCTGGTTCCAGATCTGATCGCGATTCTCGGTTCGATGTTCTTCGTGGTCGGCGACATCGACAAGTGACGCGAGCCGCCTGAGCGGTCAGCGCCAGCGATCGCCGGGCGGGGTGCCGCCAGCGCGCGGCGCGTCGTCCTGCGGCGGGTAGCCGTAGCGCTCGTCGACTCGCCGCCGGCCGGGCCGCTCCGGCGCGGGTTCCGCCTGGTGGCCGCGCTGGCGCGGCGGGCGCCACTCGTCCGGCACCGGAACGCCGCCCACCGGCAGCGCCGGCCGGTCCGCCGGCTCGGCCCGGTGGTACGACTCGCGCTCCTCGCTCCGACGCGGCTCCCCGTAGTGGCGCGGCTCGTCCTGCTGACGCAACTGCTCCGGGCGGCGCGGCTCGTCGTAGTGGCGCGGCTGCTCAGGGTGGCGCGGCTCGTCCTGCTGACGCAGCTGCTCCGGGCGGCGCGGCTCGTCGTAGCGACGCGGCTGCCCAGGGCGGCGCGACTCCTCAGGGCGGCGCGGTTGCTCGTGCTGGCGGGGTTCCTCGTGGCGGACCTCGGCCCAGCGGTCGGCCACCCGGTACTCGGTGCCGGTGGCGTCGGCGCGCACCTCGGCCCGGCGTTCGCCGACCCGCAGCTCGCGGCCGTTCTCGTCGTCGCGGACGGCGGCCCACCGGTCACCGGCCCGCAGCTGTGACCAGTACTCGCCCGTGTCGTCGGCCCGCAGCGGCGGCCCGGGCTGGGCAGCGGCCGCACCCGCCCGATCGGGCTGGTCCGACCAGCCGCGATCGTCCGGGTTGTCCCAGGACCCCGAGGTCGCCCGCTCCGGCGCGTGGTGCGACCTGGCGGCCGGGCCGGGCTCGTCGGGTTGGGCGTACCTGTCGCGCGGACCGGTCCACTCCGGCTCGCCGGGGCGGGCACGATCGTCACCGGGGTGCCGGTCGTCGCCGTACCCGGCTCGGGGGCGCTCCGCCGCCTCGCCCCTCGGTCGGCCGGCCGCGCGAGCAGGCTCGTCCGTTCCACCGCCCCGGGTCCACTCCTGCGCCGGTGCGGTCCACCGGCCCGGGTACTCGCCGTCGTAGCGACCGGTCGGCTCGGCCGGCCCGCCGTCCACCACCGTGTGCCGGGTGGTGACATGCACGGTCTCGGTGTGCCGGACCACGCCGACCGGCCGGTGCGCCGGCTCGGGGCGGTCGTGCTCCCGGGGGCGGGCCGACCCGTGCCCGGGGTCGGCTGGGCGCGCTGCGCCGTACGTCCTCGCGGCCGCCCGCGGCTCCGCGGCCTCCCGTGGGTAGGCGGGCTCGTCGTCGTCCGGGTGCGCGGGACGGCCCCACCGGGACGCGTCGTCCGCCCCGGACACTCGGGCCCGGCCCGGCGGTACGTCACCCGGCGCCTGGACGCGGCTACGGGCCACCGCCGCGTTGTCCACCGGCGGCTCGACACTCGGCACCCGCGCCCGGCCGGGGCCTGGCGGCTCCGCGACGGGGACGGCGGCAGCACCGACGGGGGCAGCGGCACCGACGGGGGCAGCGCCGGCCAGAGCGGCACCGCTGGCGTCCAGCCGGCGACGGACCGCGGCGATCCCCTCCTGCGCCCGGTGCGCCTGGTCGAGCGCCTGGCTGCCGCGCTGCGTGGCGGTGGCGATCTCGGTCCGCAGCTCCCGCCGAAGCTCCTCGATCTCATCCAACAGCTCGTCGGCTCGCGCTCCCTCACCGTCGGGCCGCAGCGCGATGGAGAGGCCGATCAGCACCACCGCGACGATGGCGAGCACCGCGGCGAAGCGCAGCGGACCGTTACCGTCGGCGACCAGCAGGATCAGCGCCGCCACCGGCGCGAGAGCGACGCCCGCCCAGAAGAGCACGGTCAGCAGCGATGGTCGACGCCGGGCGTCGGAGGTGGCCGGGGCTGGCATGGATGTGCAGCCTACCGACGAGCTTCACCGGAGGGAACGGGGTCCCGGGACGCGCGGACGCCCCCGCCCGGTCGGGGCGGGGGCGTCCTCAGCACGGCCGGGGAGGGCTCAGCTGGTGGCGAACGCGCCGTCCGAGGAGAAGATCAGGCCCACGCTGATCGTGCCGTCCCGCAGACCGCTCTTGGTGAGCGGTCCACCCTGGTCCAGGGAGGAGAACGAGCCGACCTTCAGCCCGTACGTCTTCTCCAGACCCGGCTTGCAGAAGGCCCGCTGCTCGCACTCCGGCGGGCCACCCAGCACCGTCGCGCTGCCGGAGCACTTGGCGGCGAACTCGGACAGGGTCCGCACGCCGTACTTGTCGGCGAACTCCTTGGTGACGGCGAAGGCGTTCTGGTCCTGCGCGGCGGCCGGGGTGCCGAAGGTGATGCCCACCTTGTCGCCCTCGGCCTTGAGCGCGGTCACCGTGGTGTTGATGTCGGGCGAGGAGATCGGCGGAGGAGTGCCGCCCTTGGCCTTGGTGTTGAGGAACTCGGCCATGGTCGCCGCGTACTCCGGAACGACCTGGATCTCACCCTTCTCCAGCGCCGGCTCGTACAGCTCGCGGTTGCCGATCTGCTGCACCTTGACCTGGTAGCCGGCGGCCGTGAGCGCGATCCGGTACAGCTCGCCCAGAATCTGACTCTCGGCGAAGTTGGCGGCCCCCACCACGATGTCGCCGCCCGGCCCCTTGGCGATGCCGGCGGTGACGTTGTTGGCGCTGGCGAACTCCTCGGCCGCCACCTTGGCGGTCTTGCGGTCCTCGTTGACTGCCTTGTTGAGCTGGACCAGCTTCGGGGTGTCGAGCACGGCGGAGACCTTGTCCAGTGCTGCGAGCAGCTGCGGGTTGGCCGCCTTGCTGTTGACCGCGGGGATGACGTTGTCGGAGTTCTGGAGCTTCTTGTCATCTTGCAGAGCGATGAGCTGCTTGCCGGCGACCGGAGCGCATCCGGCGCCGGATGCGCTCGATTGGGGTGCGTCCGTGCCGGACGAGCCGGCGTCACCGCAGCCGGTGAGAAGAGCTGCCCCGGCGACGGCGCCGATCGCGCCGATCGCCAGACGTGTACGTGCGCGCATGTGCCCGCCTTCCGTGTCCCGGCGCGGCCCGTCCCGGGCCGGCCGCGTGTCCGACGGGCGATCCTGACTGTCGGTCGCCCGCGAATGTCCACCCAACATGCTCCGCAACCGACCGACAACCTGGGATGGGCTTCGTCACCTCATCGTCATCGATCGGACCACCTTCGGTGGCCGACCTGACGTGGGGCTCACCCGGTCGGGTCAGGCGCGCCCGGTGGCGTCCGCGGCTCGGGGCCGAGCCAGCCGCTCTCGTCCGCGGCGCAGCGGACGGGGGGTGACCAGGCGTTCGACACCGCCGAGCAGCACCTCGGCCAGCAGCGCGAGCCCGGCCACCAGCACGCCACCGGCGACGATCTGGCCGCCACCGGCGGCGATACCGATGCCGAAGCCGGTTCGGATGATCTGGCCGAGGCCGCCGCCGTTGACGAACGAGGCAAGCGCGGCGGTCGCGATCACCTGGACCGCGGCGGTCCGGAAGCCGGCGGCCAGGTAGGGCACCGCGAGCGGCAACTCGACGCGGCGCAGCAACTGCCCGCCGGACAGGCCCATCCCCCGGGCCGCGTCGCGGGCCTCCGGGTCCACCTGCCGCACCCCGGTGTACGCGTTGGCCAGCAGCGGCGGCACGGCGAAGACGGCGAGCGCCACCACGACCGGGGTCTGCCCGAAGCCGCTGTCGAAGACCACCGGCAGGATGGTGAGCAGCGCCAGGGTGGGGATGGCCAGGGTGGCGTTGGACACCAGCACCACCAGGCCACCGCCCCGGCCGAGGTGCCCCAGCCAGAGCCCCAGCGGCCAGGCCACCAGGCAGCCGAGGGCCACCGCCAGGGCCGAGATCGTCAGGTGCTCACCGAGCCGGTCCAGCATCCCGCCGGGGTTGGTCCAGTTGAGTGGGTCGTTGATCCAGGTGATCGCCTGGCCGATCGGATTTGCCGCGACGGTCACCGTGCCCTCCGGGCGGACCAGGGGGTCACCAGCCGGGCGACCAGGACGAGCAGGAGGTCGAGCACGAGCGCGAGGGCCACGCAGAGCAGCGCGGCGGTCATGATCTCGGCCTTGTAGAGGTTGTTCTGGAAGCCCGCGAAGATCAACTGGCCGAGGCCGCCATGCCCGACGAGCACGCCGACTGTGACCAACGCCACCGTCGAGACGGTCGCCAGTCGTACCCCGGTCACGATGCCCGGAAGCGCCAGCGGCAGGTCGATCCGGAACAGTCGGCCCCAGCGGCCGTACCCCATCCCCTCGGCGGCCTCACCGACCTCCGGGGGCACCTGGTTGAGGCCGGCCACCACGTTGCGCACGATCAGCAGCAGCGCGTAGAGCACCAGCCCGACCAGTACGGTGGTGGTCCCGGTGCCCAGGTAGGGCGCGACGAACGCGAAGAGCGCCAACGACGGGATGGTGTAGACGATCCCGCTGACCGCCAGGATCGGACCGGCGAGCGGCCGGAACCAGTACGCCAACACGGACAACGGCAGCGCGATCAACACCGCGAGCAGCACCGCCCGCCCGGTGAGGGAGGCGTGTTCACGCACGGCGGCGAGGATCGTGTCAGAGTTGTCCCGCACGTACTGCCAGGAGAACCAGGGGTTACCCGGGTCGGCCCGGTAGCTCAGGCGGAAGGACATACGTGGACGTTACCCCGAAGGCTGCCGAGGCGGCCCGATCCCCTCGCGCGGCGTCGATCTCCCTACAGGGCATCCAGAAGCGCTACCCGAATGGCACCGAGGCCGTCCGGGAGCTCAGCCTGGACGTCCGGGCCGGCGAGCTGGTGGTGCTGATCGGCCCGTCCGGCTGCGGTAAGTCGACGGTACTGCGCATGATCAACCGCCTGATCGAGCCGACCGCCGGCCGGATCACGCTCGGCGACGAGGACGTCACCGACGTCGATCCGGTGCGGCTGCGCCGCCGCATCGGTTACGTGATCCAGAACGTCGGCCTCTTTCCACACCAGACGGTCCGGGCCAACGTGGCAACCGTGCCGAGCCTGCTGCGGTGGCCCAAGCGCCAGACCCGGGACCGGGTCGACGAGTTGCTCGACCTGGTCGGCCTGGACCCGGCCCAGTTCGGCGGCCGCTACCCGCACGAGCTCTCCGGTGGCCAGCGGCAACGGGTCGGGGTGGCCCGCGCGCTCGCCGCCGACCCGGTGGTGCTGCTGATGGACGAACCGTTCTCGGCCGTCGACCCGATCGTCCGTACCCGGCTGCAGGAGGAGTTCCTGCGCCTCCAGGCCGAGGTCGGCAAGACGACGGTCCTGGTCACCCACGACCTCGACGAGGCGGTCCGACTCGGCGACCGGATCGCGGTCCTCTCCGAGGGCGGGCACCTGGAGCAGTACGACACGCCGGCCGCTCTGCTCGGCGCACCCGCCACACCGTTCGTCCGCGAGTTCGTCGGGGCCGACCGGGGCATCCGCCGGCTGGCGGTGACCCCGCTCGACCGGGAGTCGCTGGAGCCCGTACCCGGTGACGCCGCCGCGGACCTGCCCACCGTGGCACTGGACGGCACCGCCTACGACGCGCTGGCGGTGCTGCTCACCTCGGGACGGGACCAACTCGTGGTGACCGACGCCGGCCGACCGGTGGGTGCGCTCAGCCGACACCGCCTACTCGACCTCAGCCGACCGGCGAAGTGACCGGACGGCGACCGGGCTGCCACCGTCGCCGTCCCGGTCCCGGCCGCCCCGAACGACCGCGCCGGGCCGGCTCAGGCGCGACCGCGCCGGGCCGGCTCAAGCGCGACCGCGCCGGGCCGGCTCAAGCGCGACCGCCGAGGCTGGCGGTGCCAATGATCCATCCGGTCAGGAAGCCGTAACCGGCGCCGGTGCTGGCGTCCTGCAGGGCACCCAGCAGCGACGGATCCGGGCTGAGCAGGGCCGCCAGCACGGCGGCGAGCCCGCCGGCGAGCACGTAGGCGGCCCAGCCGGAGAGGAACTGGCTGACCGAGCCGGGCACCCGGGCCACCTGCGCGGCGGGCAACAGGTAGAGCAGGGCGACCGCGAGGACCACCAGCAGCACGGCCCGCAGGTCGGCGGCGAACAGGCCCCCGGCCTGCCCGTCCGCGTCGAGCCGCCAGGCCGGCCACGCCAGCAGACGCAGATAGAAGGCGCCGGCCGACTCCGGGTCGGTCTGGGTCGCGGCCCAACGGGTGTACGCCGGACTGCCACAGATCCCGACCAGCAACAACACGGCAAGCGCGCCGGTGCCGGCGGCCGTGCCGTAGCGGCTGACCGGACCGGAGCGGTGGAAGAGCGACGCCATCCGCCCAGGCCCCGCACCCGTCGTCCGGGCGGACCTGGGCTGCCCCGAGCGGTTCAGTGCTTCAGCAGGTAGTCGATGAAGGCGGCCCGCAGCAGCGGCGCGGACTCCTCGTAACCGTGACCGGTCAGCTCCCGCCACAGCGCGTTCGCCTCGTCGATGGTCGGGCCGATCGAGTTCGGTGCGCCGTCCAGCACCGTGGCCTCGTCCGCGTTCGGCAGGCGCCGCAGCACCGACCAGTAGAACCTGACGTCGCGACGCTCCCGGGCCAGGGCGAACGCCCGCTCCCGCAGCTCCTCGGTGGACAGCGCGTCGAGCTCGGCGAACGAGGTTCCGCCGGGGGTGGCGGCAGGTGTGTCGGTCATGTCGCCGAGCCTAACGGTCGAGATCAGCTCCGGCTCGGCGGACGCCACGGTGATCACCGCTCGTCGGCGTCCCACCGACGCGGGCTGTCCTCCCAGCGCGGATCCCGCCACGGATCGACCGGTTGCGGCGCGGCCGGAGTCGGCAGCGTCGGCGGCCAGTTGCCCACCGACTGTGACTGCGGCATGGTCCAACCCGTGCTGATCGCGCCGTCGGTGACCGGTTCGGGTGGTTCGGTGTTGTCCGGTCGGGGCCGACCGAACGTCTCGACCAGCCGGGTGACCAGCAATCCGACGCCGAGTGCGGCGCCACCCACCGCCCAGGTGCTCAGCGTCCAACCACGCTCCGGCGCGTACGCCTGGAAGACGGTGACCAGGCTGACCGCCAGCACGGTGCCGAACACACCGCCGCGCCGCCCGTACGCGCTGGTGCCGGCGAGCAGGGCCACCCCGATCGCCAGGACCGTCCAGTCCAGCCCCGAGGTGGGTGCGACCGATCCGGGCTCCGCGACCGACCCGGAATGGTTGGCGGCGACCAGGACACCGGCGAGGGCGGCCAGCACGGTGGAGCAGACCAGCGCGACCGCGGTGACCACGGCGGCCACCGCGCCCCGCCGTCGAGCCGGGTCGGCGATCGGCCGGTACCTGCCGACCAGCCGGCGGATCGCCCGGATCGCGCCGAACAACCCGCCGAGAGCGGCCACCGCCGCGAAGCCGGCGAACAGGTATCCGGCGCTGCGCCCCGGGTCGTAGTCGCCCTGCACCAGCACGGGCGCCGAGCGGCGTTCGATGAACACCACCACGCCGGCGGCGCCGGCCAGGCTGGCAGCCCAGCCCGGCACGTGCAGCACCACCACGGCCAGCGCCAGCGCGAGCCCGCCCAGCGCGGCGACGGCCACGGCCGGGCCGACCGACGCGGGCAGGCCCCGATCACCCTGCTCGGCGTAGTGCAGGGCGGTGGCGACCGCGACCGGTCCGACGGCCAGGTTCGGTGCCGCCGTCCGCAGGCTGAGCCCGGCGGCCAGGGCGAGCAGCCCCAGTCCGACCGCGTCGACGAGGAGCGTGCGCAGGTTGTCGGCGCGCAGGGCGGTCTGGTCCTCCTGCCAGAGCAGCCAGCCGACCGCCGCCACCGCGGCCAGCAGCGCAAGCTCCCAGCTCACCTGAACGCCGATTCGATCCCGGCCGGGATCACCGTGGGTGGGGTCGTCGAAGACGTTCTCCAGAACGGCGGCCGGCACCCCGGACGAGGGCTCGGCCGAGCGGTCCCGGCCCGCTTCTTCGTAACCCATCACGCAGCCTCCCCAGTGGCCGGCCGTCCCGGTCCGGCGCGCGGACGGACCCTGGGCGGCCCTTGCTCTCCGATCGCAGGCACCGTACCCGCGCTCGGAGCCGGGCGTAACCCCCTGCTCAGCGCTGGCCGGGGCGGCTCTCCCGTGGGTCCTGCTCGTGTTCGTCGTCCGGGCGTTCCGGCACCCGGCAGGAGCGCTCCAGCCACAGCGCGGCACCGACCAGAGCCAGCGAGGCGAGCAGACCCCCGCCCGCGGCCGGTCGGTCGTCCAGGGCCGCGCGGGTGGTCTCCAGGAACAGCCAGCCGGTGAGCCCCGCGTAGAAGCCGGCGAAGATGGCCCCGGCCAGCGCCGACGCCTTGGCCAGCACCACGAGGCGGGCAACCAGCAGTGGATCGACCGCGTCCCGGCCGGGTTTGCGTTCGATCCGGCCCCGAGTGTTGATCGCGGCGTACCCCTCGAGCACGGCGAGCCCGGCCAGCGTCACCACCGGCAGCCAGGGCAACCGGGGGACGCCCTTGTAGTAGAGGCTGCTGATCAGCAGCCAGGCCACCGCCGCCGCGGCCAGCGCGGCCACGACCAGTGTCGAAATCCGGGTGGGGCCCATCCGGGACCGGCCCGGGTCGGACCCGCCCGGTGGTGGGGACTTCGCCTGGGTCATGCCGGCCGGCTCCGCTCGGTCATGCCGTCGACTCTAACGCCAACTCCGGCCGGGGACGCAGTTCCAGCGCGTCGTCCGCCGCGGGTCCGGTGGTGAGCAAATCGGTCAACCAGCCGTGGCCGGGCAGCCGACCGTAGGGCTGGATGTCGATCCACGGCCGCAGCACGAAGGCCCGCAGGTGCGCCCGGGGGTGCGGCAGGGTCAGCTCCTCCTCGTCGCTGAACACCGGCTCGTCGTCGTCGCCCCAGACCGCGACCACGTCCACGTCGAGGGTGCGCGGCCCGAACCGCCGCCGCGGGTCACGGACCCGGCCGGCCGCCCGCTCCGCGTCGCGAGCCCGCTCCAGCCAGTCGCGGGGGGTCGCGCTCGCGTCCTGGGCGAGCAACACCGCGTTGAGGTACGCGGGCTGGTCGCTATCGCCCCACGGTGGAGTCTCGTACACCCCGGAGAGCACGAGTACGGCGTCGCCGAACGTGGCGACGGCCGTGCGCAGGTGCTCCAGCCGGTCGCCCAGGTTGCTGCCGAGCGACAGCACGGCCCTGGTCACCGGTCCCGCGTCCGGGTCATGCTGACGGCCACGTCGGTGAAGGTGTGCGGCACCGGGGCCTCCGGTTTGTGGACGGTGATGGTGGCGGTGCGCACCCGCTCGTCGGTCAGGCAGACCGTGAGGAGTCGATCGGCGAGAGTCTCGATCAGGTTCACCGGCTCGCCGGTCACCACCGCGACCAGGCGTTCGGCCAACTCGCCGTAGTGGACGGTGTCGGTGACATCGTCGCTGGCGGCGGCCGGGCCGAGGTCCAACTCCAGGACGGCGTCGACAACGAAGTCCTGCCCCTGTTCGCGTTCGAAGTCGTACACGCCGTGCCGGCCGTGCGCCCGCAGGCCGGTCAGGTGGATCCGGTCCGTCGTCATCGCCGTACCCCATGCTCGTGATCGTGTGGTGTCCGCTCCCGGTCGTGCGATGGCATGGCCAGGCGCGGTCTGCCGGTCGCGACCCAGACGGCCAGGGCGTCGACCGTGGCCCGCACGTCGTGCACGCGAACGCCCCAGGCGCCCGCGGCGACCGCCAGCAGGCTGGTCGCCACCGTGGCCGCCTCCCGCTCGGCGGTCGGTCGTGGGGTGCCGTCCGGGGCGGCGAGCAACCCGCCGAGGTACGACTTGCGGCTGGCACCGAAGAGCAGCGGACAGCCGAGATCCAGCAGCTCCGGCAGGCGGGCGCTGAGTTCCCAGTTGTGCGCGGCCGTCTTGGCGAAGCCGAGCCCGGGATCGACGATGAGGCGCTCGGCGGCCACCCCGGCGGCCAGCGCCGCGTCGATCCGTTGGGCCAGCTCGGCCCGGACGTCGGCCACCACGTCGCCGTAGCTGGCCAGTTCGCGCATCGCCCGGGAGTGGCCCCGCCAGTGCATCAACACCCAGGGGCAGCGCGCGTCGCGAACCACGCGGGCCATGTCCGGGTCGGCCAGCCCGCCGGAGACGTCGTTGACCACCGCCGCCCCGGCCGACAGGGCGGCCTCCGCCACCCGGGCGCGACTGGTGTCGATGCTGACCGCCACGCCCGCGGCCGTCAGTTCGCGGATGACCGGCAACACCCGGGCGGCCTCGGTCGCGGCATCGATCCGTTCAGCGCCCGGCCGGGTCGACTCGCCGCCGATGTCGATCAGGTCCGCACCGGCGTCGCGCAGACGGACGCCGTGTCCGACGGCCGAGTCGAGGTCGGCGTACCGTCCGCCGTCGGAGAAGGAGTCCGGCGTGACGTTGAGGACGCCCATCACCACCGGGCCCGAGGCCCGCACCAGATCGGTCACGACTAGACGGTACCGGTCGCGGCAGCGGCGCCAACCGACCCGGGTCAGCTCAACCGACCACCCCTGACGTGCTCGTTAGAACAGGTGTACGATCGGTCATTCGGGCAGTATCAGGCCGTCCCTTCGCGGCTTGTCGCAATCCGGGGCGGGCCGTACGCTTTGGAATCGGCCAGCATCGAGATGGCGAAGCTTGAAGGGAGGGCCGAAGCGGGGAAAATCCGCCCAAACCTCGCCACCCTCCGTGGTGAGTAACGAACGCAGGGTCAAGAACGCCATGCCCTGCGAGGCAGATTTCCCGCCCGGCTTGCCTATCGCACCGCCGCGGCACCGCCGGCCGCGCTATGGGGAGGTTCCAGTGATCGCCTTCGAGCTCATGGAGACGGCGTCGTCCGGCGTCGCCCACGCGCTCTCCACCCTGGCGTCGACTCCGCTCGCGGAGCCGGCACCGAAGGGGATCGACACGAACAGTGTGGTCACCTTCTTCGCCAGCAAGATCGCGCCGATCCTGCTCGCCGTCCTGGGCGTCATCTTCATCGGCCGAGCCAGCCGAGGCGAGATCTCCAAGGTGCTGACCAGCTCCGCGATCGCGATCGTCGGGCTCGCCTTCATCGCCGGCGCGGCAACACTCTTCTTCGTCGGCGATTACCTGATCGACCTCATCTTCGAATAGGCGCGTTACCAGATGCGGCTGCGCACCGACGACGACATCTACCGGGCCCGCCTGGTCTACCTCGGGCCGCCCGGTTACACCCTTCCGGTCCACCTGCCCTACGCCCAGTACGGGCTCTTCATGCTGCTGGTCCCCCTCTACATGTTCATCCACTGGCTGTTCACGTTCACGGTCGAGCTCTTCCCGGCCTGGGAGATCGCGCTCGCCATCGTGACCACGTCGTTCATCTTCCGGCACGTCGACCCCGATCGGCCGGCGCGGGTGGTCATCCGCACCGCGCTGACCGACTGGCGACGCACCCGGGAGCCGGCGGTCGAGCAGCGCGACCCGCGCCTGGTCGGCAGCCGGATCAGGATCCGGGAGGAGCTGGCATGACCGGGCGTACGTCGATCGGTTCGTTCCACGACGCGGGTGGGAGCCTGCTGCCCTTCCCGAAGGCGGTCGCATGAGTCGCTCGTCCACGCCGGGCTCTCCGGCCGGCAGCCCGGCCGTGCCGGCCGGTCACCGTGCGCAGTCATTCGGCTACGTCGAAGACGAGGACGAGGTGGCGCTCGATCCTGCGCTTGTGACGTCGCCCGGCCACGGAGCGGTGGGCGTGTTCCAGGCGCCCCGGCCGATCCCCCGCCGGACGCCACCCGCCGAGCCCAGCGCGGTGTCGGCCGGCGAGAACGCCGACATCGACTCCCCGTTCCTGGACCTCTTCGGTGGGGCACGGCCCGGTGCCGCGCGAGCTGTTTCGGCCGGTCCGAGCACCCAGGAGCAGCAGGCGATCCCACCACAGGCACCGCCGCAGGTCGGCCCGTCGCCGGCCCGTCCGGTTCCCGAACCGGAACCACCATGGACGCCCGACGACCAGCCCCGCGGCGGCCGCCGGTCCATCGAGCCACGCCACGGCGGTGGCCACCCGGCCAGCGAGTCCCGGGTGCCGCACCAGGCCGGCGATCGGCTGCCGATGCTCCGCCCATCGGGTGAGCCCGACCGGACCCCCACCACACCACCGGTAAGCACCGGTCCCGTCAGCGGACCCACAGGCACCACGTCGGGACGCCGTCCGGCGGCCACCCCGGAGCGTCGCCCAGCGACGCCGGCAGGCCGACCGGCAGCTCAGACGGCCCGGCCGACGGCCCCGGCCGAACTGCCGGCCAACACCGGCCCCACGGACCGGCCGGCGCTGGAGCGCGCGCCAAAGCGCGCCACCGACCCGGATCATCGCCCCGAGGGCTCGGGCACCGAGCCGACCGGCCGGGAGATCGCCCCGTCCCGACAGCGTGCCGCGAGCCGACCGGACCGACCGACCAAACCGACCCGGGTCCGCGCCCCGAAGATCAAATTTGGGGATCGGGACCCGTCGGTCGAGCTGGCCATCACCGAGATCGCCGGTCACCTGACCTTCACCCCCAACACCGTGACCGCCTGGTACTGGCTGCCCGAGGTCCGCTGGGCGTTCCGGCCGGACGCCGAGCGCGAAGCGCTGCTGTCAGCCATCTCCGAGCAGTACGCCGGCCTGGCGGGCTTCCGGCTGCACCTGCGCCGCACCACCCGGCCGTTCCCCGCCGACGAGTGGGCGCGCACCATCGACGCACACACCCCCGCACCGCTCGCCGACGTGGCCGGCACCACCGGTTGGGCCGATCACCTGGTCGCCGCCCAGCGGCACCTGATGGCCGTCAACCACGCCGAAGGGCAGACCTACCTGGGCGTCACCTTCGCCCGCCGCTCCCTCGGCGACTCGCTCACCGAGCGGGTGCTGCGCACCTTCGGGCGGGGCACCGCCGAGGGCGAACGCCGCAAGCTGGGCCGCACCGTGGAGCAGTTCGACGAGGTGCTGGGCGCGTTCGGCATGCGCGGCCGGCGGGTCACCGCCCAGGAGTTGGAATGGCTGCTCTACCGCTCGGTGGCGCTGTGCATGTCCCCGCCGGGCACCCTCTCCCCGGTCACCGACGGGCACTGGGAACGCGGAGACCTGCTCGCCCTCACCGAACAGGTGGAGCGCTACCGCACCCCGTACGGCTCGACGGTGAAACTCGTCAACCGGATGACCGGCGAGGAACGACACGTGGCCGTGCTCGCCGTCGGCCGGATGGAGCCGCTGGAGATCCCCGAGCGGCACGAGCCCTGGTTGCACTTCCACGAGCGGCTGCCGTGGCCGATGGAGATCTCCACCCGCGTCGACATCCTCGGCTCCGGTGACTCCTTCCGCAATCTCGAACACCGGCTGCGGATGATCCGCTCGCAGCAGCTCGACTACGCCGAGCACGGCATCGACGCACCCCCGGAGCTGGAGCGACTGGCCAAGCGCGCACTGGTGATCGGTGACGAGATGACCACCGGCCTGCCGGTCGACTCGGCCCGTGCACACGGCTGGCACCGGATCGCCATCGGCGGTCGGACCAGGGAGGAGTGCCTGGAACGCGCCCGCCGGCTCATCCAGCTCTACTCCCGCGAGTTGCGCATCTCCCTGCAACACCCGAAGAACCAGGACTGGCTGGCCCGCGAGTTCATCCCCGGCGAGCCGATCGCCAACACCGGCTACGTCCGCCGCATGCCGGTGCCGTTGCTCGCCGCCGCACTCCCCCAGGCCGCCTCCAACGTGGGCGACCGGCGAGGCGATCTGATCGGGCGAACCGCCGGTACCTGCCGCCGGCCGGTCTTCCTCGACCTGCACTTCCCCATGGAGGTCCGGGAACGCTCCGGGCTGGCGGTCTTCGTCGCCGAACCGGGCGGTGGCAAGTCGACACTGCTCGGCGCGCTGGGCTACCTGGCCGCCCGCCGAGGTGTCCAGGTGACCCTGCTCGACCCGTCCGGGCCGCTGGCCCGCCTCTGCGCGATGCCCGAGCTACGCCCGTACTCCCGGGTGTTGAACCTGACCGGCTCCGAGCACGGCACCCTGGCGCCCTACTCACTCATTCCCACCCCGCTGCGTAGCGAGTTCGCTGCCGGCGCGGCTGGCGACCGGGAGTTCGAGATCGCGGTCTCCAACGCCCGGGCCGAGCGACGGATGCTCGTCCAGGACATCTGCATGATGCTCGTTCCGCCGCAGGTGGCCCGTGAGGCGTCGACCGCCACCCTGTTCCGGCACGCGGTCCGGCAGGTCCCCGCCGAGGAGACGTCCACCCTGGACGACGTGGTGAGCTGCCTCGGGCGGCTCGACGACGACGCCGGCAAGGAGTTGGCCAACCTCCTGCTGGACACCGCCGAGATGCCACTGGCGATGCTCTTCTTCGGCCGGCCACCGGAAGGGCTGCTCGGTGCCGACGCCGCACTCACCGTGATCACCATGGCCGGGCTGCGGTTGCCGGACCTCAAGATCGAACGCGAGTACTGGTCCGCCGAGGAGGCACTCGCCCTGCCGATGCTGCACACCGCGCACCGGCTCGCCGTCCGCCGCTGCTACGGCGGGTCGATGTCGTCACGCAAGCTCGTCGGCCTCGACGAGGCGCACTTCATGGAGGGTTGGCGGTCCGGCCGTTCGTTCCTGGTCCGGCTCGCCCGGGACTCCCGAAAATGGAACCTCGCGGCCCTGGTCGCCTCGCAGAACCCCAAAGACATCCTCGGCCTCGACGTGCAGAACCTGGTCTCCACCGTCTTCGTCGGCCGGATCGCCGAAGACGCCGAGATCGCCTCCGAAGCGCTGCGCCTGCTGCGAGTGCCGGTAAACGACGGGTACGAAGCCACCCTCGCCTCGCTCTCCGCCGCCGACACCAGCTCGTCCAGCCGGCTCGGCTTCCGCGAGTTCGTGATGCGCGACGTCGACGGCCGCGTGCAGAAGGTCCGCGTCGACGTCTCCTACGTCGAAGGGCTGCTGGACCATCTCGACACGACGCCCGCCGCAATCGCCGCGGCGGCCGGCGTGCTACCGAGCATCTCCCTGCCGGATCTGGAGGCGTGACATGGCGAGGGCCTGGGCAAGGATCGCGTCGTTCCTGCTCGCCCTCGGCGTACTGGCCGGGGCCACCGTCACCTGGCCGCTGATCGGCGCGCAGGCCGCAGCCGCACCGCCTGCCGCTCAGGCCCGCGCCGACCTCTGCACGACCGCGGAATGGCAGGCCGACTTCCGCGCCTGCGTGGGGAAGCTGAAGCAGGTCAGCGATTCGGAGATCGACTGTCGGAAACCGCCTGTGCCGTCGGCCCCGGACTCAGGCTTGGCCGGATGGTTCTCATCCCGCCCGGATTCGTCAAAGTTGCCCGGGCCAAAGGGCCTTTACAGCGACTACGGCTACGGCGGCTACAGTTTCAACACCTATGACGTGGATGGCGGGTGTGCCTCTACCATTCTCCATCCGGATTATAAGTTCACCACGACCGTCTCTAATGGTGAGCTCATGATGGCCACGGCCGTCGTAGGCGCCTCGAACGCTCTGCGGGAACGTGCCTGGGATCCACGCGAGATGTGGAAATGGGCCGACCCGCTGGTGGAGAAGGCCACCAAGGCCGTCTACCAGAAGGTATTCAGCGTCTTCGGGATCATCACGCTCTGCGTCGTGGGCCTTTACCTCCTCTGGCGCTCCCGTCAGTCGGACATGAGCAATGCGATGACGACAGCAGGCTGGGCACTACTGGTCATGGTGGCGGTCACCGCGTTGGCTGCCTGGCCGGTCAAGTCAGCGAACGTTGCCGACGGCACTCTGATCACCTCTCTCGGTGTCGTGCACGACGCCATAGGTCCGGCATCCAGGGACACCCCGCCGGATCGCTGTGCCGTTCCAAACCCAGAAGCTTGTGTCGACAAGCGGCCGCCAGCGGTCCGGGCCAGTGACACTGCCACCGAATCCATGCTCTACCGCAATTGGCTACGGGGAGTCCTTGGCTCAGCAGACAGCGAGACGGCCCGCAAGTATGGCCCCGCCCTCTACGACGCGAAGGCGTTCTCGTGGGAGGAGTCGGAGAAGCTGCGCGCCAACCCGGCCACCCGTCCCGGGACGATCAAAGCCAAGCAGCAGCAGTGGATGACAGTCGCTGAGCAGATCAAGGCGGAGGACCCGGAGGCGTACGAGTTCCTGACGGGAGCTCGCGACATGGACCGCATCGGCTCTGGATTCATTGCGCTGCTCGCGGCCGTGCTCTTCGCGATGTTCGACCTGACCGCCTCGGTGCTGGTTCTGCTGGGCTTTTTGATCTTCCGCTGGGCGGTGATCGCGGCACCGATCCTGGGCACAATCGGGCTTCTCCGGCCGGCCAGCGCGGGCCTTCGACGTTTGGCGAACGCCGTGGTCGCGGCGGTCTTCAACATTGCCATCTTCGGCACCGGCGCAGCCATCTACCTGTTCGCGGTCGATCTGATCATGAGTTCGCCCGCCCTGCCGGGCTGGCTCCAGGTGGTGCTGGTCTGGCTATGCGGCGTGGTCGGCTGGCTGCTGCTGCGACCCTACCGGCGGATCACCCAACTCGGCGGCAAGGACAGCAGCGAGGCGGTCAGCTCGGCTGGGTCCTGGCACCGCCGGTTCTTCCGGGACATACGTGTCGCGGCGCGCCTCGATGCGGTGGAGCCGGGCGGCACCGCTCAACCTGTGGGCGGCCGTCGCCGGTCACCGGACGCGGAGCAGACCCGGCTACGCCCGGAGGCACGAATGGAGGACCCGGCTCCAACACCGACCGTCCCGACCGCTGGCGGACGCACCGAGTCCGGGCGGCCGGACGGTCAGGAACGCCCGGACGAGACGCCTTTGCAGCAGTCCGGCGGCCGACGCGGCTCGGTGCCGCCTCAACCCCGCCGGCGACAACCAGCGACCTGGACCGAGCCCGACGTGCCTGCCGAGAACCCGTCGTTCGTGGTCTATCGACCGGGCTCCACGGAGCGTGTACCCGACCGCACCGGGCCGCGGGTGCGCTCAGAGGCACGGTGACGACGATGCGACGAGCGCTGGAGTTTCTCGTCACCCGGGGGCTGCGGTCCCGACTGGGCGTGGCGCTCGTGATCGCGGTGCTAGTCCTTGGCGTGATCGGGGCAGCCCGACTCGTTTCCGGCGCAGCCGACCCCGCAGAAGGGTTGAGCAGTCGGCCGAACCAGCCGGTCAGCACCGTAGACCCAACGGCTGGCGCAGACGGCGTGCTGTCCACCGAGACGCCGCCGACGCCGCTGACCCGACCCGGCGCCCGCACACCCGAGCAGACCGCCGAACGATTCGCCGCCGCCTGGCTCGGCCGCCCCGGAATGACCGCTGAAGAGTGGCACGCCGGCATGCGGCCGCTCTCCACGCCGGCACTGACCGAGAAGTTGAACGGTGCCGAGCCCGCGACCGTGCCCGCCGAGAAGGTCACGGGATCCCTGACCATGCGGCAACGGACCGAGACCTTCGTCGAGATGCTACTTCCCCTCAACGCCGGGCAGCTCCGGCTGGAACTAGTCGCCTCTAACGGAGCATGGCTGGTCGACGTGTTGGACTGGGAGAGGCCGTGAACGACGTTGGCAGTGGCGTCACACACCGTCGGCACCTCCGACTCGGTCTGATCGCCGCAACGCTTACCGGGTTGCTGCTCCTCCTGTGCTGCACCGGAGGCACTGCGGCGTTCTTCCTCACCGGGCTCGGCGGCGAAGATGCGAAGGACGGGGACGACCCGGCGGGCTGGGGATGCGGACCGGTCCGTCCGGTGAACATCACCGGCAAACTGCCACGATTCACCGAATACGGCGACGGGCAAGTCCGCAACGCAGCGATCATCATCAAGGTCGGTCAGGACATGGGTGTACCCACCCGGGGCTGGGTGATCGCCTTGGCCACCGCGATGCAGGAGTCCGCCCTGCGCAACCTGGCGAACAGCACGGTGCCTGCGTCGCTGGCACTGCCACACGAAGGAGTCGGCGCCGACCACGACTCGCTGGGCCTGTTCCAGCAGCGGCCGGGGTGGGGCACGGTCGCCGAGCGGATGACACCCGCGTACACGGCCCGGAAGTTCTACGAGAAGCTCGTCAAGATGCGGGGTTGGCAGCGCCGCCCGCTGACCTCGGTAGCGCAGCAGATTCAGGTCAGCGCCTATCCGGACGCGTACGCCAAACACGAGGAGCTGTCCAGCCGGATCGTGGACGCGCTGGCCGGAGGCGCCGCCCGTACCGTCGAGATCAACGGCAAGGCGGTGTGCAACGCGGCTGAGCGTGGCGAGATCGCTGCCTCCGGCTGGACCGCGCCGATCCCCGGCGACGTCGGCTCCGGCTTCCGCACCGCCAGCCGACCCGGCCACGACGGGGTCGACATTGGCGCGGCCAAGGGGACGGAGATCCGCGCCGCAGCGGCCGGCCGGGTGCTGGTCGCCAAATGCGACCCGGACCACCGCCAGCGTGAGGACTGCGACGTAGACGGGTTCCCCGACAAGGGTGGCTGCGGCTGGTTCGTCGACCTGCTGCATGCGGGCGGCTACATCACGCGGTACTGCCACATGGTGGTCCGGCCCCGCGTCAGAGAAGGGCAGATGGTTGCTGCCGGTGAGGTGATAGGCCAGGTGGGCAGCAGCGGCAACTCGTCCGGCCCGCACCTGCATTTCGAGGTGCACCTTCGCAACAACCGCAACTCCTCCGGCGCCGTGAATCCGGTCCCGTTCATGCACGACCGGGGCGCTCCGCTGCGTCGTCCGGCGTGAGGCCACCACGGGCATGACCGGACCTATGCCGGACCCCTTCGCAGACCAGCCCGACTGGGCGCCCCGGCCACCCCGCCCGCTGGCCATGGTTCCCGCCACCGATCGGGTGGAGCTACGCGGACGACGGGTGCTCGTCGGTCTGCCGGGGTTGGGTTGGCGAGGAGATCTGCGCGCGGACGACCGGGTGGTGCAGAGCGCTCGGACTTATGTGCCGGTGATTCCCGAGCACGAGTGGTATCGAGCCGAGGCCGACCAGGTCGAGGTATTCGCACCGCTGGTGCCGGTGGAACGCGTCTGGGTGGAAACCGTTGGCAACCGGCCGGAGTCGGAGAGTCCCCGCGAAACCGGCATCCGGCTGGTCTCGCTGGACGGCCCGGCACACCGGGCTCCCACGCCGGTCTTCGAGGCCGACGCCGTCACCGGCCGCCGGGTGGTGCACGTCGAGGGCGGTCTGGAGCGCCGGGATCTGCGCGCGGTCACCGAGACCTACTCGGGTGCCGAGGGGGACATCTGCGTCCGGATCACTCCGGAGGTGGAGTGGTACCGCTGGGCCTGGCGCGGCCAGTCGCCCACCACGTTGGAGGTTCCGGTCCATCTGCTGTGGATCGAATGACGTCAACTGGCTTGCGCCCCACCGCAGACTCGCCAGCCATCGTCGCGCTGAGTTTCAAACCGCCAGGGCTGACGATCGCTTTGATTCATACCGTCCACTCGAGCAGAAATGATAAGCGTGACTTCGACGGCTGCGGCCTCATCCTGCTTCTGGACGCTGAGGCTCCCCCAACTGACGGCAATTGTGACGCCGAAACGCTTCTCACGCGCGAGTAGATCGGTCCGTAAGGACCGCATCGCCTCCAACTGAGATCCGCCCTCGCAGGTAAAGAGGTCTGCTCTCGCGTCGTTGCGATCGACGAGAAACGCGCGCAGATAGTTGTCGACCACCACGTCGGGAGCGCTGCGGTCCGGGGCGGACGCGCGGTGGTACAGCACAAGGCCAGTGGCGAGGCCGCCGAGGCAGAGCAGCGCAAGCACCCCGGCGACGACCGTGAGCATCGTCCGCATTCGGCGGGGCGGCGGCTGCGTCTGTGGCGGCACCGGGGCAGGCGGCAGCTGCTCGGATGATGCCCGTTGGGCCGGTACGTGGGAGACCTGGGAACCGGCGGGGGGCTGCACTGATTCCACCTCCTGACGTTAACGGCTGGAGGCCCCGGAGCCAATGCCCCAGATCCAGCGGATCGTCACGGACCCCTACCCAACGGTGAGATCTACGACATCACCGGCGCAGCGCCGTGCCACCTCCCGGAGGAGCAGCCTCGGCTGGGATACCGTCTCTGCTCGGGAGGGGTTGCCAACCTCGGGCAGAGGGGGTGGATGCGGTGGCCGGTCCAAAGGCACGCACGAACCGCGCCGCTGCCCTGCATCGCCGGGCGGCGGCAGTCGCCACTGCTGCCGCCGGAATTCTGGACGAGACGCGGCCGGCTCCCGCCGACCAGCGCCGCCAGTACGAGCTGGCCGATCGACTCCGGGAGGCCGCCGCGCGGTTGGCTCCGGGCTGGGCGGGCGCTGCGTTGGACTCCCTCACCGTGGACTCTCCGGCGGGTGACGGCCCGCCGTCGTTCGTCCGGGTCGGCACGGCGGCGCCGTTGGACGACGCGCGTTTTCCCGCGTTGGTGCCGCTGGTTGGCACCGGTCATCTGAGCGTGGACGCCGACGCTCGGGAGCCACGGGTGGCGGGGTTGCTCCGGGCCGTACTCCTGCGGTTGTTGGCGGCGACGCCGGCGGGTGCGCTGTTGATTCGGGCGGTGGATGCCACGGGTTCGGCGTTGACCCCGTTCGGGGCGCTCGCTGATGCTGGCCTGTTGCCGCCGCCTGCGGTGGATCTGGCGGGGTTGCGCGCGGTGCTGACGGAGGCGGAGCAGTGGGTTACTCCGGGGGCGAGTGGGCGACGTCGGCACGATCGCACGCTGCTGCTCGTGTTCGCCGCTCTGCCGGAGTCGACGGGTCCGACCGATCTGGCGCGGATCGAGGCGCTCGCCGAGCAGGGGCCCGCCGCCGGCCTGCATCTGGTGGTGGCGGGTTGGCCTCCGGCCGGCCCGTATGCGACGCGGGCAGCGCTGCCGCACAGCACCGCGCTGCCGCACAGCACCGCGCTGGCGCTGCGCAACTCGTACGCGTTGCTCGGTGATCCGCCGGGGGCGTCCTTCGCGAGTCCGGGCGTGGACCCGCCGGGCGGACTGAACTCGCCGGTCTTCGTCGAGGTGGACCCGCCGGTCGAGCTGGTCGACGGGGTGTGTCGACGGCTTGCGGAGCAGGTGGAGGCCGGTTCGCGGTTGGGGTTGGTGGCTCTGCTGCCGCCGACGGGTGAGCGTCTCTGGGAGGCGGATTCCACGGACGGGCTGACCACGACGGTCGGTGATGCCGGGGGCCGGTCGGTGCCGCTGGGTTTCACCGAGCTGACCCCGCACTGGCTGGTCAGTGGACGGTCCGCAGCGGGTCGAGCGGCGTTCCTGACCACCGCGTTGCTGGGGTTGGCCGCCCGGTACGGTCCGGACGAGTTGGCGCTCTACCTGGTGGATCTCGCCGATGGTGAGTCGTTCGTGGAGTTTCTGCAGACCGAGCGGGACCGGTCGTGGATTCCGCAGGTGCGCGCTGCGGCGATGGCCGCCGATCGGGAGTACGTCCGGGACCTGCTCGACGAGTTGACGGCCGAGGTGCAGCGCAGGGCGGAGGCTGGGGCGCGGGCCGGCGGCCAACGTTTCGCGGAGTTGCGTCAGCACCAGCCGCTGCCCCGGATCGTCTGCGTGTTGGACAACGTGCCGTTGCTCTTCGCCGAGCGGGACCGGCTGGCCACCGAGGTGGCCGCCCAGCTGGACGGGTTGGCTCGGGCCGGTCGGGCGTACGGCGTGCACCTGGTGTTGGCCGGTGCGGGCGAGTTGGGGTTGAGTGCCCGCGCCGATGCGGGTCACCGGGATTCTGTGCTCGGGCAGTTTCCGGTGCGGGTGGCGCTGCCGGGTGGCAGTCCGGTGTTGGAGCCGACGAACGACTCGGCCGCCGGGCTGCCGGTGGGCAGCGCGGTGGTGAACACCGCAGGCGGGCTCGGCGGCCCCCGGGGCGCGATCCGAGGTCATGAACGGCTGATCCGGCACCCCGATCCGCAGGACCACCCGGCGGTGGTGGAGGGGCTTCGGCACGAGCTGTGGGAGGCCCGGCCGGCCGGGTCGGTGCCGCCTGTCGTCTTCGCCGGGTACGCTCGCCCGCTGCTCGGCAACGATCCGCGGTACCGGGCGGCGTTGGCGGGGCAGTCGCACGGGCCGGCCGCCCTGCTGGGCCGCGCGGTCGACGTGGCCCGTTCGACGGTCGCCGTACCGTTGGGGCCGGCCGCGGGTCGCAACCTCGCGGTGCTCGGGTCGGGTGCCGCGGCGGGCGGGTTGCTGGCGACGGCGGCCCGGAGCACCGCGGACCATCACGCGCCGGGCACCGCCCGTTTCCTGGTGGCGGTGCCGGATCCGGGAGCTCGGGCGCTGGCGGAGGCGTTGACTGCGGAGTTGGCCGCCCGGCATCCGGCCGAGCTGGTGGATCTGCCGACGCTGCTCGCGGCCCCGGCCGACGACGTGCCGACGTATCTGGTGGCCTTCGGGCTGGACCGGCCGGGCCCCCGGGAGGTGCCGGTGGACCGGTTGCGTGCGTTGTTACGCAACGGACCGCCGACGGGGAGGCACCTGTTGGGTTGGTGGCGCGCGGTGCCCCCGTTCGCCGCGCTGTTCGAGCCGGCGGGCGAGGTTGACAAGTTGGCCGCCGTGGCCGTGCTGGACGTGCCGGTCGCGCAGCTCAGCGCAGTCTTCGGTCACGCGGTGGAGTGGCAGGCGCGCCCGGACCGGGCGGTGCTCTGGGACGGTCCGGACGAGCGGGGCACGGTCCTGGTGCCGTTCGCCGACGAGGCCGGGTGATCCGGTGGCGCGGGCAGGGGATGTCGAGATGAGTCCGACGGCGACGGCGACCGGGCCGGGGCGCCAGCGGGTTGCCGCGTCGAACGGGGACTCCGCCCCGGCGGCGGTCGAGCCCAGCACGGCGTGGGCGGAATACCTGGCCGCGGCCCGCCAGCTGGACGGGGTACGCCGCAGCGCGGCTGCCGCCGCCGGTGAGCAGGCCCGGTCGGCGGAGACCGCCCGGGAGGAGCTGACGGTGGTCCGTACCGGCCTGGCGAGCCAGCAGGAACGGCTTCGCGAGTTGGGCGTACCAGCGATTTCCCTGGTGCCGTCACCGCCGGAGGTGACCGAGGCGTCCCGGTCGATGGCGGGCGGTCCGGCGGCCGTACTGGCCGCGCTGCGGGCCGCGCGGGGCTGGGCCGAGGCGGCGGACGTCGTCCTGGCGGCGCGGCCCCGGTTCCGGCCGGGATCCTGGCCCGCGCGGGTGCGCAATCTTCTGGTGTACGGGCCGCTGGCGCTGGTGGTGCCGCTGATCCAGGTCGCGGTGTACGCGGCGACGGGGGTGGGACCGGCCAGTGTGGCCGCGTTGATCTCTGGGCTGCCGATGCCGGCGGTCGCGTTCGTCGCTGGCTGGGTGGGCATTGGGCGGTTGTTCCGGGTGAGCCCCGCCGAGCGACTGGACCGGACGGTGCGTCTCGGCGCGCTGGTGTGTCTGGTGCCGGCGGTGCTGGTGACGGCCGGCCTGCTGCTGGTCCTGCTCGCCGGGTGACCTGCCCGGCTGGTCGGCGCCGGGCAGGAGAGCCGACGGATGGGAAGGCGACGGCCGGCCGTCCCCCGCAAGGGTCGGCCGGCCGGGTTGCGTCGGACTGTCAGCGGGGGATGATCAGGGACATTGCCTCGGCTCGCGACTTGGAGTCCGACTGCAGGACGCCGCGCACCGCCGACGTGATGGTCTTGGCTCCGGATTTCTGGATGCCACGCATCGCCATGCACATGTGCTCGCACTCCAGCACGACGACGACGCCGCGGGGGGCGAGTTTGCTCATCAAGAGGTCGGCGACCTGCGAGGTGAGCCGCTCCTGCACCTGGGGCCGGCGGGCGAAGACCTCGACAAGTCGGGCCAGCTTGGACAGGCCGGTGATCCGCCCGTCCGGCCCGGGGATGTAGCCGATGTGCGCGCTGCCGCGGAACGGCAGCAGATGGTGTTCGCAGAGGCTCATCACGTCGATGTCCCGGACGATCACCAGCTCTTCGTGGTTGGCCTCGAAGGTGGTGCTGAGCACCTGGGCCGGGTCGACCCGCAGGCCGGCGAAGAGTTCGGCGTACGCGCGGGCGACCCGGGCCGGGGTCTGTTGGAGCCCGTCGCGGTCGGGGTCCTCCCCGACGGCGATCAGGATCTCGCGGACGGCTTTCTCGATCCGACCCAGGTCGACGGCGTCCTCGACCGGGCGGCCGGTCAGCCTGCCGCTGATCAGCCGCGCGGCGACGTAGTCGAGGTCATCGTCGGGTTCGGTCGCGGAGACGGCCAGCTCCCGGTGCGGGGAGCTGGCCGTCGGGTCGTTGCTCAGTGCGTGCCGTCCGAGTTGTTGGACGGCGCTCCGCCACCGACGGACGCCTGTGCGCCGTCAGCCTCGGCCTGCGCCTTGAGCTTGTCCTTCTCCGTCGGGGTGAGCACGGGCGGCTCGGTGGACGGCTGGCGCTTGCCGAAGCCGTTGTACGGCGCCAGCGGCGGGCGCTTGACCACCCGGGAGCAGATCCGCGCCATGTCGGCCGTGGAGAGGGTCTCCTTCTCCATCAGCTCGAGCACGATGTTGTCCAGGACGTCCCGGTATTCCACCAGGATCTCCCAGGCCTCGTCGTGCGCCAGCTCGACAAGTGCCCGCATCTCGCCGTCGATCTCGGCGGCGACCGAGTCGGAGTAGTCCCGCTCGTGGCCCATGTTGCGGCCGAGGAACGGCTCGTCTCCGCTGGTGCCGTACTTGATCGCACCGAGCTTCGAGCTCATGCCGTACTGGGTGATCATCGCGCGGGCCAGTTGGGTGGCCTTCTCGATGTCGTTGCCGGCACCGGTGGTGGGCTCGTGGAAGACCAGCTCCTCGGCGGCCCGGCCGCCCAGCGCGTACGCCAGGGTGTCGATCATTTCGGCGCGGGTCTGGGTGTACTTGTCCTCGGTGGGGAGCACCAGGGTGTGGCCCAGCGAGCGACCACGCGACAGGATCGTCACCTTGTGCACCGGCGCGGCGTGCGGCAGCGCCCAGGCGACGAGCGCGTGCCCACCCTCGTGGTACGCGGTGATCTTCTTTTCGTTGTCGCTCATGACGCGGGTCCGTCGCTGCGGACCCGCGACCACCCGGTCGATCGACTCTTCGAGCGAGTCGTTGCTGATCGCCCGCTGGTCCTTGCGGGCGGTGAGCAGGGCCGACTCGTTGATGACGTTGGCCAGGTCGGCGCCGCTGAAGCCCGGGGTGCGCCGGGCCACCGCGTCGAGGTCGACGTCGGGCGCGAACGGCTTGCCCTTGGCGTGCACCCGCAGGACGGCCTTGCGGCCCTCCATGTCGGGGGCGTCCACCGGGATCTGCCGGTCGAACCGGCCCGGGCGCAGCAGCGCCGGGTCGAGGATGTCCGGCCGGTTGGTGGCGGCGATCAGGATGACCCCGCCCTTGGTGTCGAAGCCGTCCATCTCGACGAGCAGCTGGTTGAGCGTCTGCTCACGCTCGTCGTGACCGCCACCCATGCCGGCGCCGCGGTGGCGGCCGACGGCGTCGATCTCGTCGACGAAGACGATCGCCGGGGCGTTGGTCTTGGCCTGCTCGAAGAGGTCGCGGACCCGGCTGGCGCCGACACCGACGAACATCTCCACGAAGTCGGAGCCGGAGATGGAGTAGAACGGCACCCCGGCCTCGCCGGCGACGGCGCGGGCCAGCAGCGTCTTGCCCGTACCGGGCGGGCCGAAGAGCAGCACACCCTTGGGGATCTTGGCACCCAGGGCCTGGTACTTCGCCGGGTTCTGGAGAAAGTCCTTGATCTCGTGCAGCTCCTCGACGGCCTCGTCGGCACCCGCGACGTCCGCGAAGGTCGTCTTCGGAGTGTCCTTGGTGATCATCTTCGCCTTGGACTTGCCGAAGTTGAGCACCCGGGAGCCGCCACCCTGCATCTGCGACATGAAGAACAGCAGCAGCAGGACGAGCAACGCGATCGGAAGGAGGTTGACCAGCAGGCTCACCCAGATGCTGTCCGAGGAGACCTTGGCGTCGGCCGGGCCGGTGACCCGGTTGGCCGCCTTGGCGTCCAGCACCTCGTTCCAGATCTCGTCACCGACCTGGTACGGGAACTGAGCCTCGATCTTGTTGGTCTCGGTCTTGCCGAACTTGGTCTTCTGGGCCAGGTCCAGTTGGAGCGTCTGCTCCTTGTCCTGGAAGATCACCTTGTTGATCTTGGCGGTGTGGAGCTGGTCGAGCGCAACGGAAGTGTCCACGCGGTGGTAACTGGGACCAGCGGTGAACAGTTGACTGAGCACAACTGCGCCGAGGATGACCAGGATGATCCAGACCACCGGTCGGCGGAAGAAACGCGTACGTTCCATACTGTTGTCGAGCGCCGGAGCGCCCGCATCCTCCTGATCGACGTCCTGACCATCTGATTGGTGTCGCCGCGGTGAGCGACGGTCGAAGCTGCCATGCGGGGCGACCTCGACCCCGAGACGCGAAAACTGCCGCGCCGCGGTCATTCGACGGTACACCGTGTACGCGAGGAGCGAGCCCGCGAGCCCCGCACTGGGCGCACCTTTCATATCGATGGCACGCACCGTGGGCAGGCCCACCAGCCCCGCGACCCGCGTACGACGGGTCCGGGTGGAAACCGGCGTGGCGGGGAGTCCGGCCCGGCCACCCGACGGCCCGATCACGCGGCCGAGGGGGTCGGGCGCGGAGAAACCTCCGGGCCACCGGGTCCACGGTAGCCGCAAGAGCTGAGAGCGCGCTGAACGTCGGCTCGATGAATGCCGATACGAGTCGACCTCATGCCACTCCGGGTCACCCCGGCGGGCTCGCGACCGGCCTCAGGAGCGGGCGTAGACCTCGGGCTTGAGCACCCCGACGTACGGCAGCTCCCGGTAGCGCTCAGCGAAGTCCAGCCCGTAGCCGACCACGAACTCGGTGGGGATGTCGAAGCCGACGTACTTGACCGGGACGGGCACCTTGACCGCGTCCGGCTTACGGAACAGCGCGACGACCTCCACGCTTGCCGCCGAGCGGGACTCCAGGTAGCGCAGCAGCCAGGAAAGGGTGAGCCCGGAGTCGACGATGTCCTCGACGACCACCACGTGCCGGCCGGCGATGTCCCGGTCCAGGTCCTTGAGGATGCGGACCACCCCGGAGGAGGTGGTGCCCTGGCCGTAGGAGGAGATGGCCATGAAGTCCAGCTCGGCCGGGGGGCCGTTGCGGCCCAGCGCCCGCGCGAAGTCCGCCATGAACATCACGGCACCCTTGAGCACGCACACGAGCAGCAGCCCGTCGTTCACGTGGGAGTAGTCGGCGGAGACCTGCTTGGCCAGCTCCGCCGTCTTCTCGCGAATCTGCGCCTCGGAGATGATCACGTGGTCGATGTCGGCGTCGTACCAGGAGCCGTCAGCCATGACTCCTAGCCTGCCGTACGTCGGATGGCCTCCGTCGGCGGGGCCGCACCTTTTGGCGCGGTCCCGCCCGGGATTTTTTGGGCAAAAGACGCTAAACGCATCAGTTCGTACGTGACCGCCAGCGGCGGCCGTCGTCGCTGGGCTTCCAGTCCGCCGAATCGTGGCTGTCGACGGTCAGGCCGGCCGCCGAGGCGGCGACGAGCAGGACGAGGAAGAGCAGGAAGAGCAGGAACTCCATGGCGGCGCTCACTTTCGCATGATTGCTGTCGGTTTCGCCGCCGGTGCGCACCGGACTGAGACCAGTCTGCGACCTCTCGCGCCGACCAAACAGTGGCAGGAATGCCATTGGTCATCGATTTACTGCCACCAGTCGGGTTACCCTCGTCACATGCTCCGGTCCATCGCCGTGCTCGCCCTCGACCAGGTCGCCCCCTTCGAGCTCGGCGTGCTCGCCGAGGTGTTCGGCACCGACCGCACCGCCGACGGTTTTCCCGGCTACCAATTCCAGGTGTGCAGCCCCGACGGCGCTCCGGTGCGTACGTCGTCCGGCTTCCACCTCACCCCGCACGCCGACCTCGGCCCGGTCGAGGAGGCCGACCTGGTGGCTGTTCCCGCGCACAGCCAGGGCACCACCGTTCCCGACCCGGTGCTCGACGCGCTACGACGGGCCGACGCCCGCGGCGCGTACCTGTTCAGCGTCTGCTCGGGCGCCTTCCTGCTCGGCGAGGCCGGCCTGCTCGACGACCGGGAATGCACGACCCACTGGCGGTACGTGGACGAGTTGCAACGCCGGCACCCACGCGCCCGGGTGCGCTGCAACTCGCTCTACGTCCAGGACGGCCGGTTGCTCACCAGCGCCGGCACGGCGGCCGGCATCGACGCCTGCCTGCACCTGATCCGCCAGGAGCACGGCTCGGCCACCGCGACCCGACTGGCGCGACGGATGGTGGTCCCGCCGCACCGCGACGGCGGCCAGTCCCAGTACGTCGAGGCGCCCATCCCGAAGGCGCCCGAGGCACCCACCCTGGAACCGGTGCTGGAGTGGCTGATGGGTCACCTGGACCGGACGATCACGGTCGAGGAGTTGGCCGCCCGCGCCGGGATGGCACCTCGCACGTTCGCCCGCCGGTTCCGCGCCGAGACCGGCACCACCCCGCACGACTGGCTCACGAACCAACGGGTGCTGCTCGCCCGGCGACTGCTCGAAGAGACCCCGTTGAGCGTGGAGGCCGTCGCCGACCAGTCCGGTTTCGGCGACGCCGCAGCGCTGCGCCACCACTTCACCCGCCGGGTCGGCGCCACCCCGCACAGCTACCGGACCACCTTCCGGGACCGGGCACACAGCGGCTGACATCGCCGCCCGGTAAGGCGCACCCGTTCGGCAATCGACCCGCACTGGTCAAGACCAAGACCTCCGGGAGTGAGGCGGAGATGGATGACGTGGACCCCGGACGGAAGGCTGCCATGGATCCCGCCGAGCTGACCGACATGCTGCGGGACTGGACGTCCGACCCGGTGGCGGTCCGCGTGGACGACGCCGGACACCTGCCGGGCCCGTGGCGGCCGATCGTCATTGCCGCCGAACCGGCCGAGCGCCGGGAGACCGCGATGGCCCTGTGGAACGCCGGATTCCTCCGTCTCGTACCCCGATTCGCCGCCGTGCTCCGCGACCGGCTGGTCGACGTCGTCCCCTACCGCACCGCCGACGGTCCGGCCCTGGTGTACGTCGTACGGGCCGACGACGGCCAGTACGTGCCATGGGTCGGCTACGACCCGCGCACCTTCGAGCAGCCACCGTTCTGGGCGGACTTTCCGGAGCCGTTGCGGGAGTTCCTCCGCGACGTACACGCGGGCTTCGTCTCCGGGGCGCGGACCGGATTCGGGCCGGCCCGTCCGGAGCAGATGCTGACCCTCGCCGAGATGGCGGACTACCCGGACGGCATCCCGGGATGGGACGAGGACAGCGACATCTCCTCCACCCGGCTGCTGCGGATCAGCTCCGACGGGGGCCTCCTCTTCTACTGCCTCTCCCCCGACCTGCCGCCCGGCGACCTCGCCCTGGTCTACGAGGGCGACGTCGACCCCCGCGATCTCGGGGCCGAGTTGGACGAGTTGATGACGCAACGCCTGCAACGCTGACCGCGTCGATCGAGCGCGCTGCGAGCTGGATGCCGGCGTCAGGTCGGGGTAACCGGCGCCAGCCGGTCGGCGCGGCGGAGCACCCGGACACCCCCGGGCAGATCGGTGGGACCCTGACCATGCCACGCGGTGACCAGTGCTTCCAGGGCGTTGACGTGCCGGTGCGACAGCGCTCCCGGCAGGGCGCCCACCTCACGCGCCCAGGAGTGCAGCACCCGGCCACGCACCGCGGGGGCCAGACCGGCCAGCGCGGGCACGGAGAGGCCTCCCTCGGGGTGCCGTGCCCCGGCCAGCGCCGTCGCCGCCACCTCGTCGAGCGCGGCGTTGTCAGCCGCCACCAGACCGGCGGTACGCGCGAGGTTGTCCACCACGCCGGGTCCGAGCGCCCGCACCAGCGCCGGCAGCAGGTCGGCCCGCACCCGGGAGCGGGCGTACGACGGATCGGTGTTGTGCGGGTCCTGCCAGGGGCTCAGCCCGAGCACGGCACAGGCGGCGCGTGTCTGCGCCCGACCGATCTCCAGCAGCGGACGCAGCAGCGGCACCCCGTGAAGGTCCCGCCGGGCGGGCATTCCGGCCAGCCCGCGGGGACCGGCACCCCGGGCGAGCGCCAGCAGCACCGTCTCCGCCTGGTCGTCGCGGGTGTGCCCGGTGAGCACCGCGACCGCGTTCTGCCGCCGGGCCACCTCGGTCAACGCCTGGTAACGAGCCTCCCGGGCGGCCGCCTCCGGCCCGCCTGGACGCCCCGCCACCTCCACCCGCACGGCGGTCGCCGACGCGTACCCGAACCCACCGGCCCAGGCGGCCACCGCCTCGGCGCGCTCTGCGGAGCCGTCCTGCAAACCGTGGTCGACCGAGACCAGCACGGCGGCCCGACCCAGCCGCGGTGCCACGAAGGCGGTGGCCGCCGCGAGGGCGAGCGAGTCGGCTCCGCCGGAGCAGGCGACAAGCACCGGCCCACCGGACGGCAGACCGGTCAGGGCGCGACGGACCGCCACCCGGATCGCGGCCACTGGCGGGGCGAGCGCGGCCACCGCTGGGTGGTCAGCCAGCTGCCCGAATGGTGCCGGCCGGGCCGTGCACCCGGGCCACCCAGGCATCCGGGTCACCCAACTCGGACAGCCGGGGCAGCGTGAGCGGCGAGTTGAAGATCGAGTTGAAGCCGTCCATGCCGACCCGCTCCACCACGCCGTGGACGAACTTGCGCCCCTCGGCGTACTGGCGCATCTTGACGTCCACCCCGAGCAGCCGGCGGATGGCCTTCTCCAGCGGGTTGCCCGCCTCCCGACGTTGGTTGAACGACGCCCGGATCCGCTCCACGCTCGGGATCACCTGCGGACCAACTCCATCCATCACGAACTCGGCGTGCCCCTCCAGCAGGGTCATCAACGCGGTGAGTCGGTCCAGCACCGCCCGCTGCGCCGGGGTCTGCACGATGTCCAGCACACTGGTGCGGCTCTCCGGGTCACGGACCGCCTCGGACAGCGTGGCCACCCCGCGCCGCAGGCGCTCGACGACATGCTCACTGCCGCTGGACGAGGCGTCGACGAACGCCTGCACCTCGCCGAGGAAATAGGCCCGCATCCACGCAACGGCGGTGAACTGGGTCCGGTGGGTGACCTCGTGCAGGCACACCCAGAGCCGGAAGTCCCGCGGGTCCGCACCGAGCTTGCGCTCCACCTCGACGATGTTCGGTGCGACAAGCAGCAGTTGGCCCGGGTCGGCCGAGAAGACCTCGTACTGCCCGAGCACCCGACCGGAGAGGTACGCCAGCACGGTGCCGGCCTGCACACCGGTCAGCCGCGAGCCGACCGCCTCGGTCAACGCACCCGGCTGCTTGTCGCCGGAAAGCCGGCTCACCAGCGGAGTGATCACCTCGCGAAGGCCGGCGATGTTCGTCGCCGCCCAGTCGCGCCGGTCGACCACCCGGACCGGCGGATGCGCCACCTGCGCCCGCAGCCCCGTGTAGTCGGCCACGTGCCCGGCCGCCTCATCGGTCAGCCGGCGCAGGTCGCCGACCACGTCGGTGGCCTCGGAGTACGACACCCGGGGGCCCGACTTGCTCAACGCCCCCGCGGTGGCGGCGGCCAGATCCCAGTCCACGAACTGCGCCATGGACCCACCGTACCCGCGCCGCGACACCCCGGCCCGCGCTCGCGATCCCGATCCACGGCGAGGGCGTCCCCCGGTAGGGCCGCAGTGCCGGTCAGCGGCAGCCGCAGCCGGCCAGCGCGGCGGTGATCCGATCCAGCGCCGGTTGGGCGGTCTCCTTTCCGCCCGGCACCCGATCCGTGAGCACCGCGAAGGTGAGTAGCCGACCATCGGCGGTGGTGACCAGGCCCGCAATGGAGTGCACGGCGGTCAGTGTGCCGGTCTTCGCCCGGACGCTGCCCGCCCCGGCGGCGGTGCCGGCGGCGGTGCGGTAGCGCTCGTCCAGGGTCCCCGACCAGCCGCCCACCGGCAGACCGCCGAAGACGCCCGCCAACTCCGGATGATCCGGGCTGGCGGCCAGTCGGATCAGGTCGGTCAGCAACGACGGGCTGATCCGGTTGTTGCGGGACAGCCCGCTGCCGTCGGACAGGGTGATCTCGTCGGCGGGCAGGCCCAACTCGGCCACCTCCGCGTCCATCGCGGCGGCGCCACCGTCGAACGAGGCCGGCTGGTTGCGGGCCATCGCGACCTGACGGGCCAACGCCTCGGCCACCAGGTTGTCACTCTCGCTGATCATGATGTCGACCAGCCGGATCATCGGCGGCGACTGCACCGCACCCAGTTCGGTGCCCGGCGCCGGGGTGCCACCGCCCGCGGCGGGCGCCGGTGCCGTGCCCCGCTTCACAGCGTCGCCCGACACGCCGAGCAGCCGGGCGAACGCCTTGCCGGCGGCCAGGTCCGGCTCGGCGAACCGCGCTGCGGCCCCGTGCGGGACGCTCGGATCCCGGCGTGCGCCGTCGGTCATCAACGCCGTCACCGCGCCACCGGAGCCACCGGTGGGGATGTCGTCGTCCCAGCCCGGACCATAGACCGGGCCGGAGTAGACCGAACCGTCGACGGTGACACTGGTCGGGGTGGTGCCGCCGAGCGCCGTACGCACCTGGGCGGCCAACTCGTCGAGCCGCGCCGCGCCCGGGTAGTAGCCCTTCTTGTCGATCGCGAGGGTGGGATCGCCACCACCGATGATCACCACCTCGCCGGCCTTCGTGCCGGCCACGGCGCGAGTGGGGATCCGGTAGCCGGGTCCCCGGGCTGCCAGTGCCGTGACCGCGGTCGCCAGTTTGGTCACCGAGGCGGGCACGGTGCCGTCGTCCGCCCCCTTGTCGAACAGCGTCTGGCCGGAGCTGACATCGGCCACCGAGACGTTCACCCGATCGCCCAGGGCGGCGACCCCGACAAGTGGGTCGAGCGCGGCACGAACCCCGTCCGGGGTGGGTACCGGAGCGTTCGGGTCCGGGCCGGACAGCACGTCCGCCGGGTCCGGCTCCGGGGTCGCGCCCACGGCGTTCGGCGCGGACCCGGCGTCGTTGCCCAGCCATCCAGCGACCGGCCCGGGTCGGACGACGACGACGCCGACACCGGCGAGCACCAGCAGCAGCACGACGGCCAACACCACCGGCAGCCGCCGCCGACGAGCGGGGGCGACCGGTGCGGGGGCCGGCGCGGCACCGGCGGGCGACGGCAACGCGGAGATCGGCGGACCCAGCGGTGGGGCGCCACCGGGGGTGGCGGTCGGGCCGGGCCACGCACCGGGCGGAGCCGGACTGACCGGGACGGACGCGCTCCCGCGCGACGGGCCACCCGAGGTCGGGCCGGGCGGAGCCGGACTCACCGGGACGGACGCGCTGCCGCGCGGCGGGCCGCTCGTCGGCCGGTCACCGCCGGCTACCGGGAAGCGGCCGTTGTTCGGGGTGGGCGGGGTCGAGCCGGGGGGCCGCCAGGGCATTGGTGGGGGCGTCCCGGTTGCCGGCGTCCCCGGCTCGGGAGCCCGGGGCAGGTGGGCCTCCGGCACCGGAACCCGGCCCGTGGCGCCGCCGGAGCCGGATCGTCCGGTACCGTGCGCGGAGCCCCCGTCCGGGCGGTAGTGTGAATCTTCCCTCCCCACGACCCCCTCCTCCCCCAGCGAAAATCGGCTTGGGTGACACTACTTCGGTCCGAAGACTATGCGGCGGCCGGAGTCGGCGGGTGGGCATTCACCTGTCCGGAGGGGCCGCCATTGGTTCCGTTAGCCAGCGTGGGCAGACGAGGGAGCGTGCAGATGGATTTCGACGTGACGGTTGAGATCCCCAAGGGTCACCGGAACAAGTACGAGGTGGACCACAAGACCGGTCGCATCCGGCTGGACCGCACCCTTTTCACCTCAACCCAGTACCCGGCGGACTATGGGTTCATCGAGGGCACGCTGGGCTTGGACGGCGACCCGCTGGACGCTCTGGTGCTGGTCCCCGAGCCGACCTTCCCGGGTTGCCTCATCCGCTGCCGCACCATCGGCATGTTCCGGATGACCGACGAAAAGGGCGGGGACGACAAGGTCCTCTGCGTGCCCTACGAGGACCCACGCCAGGAGCACCTGCGCGACATCCACCACCTGGGCGAGTTCGACCGGTTGGAGATCCAGCACTTCTTCGAGGTGTACAAGGATCTGGAGCCCGGCAAGTCGGTGGAGGGCGCGACCTGGGTCGGCCGCACCGAGGCCGAGGCCGAGGTCCATGCCTCGTACCAGCGGGCCAGGGACGCCGAGGCGCGCGGCGAATCCATGCACTAACGTACCCCTGACGCACCGGGCCCGAGGGCCGCTCAACCGAGCAGCCCTCGGGCCCGTTCGTACAGGTCGAGCACCGCGCAGGCGATCGGCACCACGGCGACCGCCAGGGCCGTGTCGATGAGGTCGGCGACCCTTCCGAGGTACGGCGAGACCGGCCGGCGGGCGTATCCGGTGCCGCTGGCGGCAGCCACCAGGGCCAACGCCGCACCGCCCAGGACCAGCGCCAACCGCCCGACGTCGTCGGCCCGGCCAACGAGCACCACGCCCAGCACGGTGTAGCCGGCCAGCCCGGCCAGCACCGTGGGAAGCCGGTGCCGCAACGCCACGAACAGCCGCGAACGCAGCAGCAGCACGGCCGAGGTGACCGCCAGCAGCACCCAGCCGGCCGCCGTGCCGGCAACCCCGAGTACGACCGCGGCGGCCACCGCCAGCAGGGCGTGCCCGATCAACATCCCGGTGAGCACCTCCTCGGTGCGGGTCACCGCCGCGTTCACCCGGCTCCGGTCCGGCAGATCCCGGGATCGCTCCGGCCCCTCGCTGGAGGTCGAGGTCGGCAGGGTGATCGGCGGCAGGGGGAGTTTGCCCAGCCGGATGGCCAGCAGCGGGATCACGCCGACGGCGAAGACCAGGGCGCTGAGCAGCACCGCCGCCGCGCCGGCCGGGCTGAGCAGCAGCCCACCGAGCGCCGCGCCGGCACCGATCAGGCCAACCGTCACACCGGCCACGAAGACCCGTAGCCGGCTGGCCACTCCGAGCAGGCCGATCAGCGCCACCAGTGACAGCGCCACCGAGCCGGCCAGCAGCTCGGGCGCGCCCACCCAGCGGACCGGCCCGAACGGCCCGACCGGGTCGCCGGAGCCGACCGCGAGTGCGCCGGCCGTGAACGCGTACGGCAGCGCGTAGCCGCCGAGTGTCGCCCCGGCGGTGCCGTCGCCGTTGGCGCGGGAGGCGACCGCACCGGCCACGGTGAGCAGCAGCGCCACCACGGCGGCGGCCAGCCAGCCAGCCCGGTACGTCGGGCCGCCGACGAGCAGGGCGAGCAGCCCGACGGTGAGCGGGACGGCCGCACCGGCGAGACCGGCGGCCCGGGTGGCGGTGGGCGACCAGGCGCCGCCGCGGCGGCGGGCACCGTCGGCGATCGCCTCGACCACGTCGTCGTACTCCAGCTCGGGCCAGTGCGCGCGGGCCGGCACGAGGTGCAGCACCTCACCGTCGCGGACCCCTTGGGGCAGCAGTGCCTGTGCGGTCGTCAGCAGCGCGCCGTCGGTGCGGCGTAGAACCCAACCGCCGTGCTGTTCGCCGTCGTCGGCCAGCCCGACGCCGGCGTGCCGGAGCACGTCGGGCAGCAGCTCGGCGAGAGGCACCTGCTCTGGCAGGGCGACGTCCACCCGTCGTTGTGGCGCGCTGATGGTGACGCGGGCCAGACCGGTAGTCATCGACTGGTCTCCATCTCGGAGGGATCGGAGGCTGTGCGGACGACAGGACTTTACCTACCATGAGTCCGGCTCGGGTTACCCAGCGCAGTCAGGAGGCCGAGTGTCGACAGTCGTCATCAAGCGCCCACCACGTCGACCGGCGCCGGAGATTCCCGCCGGCGAACTGCCGGTCGAGGCACCGCCGGAGATCCCCGTGGTGACCGGTGGGCGGTGGCAGCAGATGCTCATGCTGCTGCCGATGCTCGGCGGTACGGTCGCGATGGCGATGATGTTCGGCCGGGGCGGCGGCGCCTACTCGTACGTGGTGGGTGGGATGTTCGGCCTCTCCTCGTTGGCGATGCTGGTGACCTCCTGGGGCAGCGCCTCCGGCACACCGAAGAAGTCCGAGATGATGGCCGCCCGCCGGGAGTACCTGCGCCACCTGGCCACGCTACGGCGGCGGGTCCGACGCACCGCGGGCCAGCAGCGGGCCGGGCTCTACTACCGGCACCCGGACCCGGGCGGGCTCTGGTCGACTGTGGACAGTCACCGGGTCTGGGAACGACGTCCCGCCGACCCGGACTTCGCGGTGGTCCGGGTCGCCGTCGGGCCGCAGACCCTGGCCACCCCGCTCGTCCCACCCGTCACCCGGCCGCTGGAGGAGCTGGAGCCGATGACCGCCGGCGCGTTGCGCCGCTTTCTGGACGCGTACTCCGTGGTGCCGGACCTGCCGGTGGCCCTGTCGTTGCGCAGCTTCGCCCGGGTGCACGTGCGGCCCGCCAGCCGGAGCGGTGGCGGCGCCCCGACCACCGGCGGGCCACCCACCGGCGACCCGGCGGCGCAGGCGCTGGTCCGGGCGGTGCTGACCCAGCTCGCGGTCTTCCACGCCCCCGACGAGCTGCTCGTCGCCGTCTGCGCGGGACCGGAACGCCGGGCCTGCTGGGAGTGGGTGAAGTGGCTCCCGCACGCCCACCATCCGAGCCGCACCGACGCGCTCGGCCCGGTACGGCTGGTCACCAGCTCCGCCGCCGAGTTGGAACGGCTGCTCGCCGACGTGCTGGCCAGCCGGTCGCGGTTCAGCCCGGCCGGACCCGCCACCGACGGCCCGCACGTGGTGGTGGTGCTCGACGGCGGCGACCTGACCGGCGCCAGTGACCTGACCGGTGACGGCGGCATCGATGCGCTCACCGTGCTGGACCTGGACACTCCGCCGCCCCGGCTGCTCGACAGGTACGCGCTGCTGCTGGAGTTGCACGACCGACGGCTGCACTCGTGGTCGTCCGACGGGCACGCCGAGGTGGGCACCGCCGATCAGTTGGACCTCGCCGACGCCGAGGCGGTCGCCCGACGGTTGGCGCCGCTGCGGCTCGCCGGCGCGGCCCGCGGACCGGACGCCCCGCTCCAGGCCGACCTGGGCCTTCCCGAACTACTCGGGCTCGGTGACCCGCAGAGCTTCACCGCTGAGCAGGGCTGGCTGCCGCGCTCGGCACGGGACCGGCTGCGGGTGCCGATCGGGGTGGGTGCGGATGGCGGCGCGATCGAGCTGGACCTCAAGGAGTCCGCCCAGGACGGGATGGGACCGCACGGCCTGCTCATCGGGGCGACCGGCTCCGGCAAGTCCGAGCTGCTCCGCACGCTGGTGCTGGGGCTCGCCGCCACGCACAGCTCTGAGCAGCTCAACTTCGTGCTCGTCGACTTCAAGGGTGGCGCCACCTTCGCCTCGTTCGACAGGTTGCCGCACACCGCGGCGGTGATCACGAACCTGGCCGACGCGTTGCCCCTGGTCGACCGAATGGTCGACGCGATCAACGGGGAGTTGGTCCGCCGGCAGGAACTGCTGCGCCGCGCCGGCAATTTCGCCAGCGTGCGCGACTACGAGCGGTCCCGGGCGGCCGGCAGCCCACTGGCCCCGCTGCCGTCGCTGCTGCTGATCTGCGACGAGTTCTCCGAACTGCTCTCCGCCAAGCCCGACTTCATCGACCTGTTCGTGCAGATCGGCCGGCTGGGCAGGTCGCTCGGCGTGCACCTGCTGCTCGCCAGCCAGCGGCTGGAGGAGGGGCGGCTCCGTGGGCTGGACACCCACCTGTCGTACCGGATCGGGTTGCGAACCTTCTCCGCGTTGGAGTCGCGCACGGTGCTCGGGGTGCCGGACGCGCACGAGCTGCCCCGCTCGCCGGGGCACGGCTACCTGCGCGCCGGCACCGACCCGCTGGCCCGGTTCAAGGCCGCGTACGTCTCCGGTGCGGTCCGCCGGCAGACCGCGCCGGCCGGCGTCGCGGCCGAGGGGGGTGCCCGGCTACTCACCTTCACCACCCACGTGGTGCCGGTGCCCGAACCGGCGACCCCGGTCGTGCCCGCCGCGGCGGAGGAGGAGGACCGGGAGACACTGCTCGACCTGCTGGTGGACCGGCTCGTCGGGCAGGGTCCACCAGCGCACCAGGTCTGGCTCCCGCCGCTCGGTCCGCCACCGGCCCTGGATGAGCTGCTCGGCCCGGTCGAGGTGGACCAGGAGCGCGGGCTCAGCGTGGGCAACCCGGAGCTGCACGGCTCGCTGGGTGTGCCACTGGCCGTCGTGGACAAGCCGTTGGAGCAGCGCCGGGACCTGCTCTGGCTGACGCTGGACGGGGCAGCCGGGCACGTCGCGGTGGTCGGTGCGCCACAGAGCGGCAAGTCCACCGCGCTGCGTACGCTGATCTGCGCGTTGGCGCTCACCCACACCCCGGTCGAGGTGCAGGTCTACTGCCTGGACTTCGGTGGCGGCGGGCTGGCCGCGTTGCGCGACCTTCCGCACGTGGGTGGGGTGACCGGTCGGGCCGACCCGACCGCCGTCCGGCGCACCGTCGGCGAGATGAGCACCGTGCTGGCCGATCGGGAACGCCGGTTCGCGGAGTTGGGCGTGGAGTCGATGGCCGCGTACCGGCAGCGGCGGGCCGCAGCTCCAACGACCAGCCAGCTCGGGGCCGATCCGTTCGGCGACGTGTTCCTGGTGATCGACGGTTGGACTACGGTCCGGGGCGAGTACGACGATCTGGAACCGCTGGTCACCGACCTGGCCACCCGGGGACTGTCGTACGGGCTGCACGTGGTCGCCACCGCGCTGCGCTGGCTGGACTTCCGGCCGGCGATCCGGGACCTGTTCGGCTCCCGGCTGGAACTGCGCCTCGGCGATCCGTCCGACTCGCTGGTGGCCCGGCGTGCCGCCGCCAACGTGCCGGAGCGCTCCGGTCGGGGAGTGACCGCGGAGGGCCTGCACTTCCTCACCGCGCTGCCCCAGCTCGCCGATAACGGGGACACCGCCGATCTGGTCAAACGGGTCGCCGGCAGTTGGGGTGGCCCGTCGGCGCCCCGGGTGCGGCTGCTTCCGCCGGTGCTGCCGTACGACGAAATGGACCTGACCGCGACGTCCGGGCTGCGGTTGCCGATCGGGATCGCGGAGGCGGACCTGCGGCCGGTGTGGCTCGACTTCGCCACCGAGCCACACTTCGTGGTCTTCGGGGACTCGGAGTGCGGCAAGTCGTCGTTCCTGCGCGCGCTGGCCTCGTCGATCACCACCCGGTTCACCCCCGAGCAGGCCCGGGTGATCCTGGTCGACTACCGGCGCAGCCTGCTCGGCGCCATCGAGACGCCGCACCTGATCGGGTACGGCACCGCCGCGGCGCACACCGCCGAGCTTGTCGAGTCGGCCGCCGGTTACCTGGAGCGGCGTGCCCCCGGGCCGGAGGTCACCGGGCCACAACTGCGGGATCGATCCTGGTGGTCCGGGCCGGAGCTGTTCGTGCTCGTCGACGACTACGACCTGGTGGCGGCCGGGCCGGCCAACCCGCTGCGGGCGCTGGAGGAGCACCTGCCGCACGCCCGGGACGTCGGGCTGCACCTGGTGTTGGCCCGCCGGTCCGGTGGCGCGGGCCGGGCCCAGTACGAGCCGATCGTGCAACGGCTGCGGGAGCTTTCCACCGCCGGTCTGGTGATGGCGGGCAGCCCGGAGGAGGGTGCGCTCGTCGGGCCGGTGCGGCCGGGGCCGCTGCCGCCGGGGCGTGGTCGGTTGGTCACCCGGCGGGAGGGCGTACGCCTCGTTCAGCTCGCACAACTGCCGCCACAATGACCCGACTCGCCGGTTCTTCCCGTGGCGGGTGGGGAAACCGGTAATCTCCGATCGTCATGGTTCTGTCGGGATGAATGGCTGGGGATGTGACAGGGGTGCGGCACAGCGGTCCGTCGGCCGCCCGACGGGCGACCGTCCGGGCGCTGCTCGGTGCGGCCGCGGCGCTCGCCGTCGTCGCGCCGACCGCGGCGGCCGTGCCCGTGGCCGCGCCCAGCCACGGCGGCCAGTTGGCCGGCGGGCCGACGATGTTCGCCCCCGGCGACTCGATCGCTCGCACCGATCAGGTCCGCGACGAGCAGTGGCAGCTCGACGAGTTGCAGGCCGAGACGGCCTGGCGCAGCTCGACCGGCCGGGGCGTGACCGTCGCGGTGGTCGACTCCGGGGTGGACGGCAGTCATCCGGACCTGGTCGGCCAGGTGCTGCCCGGTCAGGATCTGGTCGGCTCCAGCGGCGGCGCGGGACCAGATCCGGTGGGGCACGGCACGACAGTCGCCGGCCTGATCGCCGGCCGCAGGGACGACAAGCGGGGTGTGGTCGGGCTCGCGCCGGACGCGCGGATCCTGCCGGTCCGGGTGCTCGACGAGGACAACCGCTACGACGACGCGCTGATCGTGGCCCAGGGGGTCCGCTGGGCGGTCGATCACGGCGCCCGCGTGATCAACCTGTCGTTGGGCGGCAGCGGCGACAGCCCCGCCCTGGCGGCGGCCCTGGACTACGCGTTCGTCCGGGACGTGGTCGTGGTCGCCTGCACCGGCAACCTGGCCACCTCCAGCAGCACCAAGGTGTGGTATCCGGCGCGTGAGCCGGGGGTGATCGCGGTCGCCGGCCTGGAGCGCAACAGCGAGGACCTGTGGTCCGGGTCGATCACCGGCCGGGCGACGGTGCTCAGCGCCCCCGCCACCGGGCTGGTCGGCGCCAAACCCCCGAGCGGGTACTGGCGGGTGCAGGGCACCAGCTTCGCCGCGCCACTGGTGGCGGCCACCGCCGCGCTGGTCCGGTCCCGCTATCCCCAGATGTCCGCGGGTGAGGTGGTCAACCGCTTGCTGACCACCGCCCGGGACCTCGGGCCGACCGGCCGGGACGACCGCTTCGGGTACGGGATGGTCGACCCGGTGGCCGCGTTGAGCGCCGACGTGCCACCGGTGACCGCGAACCCGCTCGACGATCAGACGTCGCCGGGGGTGACCGGCTTCGGTCCGGCACCCGGCTCGGCTGACGACTCGGTGGCCGGCGCCGGCAGCAATCCGCTCGGTCTCGCCGCTCCTCGTCAGCAGAGCCGGTGGACGGCCCGGGCGGCTGGTGGCGAGGACACGTCGGCACCGGAGCAACTGTGGACCGGGTTCATGCTTCTCGTCGCCCTGACCGGCGGCGCCACCCTGCTGGTGCGCCGGCTCCGCCAGCGGTCCCGGTGATCGGGGCCCACCGGCAGGCCTGACCGGCCGGACGGTGGGGTAGAACGGTTCGCATGAGCGCGCCCGGCCCACGTACCCTCGGCACCGCCCGGCACCCGTCCTGGCGGCACCGCCGACTCGACCCCGACCATTCGCTCGGGCTGCGGCTCACCCTGGCCGCGACGGCGGCGTTCCTGGTGCTCGTGCCTTTCGCGCTGCTCGCGCTGCTGGTGCTCGGCGCCTGGGCACCGCTGCACCGGCTGGACACGGCGGTCACCGAGGCGCTGCACGGTCACGCCGTCGACCACCCGGCCTGGGTCGTGCTGATGCACACCTGGAGCGAGGTGTTCGCGCCGATGCCGCTGCGGGCCGTCACCCTGCTCGTGGTGATCTGGCTGCTGCGCCGGGGAGCCCGCCGACTGGCCCTGTGGGCGACCACCACCATGGTGGTGGGTGGGCTGTTCGGCCCGTTGCTGAAGCTGCTCGTCGGCCGGGACCGACCGGAGCTGCTCGACCCGGTGGCGCGGGCCGCCGGCTATTCGTTCCCCTCCGGTCACGCGCTGAACGCCACCCTGACCGCCGGGGTGCTGCTGCTGGTGTTTCTGCCGTACGTCGGCCGGGGAGTGGCACGGATCGCGCTCTGGGTCGGCGCGCTGCTGCTCACCGTGGTGACCGGGCTGAGCCGGGTGGCGCTCGGCGTGCACTTCAGCAGCGACGTGCTCGGCGGCTGGCTGCTCGGCGTGGCGGTGGTCGCGGCGACCACCGCCGCGTTCACCAGTTGGCGGGCACACACCGGCCTGCGACCGGTCCGGCCGGCCCGCGACGGCGTCGCTCCCGAGATCGAGCGGCATCCCGACGCGGCCTGAGGCGTGCCGACGACGTCGAACGGGTATTGGCCGGCCCATGCCCGACACCGTGGTCCAGATCGTCCGGCGGGTGCTCCTGCCGGTGTCCCTCCTGTTCGGCGTCATGGTGCTGCTCGGAGTGCTGGTCACCCGGGTGCTCGCCCGGACCTGGCCGTTCACCGTCGAGGACGCGGTGAATCGGGAGTTCGCCGGTGACCGCACCGGCGGTTGGAACGACGTCTCGCTGGTGTTCAGCACGCTGGCCAGCACCCAGATGATCGTCGTGGTCACCGTGCTGGTGGCGCTGGCGCTGCGGCTCTGGCTGAAGCGCTGGCGGGAGCCCCTGTTCCTGTGCGCGGCGGTCACCGCCCAGGCGCTGGTGTTCCTGCTGACCACGATGGTGATCGACAGGCAACGGCCGGCGGTGGAGCACATGGACGTCTCGCCGCCCACGTCGAGTTTCCCGTCCGGGCACACCTCGGCGGCGGTGGCACTCTACGTCGGCATCGCCGTGCTGATGGCGCTGCGGGTCCGCAGCACCGGGGCGAAGGTCGCCTGGTGGACGCTGCTGCTGATGGTGCCGCTGGGCGTGGCGTTGACCCGGATGTATCGGGGGATGCACCACCCGAGCGACGTGGTGGCGTCCTTCCTCAACGGCGGCACCTGCGTGGCGATCATGGCCCGTGCCGTGCTGGACCGCGGGCTGCGGTGGGGGCGGGCCAAGCTGCCGGCCGCGCGACGAGCCGCGCCGACTCCCAGCTGACCCCGCACGGCGGTCAGGTGCACTCGCCGGTGCCGACCTGCCGGTTACGCTCGGCACCGGCCAGCGCGACCGGGCGGGCCTCGGCCGCGGTCACCGCGAAGCCGGTGTTCGAGTCGTCAACCGCCGCCGCGAAGATCACGCCGAGCACCAGGCCGTTGGCGGAGAGCAGCGGACCTCCCGAGTTGCCGCTGCGGACCAGCGCCCGGATCGTGTAGATCTCCCGGGTGACGTCACCGTCGGAGTAGATGTCCGGTCCCTTGATCCGGTCGACGTCGCGGATCCGCGCCGACTGCGCGTTGTAGGGGCCGTCGAGCGGGAAGCCGAGCACGATGGCGTCGGCGCCGCTGCCCGCGTTACCGGCGGCGAAGCGCAGGGACGGACCGGGCAGTCCGGGTACGAGGAGCACGGCCAGGTCCCGGTCCGGGTCGTAGACCACCACCTTGCCGTCGTACCGCTCGCCGCCCAGTTCCACGGCGACCGAGCGGGTCCCGGCGACGACGTGGGCGTTGGTCATCACCCGGTCGTCGGCATAGACGAAGCCGGAACCCTCGATGCGGCGTGAACAGCTGGGCGCGGAGCCGAGCACCTTGACGACCGACCGCTGCCCGTTGACCACCACCTGTGAGCCGGCCAGTGCCGGGTCGGGCGGCTCGACCTGCCGGGCGCGCGTGGGCGCGAGGTCACCGAAGACGTCCGGGAACCCGTCGGTGTCGAGAGTGTCCTGCAATGCCGTGGTCAGATCGTGGGCCTGGTTGGGCAGGACCCGGTTCACCACCGTGATCAGCGCGCTGTTGCGCACCGCAGCGGCGATCCCGGGCACCGCGGACGAGCCGAACGGCACGGCGATCAGCCAGGCGAACAGGAGCACCGCGAGCAGTGAGACGACGGCTCCGCCGATGTCGTCGGCCCGCCTGCCCACCTCACTGGTGATCGTCTTACGCAGACGGGAGCCGAGCCAGCCGGCGAGTGCCTGCCCGATCACTGCCAGGCCGAAGATCGCCACCAGCGAGATCAGCACCCGGGCGACGGGATCCGCGAACTGCCTGGCGAACAGCGGCCCGAGCTGGAGGCCCAGCAGCAGGCCCAGAAAGAACCCGGCGAGCGACAGAATGCCGATGGCGAAGCCCTGACGGTATCCGCTGATCGCGAACAGGAGCATGAGCAGGAGCAGCAGCAGATCCACGACCGACACGGGTCAAGCGTACGGGCAGTGTGCCCACCGGATGACCATCGCTTGCGGAAAGTGAGGGCGCGGTCAGCGCAGGGCACTCTCGTCGGCGTCGTCGGTGCCCGCCGACGGGGCTGGGGCCGCTCCACTCGGCGGCAGCTCCACCACCCGCTCACGCGGCCACGGCCGAGCCCACCCGCCCATCTCCAAGAGGGTGGCCAGCACCCCGGCGGTGAAGCCCCAGACGAGCATCCCCCGTGCGGAGAACGCCGGGCCGATCCAGCCGCTCGGGTGGCGGACCCGCAGCCGGTTGGCCGGGTCGACCAGCTCGCTCACCGGCAGACGGGCCACGTGCGCCACCTCGGCCGGCTCCCGGGGGTGCACCGGGTGCGGGTCGTGCCACCAGGCCAGCACCGGGGTGACCACGAAGTCGCTGACCGGGATCCACAGTTTCGGCAGCTCCGCCAGTACGGTCACGCTGGTCGGGTCGAGGCCGACCTCCTCGTTCGCCTCGCGGAGGGCGGTGGCCCGGACGTCGGCGTCCTCCGGGTCGGCCGCACCCCCGGGAAAGGCCGGCTGGCCGGCGTGGGTACGCAGGGTGGCGGCGCGTTGCAGGACCAGCACGTCGGGGCCGACGCCGGGCTGCTCGCCGAGCAGCACCAGCACGGCGCTCTCCCGACCACCCTCGGCCGGAGTGGTCAGCCGGGTGAAGTCCTCGGCGCGGGCGGTGCCGAGCCGGGTCAGCAACGGCTCGATCCACTCGGGCGGTCGACGGGTCACGCGGACACCGCCAGGCCGAGGTGCGTACGGACCAGGGCGGCGAGTTGGGCGTCGTCGAGCGCACCGCTGGCGTCCACGTACCGGATCCGGCCCTGCGAGTCGACGAACAGGGTCAGCGGGATGGCGTTGCGCCGCAACTCCCGTTGCACCGCGTCGCCCTGGTCGACCAGGATCGGGAACCGTACGCCGAAGTCCTCACCGATGGACTGTGCGCCGTCGCGGCTGTCCCGACTGTTGACCCCGAGCACCTGGAGCTGACCGGCGGCCCGCTCGCTGAGGCGTTGGAAGGCGGGCAGCTCCTTGCGGCACGGCGGGCACCAGGAGGCCCACACGTTGATCACCACCGGCCCGGCCACGTCCCGAAGGGCGACGGGCGCGCCGCCGGTGAAGCAGGCCAGCGTCAGCTCCGGCAGCGCCTGACCGCCAGCGGCGGAGGCCGTCGCGCCGGTGCCGGTTGCGGAGGCCGCCGTGGCGGGGGCCGTCGCGCCGGGCGTGGCGGCGGGGGCCGTCGCGCCCCCCGTGGCGGCGGGGGCCGTCGCGCCCCCCGTGGCGGCGGGGGCGGTGGCGCCGGGCGTGGCGGGAGCCGTCGGGGCAGAGCCGGGCGAGGCAGCCGTGGGTCGGGCGCTCAGCATGGAACAGTCCCGGAACGGTGATGGTCGTTCAGCGGCGGCCCGGCGGGGGGCCGGATCGTCGGCGGCGCCACCGGTGCAGCCGGCGAGGGTCAGCAGCGGCAGGATCACCAGGGCGAGGCGACGGTTCACGGCACCTCCGCGGCGACCGCCTGGGCGGGCACCAGCTCCGGGTCGACGCCAGCGGCCACCGCCAGGTCCCGCGCCCGAGGCCCCTTGAGCAGCTTCGCGGCGGCGGCGGGCTCGGTCGGGCCGGTGCCGTACGAGGGGCAGAGCTTTGCGAGCGTGCACGCGCCACAGGCCGGTTTGCGGGCGTGACAGACCCGCCGCCCGTGGAAGATGATCCGGTGCGACAGCATGGTCCAGTCCCGCTTCGGGTACAGCGCGCCGATCGCATGCTCGATCTTGACCGGGTCGGTTTCGCTGGTCAACTGCCACCGGTGGACCAGCCGCTGGAAGTGCGTGTCGACGGTGATGCCGGGAACGTCGAAGGCATTGCCGAGGATCACGTTCGCGGTCTTACGGCCGATCCCGGGCAGCGTCACCAGGTCGGCGAGCCGGCCGGGGACACTGCCGTCGTAGCGGTCGAGGAGAGCCTGGCCCAGCTTGATCAGCGAGTCGGTCTTGTTGCGGTAGAAGCCGGTGGGCCGGATCAGCTCCTCCATCTCGCCACGGTCGGCACCGGCGTACGCGGCGGCGCTCGGATAGCGGGCGAAGAGTTTCGGGGTGACCTCGTTGACCTTCTTGTCCGTGCACTGCGCGGAGAGGATCGTGGCGACGGACAGCTCCAGGGCGCTGGAGTGGTCCAGCTCGCAGTGCGCGTCGGGATGCGTCTCGGTCAGCACCCGGCCGATCTTGCGGGCACGGCGGGTGCGCCCGAGGTCGGTCTCGCTGGCGCCGGGGGGACTACTTGTCACGACGGTCAGCCTACGTCGCGCCCCGGACGTTCCCGCTCGGGTCAGCCGCCCGTTCGCGGAGAGATCTGGCCCTGCTCGTCGAACCGGGCGCCACTCTTCGGGAAGTCGCTCCCGCTCAGGTCGCCGATCAGGCCCAGACCCCTGTCGTTCGAGTCCATCGTCGGCTTACCGGCGTCGTTCATGTACGTCGAGGTGAACGAGCCACCGGCCCAGCTGCCGTCCGGCTTCAGCGAGACCTTCAGCACCCCACCCCAGCCGAGGCGGCCATCGTTGCTCAGCGAGTTGCCGCCGCCGGCGAAGTTGCCCAGGCTGTACGCAATCAGCCGGCCCTGGTAGAACTCCATGCCGCGCAGCACGTGCGGCCCGTGTCCGACGATCAGGTCGGCACCGGCGTCGATCATGGCGTGGGAGAACTTGACCGGGTCGCCCCGGTTCTCGCCCAGGAACATCTCGGTGCCCGGCTTGACCCGGGTCTTGTCCGCCCCCTCGCCACCCATGTGCACCTGCACCACGACCACGTCGGCCATGGTGGCGGCCTTGGCGACCACGGTCTTCGCCTCGGCGATGTCGACCAGGCTGTTGGACCAGACGTACGACGAGAAGCCGGCCACCGCGACCTTCACGCCCTTGACGTCGACCACGGTGATCTGGTCCGGCGCACCGGTGTGTCGCAGGTCGTACTTCTCCAGCGCCTGCTGGGTGTTCTCGTAGCCCTTCGGCCCGTAGTCGTAGCCGTGGTTGTTGGCCTGGTTGAGCACGTCGAAGCCGGCGTCGCGCAGGTGCGCGGCGTACTCCGGTGGGGCCCGGAACTGGAAACAGCGGGTGGAGTTGGCACCGCACTTGCCGGTGCCGGTGTCCACGGTCAGCGGCTCTTCCAGATTGCCCATCACCAGGTCGGCCTTGAGCGCCTCGGTGACCGAGGTGAAGAAGCCCTTGCCGCCGGCGGCGGGCAGCCGGCTCGGTGCGTTGCCCATGATGATGTCGCCGGTGGCGGACAGCGAGATCGCGCCGCCCGTGGCGGAGTCCGCCGGCCCGGTGGCCTCCGGGCCGGCCGTGGTCACCGGTGCGCCGGTGCCACCGCCGCCGGCACCGGGCTGCCAGACGGGAGCCTTCTCCCCGCCGGGGTCGCCGCAGCCGGCGACGAGCAGGACGGCCAGCAGCCCGGCGAGGCCGAGGACGACGCGGGGACGCGGGCGGGACGCGAGGGAGGCGGGAGCATACATCGCTCGCGACCCTACCGGGCCGACAACGCGCCGACGACAGCCGATCGGTCGGAAGTTCAGTCGGCAAGCTGCTCTGACCAGGGCACGACCGCCCGAGCACCCCCGGCGAGCACCGCCGCGTGCACCGCTCGGGCGAGCGGGGCGCCCCAGGTGGAGCGCGGCCCCCCGTACGCGGCCCCCGGCCCGTCGACCGGGCAGAGCACGGTGACCGCGTCGGTCGGGGTGCCGGTCCCCGGCAGTCCGAGGTCGGTGATCGCCTGGGTCTTCGCCTCGGTCGCCGTGGCCACCGCGTTGATCAGTGCCGAGTCGGCGAGTCGGGCTGGCACGTACACCACGATGTTGACCGTGCCGACCCGCTGGACGAGCCCGGCCGGAGCCGGCGCGGCCGCGCGCACCGGCGTGCCGAGCCCGACCGTCGCCCAGGCCCGGACCCCGGTGTCGGCCCGAGCCACCACCTCGGCCACGTCGACGCCGGTCAGCAGACCAACGCCGGGTCCGTCGAGGGCGAGGTCGGCGGCGAGCGCGGTCAGGTGGGCGGCCGGGTCGTCCCGGTCGTACGACATCGGCACTGTCGCGTTCAGCACCCAGTGCCGTTCGCCGATTCCACCGCCCAGCGGGCCGCTGCTGACGGCCCGCAGAGGTCCGTCGGCGCGCCAGACGAGCAGCGGAATGTCCCACCCGCCCTCGGAGCGACTGGTCAGAGTTGGCTCGCTCAGCACGTCGGGCAGGTTACGCCCAACGATCAAGATTCCAGGGGCGACCTCTGATTCAAGCTCATGTGCGCCTAGACTTGGCGGCGCGCGAGGGGATCAGCGGACGGCGGACCCGGCCGACGGACGGCACGCGCAACCGGAGGTGCGCGATGGACGAGGTACTGGCCCGCAGCGGGATCTTCCAGGGTGTCGACCCGGAAGCTGCCGAGGCGCTTGCCAAGGAGATGGAGACGATCGAAGTCCGCAAGGGCGAGATCGTTTTCAATGAGGGCGAGCCCGGTGACAGCCTCTATATCCTGCTGTCCGGGAAGATCAAGGTTGGTCGCCGCGCAGCGGACGGCCGGCAGAACCTGATCGCGGTGATGGGGCCGTCGGACATGGTCGGTGAGCTGTCGCTCTTCGACCCGGGTCCGCGTACGGCGACCGCCACCGCGGTAACGGACACCCGGCTCGTGCGGCTGCGCAAGCAGGCGCTGCGGCCGTGGCTGGCCAACCGCCCGGAGATCGCCGAGCAACTGCTTCGGGTGCTCGCCCGGCGGCTGCGACGGACGAACGACTCGCTCGCCGACCTGATCTTCACGGACGTGCCGGGTCGGGTCGCGAAGAACCTGCTCCAGATGGCCGGCCGGTTCGGCACCCGCGACGGTGGCGTCCTGCGGGTGACCCACGACCTCACCCAGGAGGAGATCGCCCAGCTCGTCGGCGCCTCCCGGGAAACGGTCAACAAGGCGCTCGCCGACTTCGCCTCGCGTGGCTGGCTGCGCCTGGACGGCAAGAGCATCATCATCCTGGACCCGGAGCGCCTGGCCCGGCGCGCCCGCGTCTGACCCGGCGCGCCGGGCTACCACCCCCGGCGCCCGCGACGTTCCGGCCCGGCCCGCGGTACGCGGACCGGGCCGGATTTCGTCGTCTGCCCGCCGCAGATTCGCTGGACCCGGCGCGGCGCCAGCGCCAGGGTGGGCTGATGCCGAACCGAGTCGCTGTCCTCTCCGACATCCACGGTGTGCTGCCCGCGCTGGAGGCCGTGCTGGCCGAGCCGGACGTCGCCACCGCCGATCTGATCGTGCTCACCGGGGACATCGCGGCCGGTCCACAACCGGTCGAGGTGTTGGACCTGCTCGCTGATCTCGGCGACCGGGTCTGCTGGGTCGGCGGCAACTGCGAGCGCGAGCTGGTCGAGGCCCGCGCCGGCCGCCCCGCCTCCATCGAGGTGTCGAACTGGGCCGCCGAGCAGCTCCGCGACGACCAACTGGATCGGCTGGCCGCACTTCCGCTGACGGTGACCCTGGAGATCGACGGCCTCGGACCGACGTTGTTCTGCCACGCCACCCCGCGCGACGACGAGGAGGTCGTCCTCGTCGACACCCGGATGGAGCGCTGGGCAGAGGTGTTCGCCGAGGTGCCGGCCGAGGTGACGACGGTGGTCTGCGGCCACACCCACATGCCCTTCACCCGGCTTGTCGATCGACGTCTGGTGGTCAACCCGGGCAGCCTCGGCATGCCGTACGGCGGCGCGGGGGCGTACTGGGCGCTGCTCGGGCCGGGCGTCCAGCTCCGCCGTACCCGCTTCGATGTCGACGCCGCCTGCGCCCGGGTGGCCGCCGAGTCGACCTTCCCGGACGCCGCCGAGTGGGCCGAGGAATTCCTGCGGTCCCGGCACAGTGACGCCGAGGCGCTCGCCGTCTTCGCTCCCCGCGACGGCCGCTGAAGCCGGTCTGACCCGTTCACCTCCTCGCCCGTCCCGGACCCCGTCCAGAGCTGTCCGGGACTGTCCCGACCTGCGGCTGCTCTTCCGGGACGAGGTGGGGACGGCTGTCATGAAACGAGTGAGCGCCGGCCGCGATGGCGGCGCCCACCGGCCCGGTCGTGACCCGGGCCGGCCGGCCGCCCTGGGCGGCGGGTGACCGTGGCAGACGAAAACTGGAGGGCAGTGATGGGTACCAGGCGTGCGGAAGGCCGTTCCACGCGGACCGGCTGGGTGTTGGCGCGGTGGGCGGCGGTGGTGCGCGGTTGGCTGGTGCCGCTGGTCGCGGTGGTCGCCGTCGCGGCGAGCCTCGTGCTTGTCGCCCCGGCCTCGGCAGCGTCGGCTGCCCCCGGAGATCCGGACGAGCGCCCGGCGGCGGCCAGCCCGACACCGGACCCGGCCGAATCCCGTAACGCGATGTCGCGAGCCCGCCGGATGCTCGCGAAACTCGGTTACGACATCTCGGCCCTGGGCTCACCGACCCCGGACGACCCGAACTACATGAAGAAAATCATCGGAAATCTGGCCGTCAAGAGGGTCGAGGGGTGGGTGGCGGAGGGCAAGACCGGCTTCAGTTGGAAAGACCTCCAGTCCTTGGCCCAGGACATCGAGGAGGGTTACCGCAAATCGAAGCAGAGCCTTGCGGGCCTGAAGAGGGAGTACGAGAAGAGCCAGCGAGAGCTGAAGAGGCTGACGGAGATCGCTAAGGACACCACCCGGTCGCCGGAGCAACGGGCCAAGGCAGCGGCCGAACTGCCGCAGAAGCGGAAGGACGTCGCCGACAACCGTCGCGACTTCCTCGATGCGAAGACCACCAAACCCGACCACGACGGGACCATCACCCGGCTGCGGAACAGGCTCGATGATCTGGACCGCGATCTGGCCACGGCCGAGCGGAGGGGTGCCCTGCCGGGCGCCAAGAAGGAGCTGGCGAAGAAGCGCGACGTCATCCAGAAGGAGCTGGACGAGGCCGAGGCGGAGAAGGCCGACTACGACCGTCGCAGGGGCGACGACGGCGACACCTCCGGCACCACCGCCCGTGGCCCCAAGGAACCGAAGGGGCCGAAGAAGCCACCGACCGGCGCGACCAGGACCGAGCCGAAGGGACCCCGGCCCGTCGGCTCGAAGGCGACGCGTCCGTGGTCCTCGATGTTCCGGCCGGGCGGCCCGCGGGTCGACAGCGGCGCCAGCGAGCTGATCGGCCAGGGCATCGCCGACGAGATCCGCAAGCACGGCCGGGTGAAGGATGAGAAGCTGCTGCACCGCGCGATGGAGGATCCGGCGCTGCGCCGGCGCATCATCGCCGACTACCGCGAGTACCCGGAGCGCAGCCCGTGGGAGAAGACCAGGCGTGACTTCGACGGGTCGAAGGGCTTTCGACAGACCGAGGCGCTGCGGATCGCCCCGGCACTGATCAAGTACGAGGAGGCCGAGAACATCGCGAAGCGGTCCAGGAACGACCGCAACTACCTCCAGGCCCACCGGGACTGCGGCGGCTACGACACCTGCGTCACGGATCGCACCCGCAAGCTCCGCGAACTCGACACCAAGGTCAAGAAGCAGGCCGACCGGTCCAACAACGACGCCGCGTACCGCCAGGCGCGCGTCGAGTGCGGCGGCTACGACACCTGCGTCACCGAACGCACCCGCAAACTCCGCGAACTCGACACCAAGGTCAAGAAGCAGGCCGACCGGTCCAACAACGACCCCGCGTACCGCCAGGCGCGCGTCGAGTGCGGCGGCTACGACACCTGCGTCACCGAACGCACCCGCAAACTCCGCGAACAGAACGCCCGCAACACCACCAACGCACCCACCACCAAGAAGACCACCACCGGCAACAACACCACACCCAAGAAGACCACCACCACCAAGAAGACCGACACCAAGAAGACCACCACCACGCGCGCCGACCGATCCAACAACGACCCCGCCTACCTCCAGGCCCGCAAGGAATGCGGCGGCTACGACACCTGCGTCACCGAACGCACCCGCAAACTCCGCGAACAGAACGCCCGCAACACCACCAACGCACCCACCACCAAGAAGACC
>NZ_JBIAKV010000002.1:96795-102117 GCF_042872705.1 Micromonospora sp. NPDC005203 | reverse complement strand
GACCACCACCGGCAACAACACCACACCCAAGAAGACCGCGGACACCGACAAGGACACCAAGAAGACCGGTGGCAAGGGCACGAAGAAGACCGGCGGCAAGTAGGGCGGGAACAGGCGGTCAGGAGCAGTCGATGGTCGCTCTCCGCGGCGCATCGCCTCGACCGACCACGACCACCAACCAGGACGTACGAGTGGCTGGCCGGCGAGCATCACCGCTTGAAGAGGAACACCTGCACGTTGTCGTTGGAGCACGACACCTGGGCGATCGCCGTACCCGCGGTCCGGCTACCGCCGATCGGGCCGATGCACCTGTTCGATGCGGTGGTGGCGTGCAGCCGGTAACCCTGACCCGCGCTGCTCTGCACCGGTTCAAGGACGAATCGTTGATCCGGGCGGTTGCAGTAGCTGCGGGGGGCCACAAGTTGCCCGTCAGCGGTCGACGGTTCGCCGTTCGGGTCGGGGTCGACCTGCAGGCAGCCACCGTCCCCGGACGGGTGCGCCCAGTAGATCTGGTACGTGTTCGAGCCGACCTTCCGCAGCTCGCTGGTGGCCGGCTCGGCCTGGGCACAGGGAACGAGGGTCGCCACGTCCGGGCGGTCGTTCCCCGGCTCCGGACCCACACCCACGCAGTACGACTGCCCGACGGTGGCTGCCGGCATCATGCGGTACTGCCCCGCGGCGGGCAGCGTGGTGGCCGCCTTCGTCTGCGCCACCTCGGGTGCACTCGACCTGGGCGCACTCGACCCGGGCGCACTCAGCGCGGGCGCACTCGACGTGGGCGCACCCGGCGCGGGGCTGATGACCGCCGGTGCGGGGCTGGTCGGTGGCAGGCTCGGGTTCGGTGTCCGCGCGCCAGCGTCCGCGGGCGGCAACTGCACGTCGACGTCTGGGCTGGCCGTCGGCTCGGCGAGCACCGCCGGTGGATCGTCGCCGACGTCGGGATCGCGAAGGGTCCGGACGACCAGGCCGCCGGCCACCACGATCAGCAGCAGCACCACGACGCCGAGGAGTACGCGTGTCGGCCGACGGAACCGGAAGGCGAGCGGCGGCACGAAGTCCCGCAGCCGCAGTGGCGCGGGGGCAGCGTCGGCGTTCGGTGCACGTTTGCGGTGCAACCCCGCCCAGGCGCTGTTGCGCCGGCCCTTCACGGCCGTGGCCAGCGGTCCCTCGGCGTAGAGAAGGGGACGGACCGGCCGGTCCTCGATCGGCGTCGACTCGGCGGCGACCGGCTGCCCGCCGACACCCCGCGCATCGGCGGCAAGCGGCTCACCAGCGCCAGCCGTAGCGGCGACAGTGTGCTCACCACCGGGCGCCGAGTCGTCGCTGCGTTCCGCGGTCTCGGCTGCCAGCGGTGTCGGATCGTCGAGCCCCCAGCCGGGTCCCGGTGCCAACTCCGCCGGCAGGGGTGGCACCGCGTCGAGCAAACCCCACGGCGGGCGGACCCTCGGCCCGTCGACGAACGAGTCGGCATCGGCCAGGCCCGGATCGACGGCGACAGCGACAGCGACCGGCTCGGGCCGACCGGCGGTGGCCGCGGCAAGCGCCTTGCGCGCGGCGATCCAGCGGTCCACCGTGTCCTGATCGCCTGCACAGGCCCGGACGAACGCCGCGACAAGCGTCTCCCTCGGCAGGTTGGCCCGGCCCAGGGCGGTGTTCAGGGTGCTGTGTGGGAGCACGTCGCCGGCATCCCGGGCCCTCTTCGACACTTGCCGAATGGTCAGTCCGGACCACTGCCGCAGCGCGCGCATCTGGGCCACGAACTCGGCAGCCGAGCCGGCGGTCGCCGGGTCAGGTGCTGTGCCGTCGTTGTACCGCTCGTTCGCCATCGACCGTTCGTCCCCCGCGTCTCTGCCAGCGCGCCCACAGCCGTGCGGACCGATTCAAGCCGATCGTTCGGCGTACCGCTACCTCGTGCGGCTCAAACCAGAACAACCGCCGCAACCAGGACGACGCTCGAACCTGGCCGCCGGCCGGTACGGCATCGATGCCTCGGCGGCGAGCCGAACGGCAACCAAAAAAGTCAGTCTTGACTGTTTGTTTCCGAGGCCGCAGGCTGGTCCGGTGCCCACCGCATCGACGCGTGTCCCTCAGCAGGAGCGCAGCCGCGCCACCCAGGCCCGTCTGCTGGAGGCGACGGTCGACTGCCTGATCGAGCACGGGTGGTCCGGCACCACGACCACAGTCGTCGCCGCGCGGGCCGGTGTCTCGCGCGGTGCCCAACTGCACCACTACCCGACGAAGGCGGCACTGGTGACAGCCGCCGTGGCCCATCTCGCCGAGCGACGGGCCGTCGAGCTACGCACCGAGGCCGAGGCGTTGCCGGCCGGCCCGCAGCGGTTGGACCGGGTGATCGACCTGCTCGGCGTGGCGTTCACCGGGCCGCTGTTCGTGGCCGCCCTCGAACTCTGGGTCGCCGCCCGCACGGACCAGGAACTCCGCGACGCCCTGGTGCCGCTGGAGGCGACTGTCGGCCGGGAGATGCACCGCCTCACCGTGGCACTACTCGGTGTCGACGAGCGTCGACCCGGTGTCCGCGAGGCGGTCCAGGCCACTCTCGACCTGCTCCGCGGGCTCGGGGTGGCCAACCTGCTCAACGACGACTCGGCCCGCCGTACCGCCCTGCTGAGCACCTGGAAGCGCCAACTCGCCACCCTGCTCACGCCCTGACCGCTGGCCGCGCCGGCCAAAAACCGACCGGAGGCACCCATGGTCGATCTCACCGACCTGCTCGCGGATCTGGCCGCCGAGTCCGCCCAACTGGACAGCCTGGTGGCGCCGTTGCCGGCGACCGACTGGGCTCGACCGACCCTCGCGCCGGGCTGGAGCATCGGGCACCAGATCGCCCACCTCGCCTGGACCGATCACGTGTCGCTGCTGGCGGCCACCGACGCCGAGGCGTTCTTCGCGACGGTGACCGCCGCGCCGGACCCGACCCGGATGGTCGATGACGGCGCAGAGGAGTTCCTCGCCCCGCCCGCCGAACTGCTCGCCCGCTGGCGGGCCGGCCGGGCGGCTCTCGCCGACGCGCTGGCCGCCGTGCCGGCCGGCGAGAAACTGCAGTGGTTCGGCACCCGGATGTCGGCCACCTCGATGGCGACCGCCCGGATCATGGAGACCTGGGCGCACGGCGAGGACGTAGCCGACACGCTCGGCGTCGTCCGACCCGCGAGCGACCGACTCCGGCACGTCGCGCACCTCGGTGTGCGTACCCTCGGGCACGGGTTCGCCGCCCACGGCCGGGACATACCGACGACGCCGGTCCGGGTCGAGCTGGTCGGGCCCGGCGGCGATGTCTGGACCTGGGGTCCGGCGGACGCCGCCGACCGGCTGAGCGGCCCCGCCCTGGACTTCTGCCTGCTGGTCACCCAGCGCCGACACCGCGCGGACCTGGCCCTGGTCGCCACCGGGCCGGTCGCCGACGAGTGGCTCGACGTGGCGCAGGCGTTCGCCGGGCCGCCCGGCGACGGCCGGCAGCCGGCCGGCGGGAAGGGGACGCCGGCATGATCCGGATCGGCAACGCCTCCGGTTTCTACGGTGACCGGTTCACCGCCTGGCAGGAGATGCTCGACGGCGGCGAGCTGGACGTGCTGACCGGTGACTATCTGGCCGAGTTGACCATGCTGATCCTCGCCCGGGACCGGCTGCGCGACCCCGACCTGGGCTACGCGAGGACGTTCCTGCGTCAACTGGAGACGTGCCTCGGCACCGCCCTGGAACGGGGGGTGCGGATCGTGACCAACGCCGGCGGGTTGAACCCGGCCGGCCTGGCCGCCGCCATCACCGCACTCGCCGTCCGGCTGGGCCTGCCGGCCCGCGTCGGGTACGTCGAGGGCGACGCCCTCCAGCGCCCGGACGCGTTGAGCGCGAACGCCTACCTCGGCGCGTTCGGCATCGCGGCGTGCCTCGACGGCGGTGCGGACGTGGTGGTCACCGGTCGCGTCACCGACGCGTCGCTCGTCGTCGGCCCGGCCATCGCCCGGTACGGCTGGGGCCGCGACGACCTCGACGAGCTGGCCGGGGCGACCGTCGCGGGGCACCTCGTCGAGTGCGGCGCACAGGTTACCGGTGGCAACTTCAGCTTCTTCACGGAGTTGCCCGACGGCGGCCACCGGCCCGGCTTTCCGATCGCCGAGGTACACGCCGACGGCTCGACGGTGCTCACCAAACATGCGGGCACCGGTGGCGCCGTCACCGTGGAGACGGTCACCGCGCAGCTGCTCTACGAGATCGGTGGACCGGCGTACCTGGGGCCGGATGTGGTGACCCGACTGGACACGGTGATGCTGCGCCAGGACGGTCCGGACCGGGTCCGGGTCTCCGGGGTCCGGGGTACGCCGCCACCGCCCACGCTCAAGGTGGGCGTCACCAACCTCGGCGGCTTCCGCAACTCGATGACCTTCGTCCTCTGCGGACTCGACATCGAGGCGAAGGCCGCCCTGGTCCGGGGTCAGGTCGAGGAGGCGGTGAAAAAGGACGGGCTGGAGTTCACGCTGGCCCGGACCGACCACGTGGACGCCGCCGACACCGAGGCCGCGAGTGCCCTGCTGCACGTACACCTGCGAGACGGCGACCGGACGCGGGCCGGACGGGCCTTCTCGGCCGCCGCGGTGGAGCTGGCGCTGGCCTCGTACCCGGGCTGCACACTGACCACCCTGCCGGGTGACGCGACCCCGTACGGCGTCTTCACCGCCGACGCGACGCCGCAGGACGCGGTGGCGCACGTCGCGGTGCTGCCCGATGGTCAACGGGTGCCGATCGCCCCACCGATCCGCACCGCCGCCGTGCCGGCGGACGAGACAGTCCCGTACGACGGCACGGCGCTTGGCGGGCCGACGCGGCGCGGCGCGCTCGGCGAGCTGGTCGGCGCACGCTCCGGGGACAAGGGTGGGGATGCCAACCTCGGTGTCTGGGCACGGACCGACACCGGTTACGCGTGGCTGCGCGCCTGGCTGACCGTCGAGCGGCTGGCCGAGCTGTTGCCGGAGACCGCGCCGCTCTCGGTACGGCGCTACGAACTGCCGAACCTGCGCGCGGTCAACTTCGTGATCGAGGGTCTGCTCGGGGCCGGGGTGGCCGCGTCCACCCGGTTCGACCCGCAGGCCAAGGCGCTCGGGGAGCTGCTGCGCGCCCGGGTCGTCGACCTGCCAGCCGAGGTGCTGCCGGGGAGGGCACGGTGAGCGCGAGGAGTGAGCCGGTTCTGCGAGCCCCGCAGTCGCGAACGAGGGAGGCACGGTGAGCGCGAGGAGTGAGCCGGTTCTGCGAGCCCCGCAGTCGCGAACGAGGGAGGCACGGTGAGCGCGAGGAGTGAGCCGGTTCTGCGAG